>JBBQDV010000075.1:0-12522 GCA_038320005.1 Cyanophyceae cyanobacterium
CGCGCACTTCTGGCACAGGGAGAAAGAACAAAGCAGAGGCGACAAGAAGTAAACCCGATATACCTAAAGCTGCGGGGGCAAATTTTTCTGCTGTTGGGGCTTCGGAAGTCCGATAACGACGCGATAATGGCGCAATTTCTAAAGCAATATCTGGGAGGGTGTTACTGTCCGCCACACATTGATCAACTGCTTCAAGGAGATCAAATAACTGTACCGTTGTCAAGTCGAGGGTGATTGGTTTAAGCTTATTGCCATTCTGTTCAGCTTCTGGTTGCCAAATTAAGCGATGGAGATGATTAGTCTCAAGTCGTTCAAAATGTACCCCGTAGCCCTGATTTTCCTGCGGATGATAGATCCCGCTGAGAAACTCCTGAGTATAAGCACTTACTGAATGAATAAGACTCTCTAGAAAAGCCCTACCGCCATTGAGAGTTGTGGCTATGCCCTGAAAGCGACATTCGGCATTAACTACAATTGATAATAATGGTCGTTGATGATCGCTGGGGATAGTGTCATCACTCATCCCTTCAATCATTAAAGTGCAATTGGGCAAACTATATTGTCGTTGAATACTCATGAGACCTCCCCATCAAACAAACTAATCCAAAATCTTTGCGTTCCTTGTGTTCCCGTGCAAAATAGTAGCTGATTGAGGAGTAATAAAGCTAGTTCATTCAACTTTTCTTCTGAAGCCAGGTAAACTGCAATTTTAGCCCGTCGTGGGTTCATGCGACTGCGGAAATGCGCCCGAAAACGTTCCAAATAATCTGAAAGACGAAAATGATTTTCTAGGGGCAGCCCTTTGTCTCGTAGCTGCTGTTCTGCTTGTAATAGTTGTCTTACCAAGACTGTTAATTGTCTAGCCCGATGACAGGTGATGAAAACTAAGGCTTTCGCTTCATCAATTTCGAGGGAACGGCGGAAATGAGTCCTACGCCAGGGGTTTGTACAACGCAATCGCCAGAATGTCACCCTATTTTTAATGATACTTTCTAACTCTAGTTCTTTCGCGATCGCGAGCATTTTTTCCGTCCCCCCAAGTTCTAACGCCTCCAAAGCCAACATCATTAAATCAATACTTTGCTGAGTTTGTCGAGAACAACTCTCAGTCGGGGGATTACCCAAACTTTCCAAAATCAGAGGTTTGGGCTGAACAGCAGGGTTAGAATCTGGCGTAACGCTTACAGAATGACTCATTGAATTAACAATACTTTTAATTTTAGGTACAGGCGGATATTTTGAATGGGTCTAGTAAGTATAATAGTTTCTAGTTGTAACTAGATAGAATTTGAAACCACTATCTCAATGATACAAACTTATATCTTGACCTGATCTCAATCGCGAGAATTATCAGCCATTCACTAAATTAAAAGTTTAACAATCTGGGTTGCTATTTAGAAAAACAAAAATATTCCAAGCAATAGTGTAGGATTTTCTGAGTAGAGTTTTGCAGCACAAAAAGAATTGATGGAACTCAAAAGTTTAATCCGCGATATTCCCGACTTTCCCAAAGCAGGTATTCTCTTTCGAGACATTACCACCTTACTCAAAGACCCTGAAGGCTTACAGTATACAATTAATAGCCTTCATGAAAAATGTGAACAGCTAGGCTTCTTACCAGACTATATTCTTGGTATTGAATCAAGAGGGTTCATTTTTGCCCCAACTCTAGCTTATAAATTTGGGGCAGGATTTGTCCCCGTCCGTAAGGCAGGTAAACTACCCGCTGCTGTCCATAGTATTAAATATGATCTAGAGTATGGCACAGATACCCTAGAAGTTCACCAAGATGGCTTAGAACCAGGATCAAAAGTCCTTATTGTTGATGATTTAATTGCCACAGGAGGAACAGCAAAAGCGACAGCAGATTTAGTAAAAACGATAGGCTGTGACCTTTTGGGTTTTGCCTTTATCATTGAACTTGACGCTTTAAAAGGGCGCAAACAGTTACCCGATGTTCCGATTGTTACTTTAATGAATTATTAGTTGAATTTACTAATTAAGGGTTATGGCAAAAAGTAGATTTCAATCAACACGGCTGCAAAACACCTATGAAGGTATTCAGGGCATAGCGCAAGACGAAACTACCTTGTATATTGCCAAACGCTTACTCCAAGCGTTGCTAACTCTGCTTCTCGCCTCTGCCCTCAGTTTTTTGATTATTCAGCTTGCCCCTGGAAATTATCTTGATACCCTTCGCCAGAATCCGCAAATTTCCCCAGAACGGATTGAAGAACTAAAACTACAATTTGGTTTAGACAAACCGCCTATTGTTCAGTATGGGCGGTGGTTGTGGCGAGTGGTGACTCGCTTTGACTTTGGCACAAGTTTTGTCTATTTTCGCCCTGTTTCTTCATTGATTTTAGAACGAATTCCTGCCACTCTACTCTTAGCAATATCTTCGATTATAATTACTTGGGCGATCGCGATTCCGTTAGGTGTAATTGGGGCTGTACGTCAAAATCAACTCACTGACAGGGTTTTGCGCGTCACTAGCTATATTGGGCAAGGCTTCCCGAGTTTTATCACTGCTTTAATATTACTAATTTTTGCTCAGTTGACCTCCCCTTTATTTCCAGTTGGGGGTATGACCAGTATTAACCATGCAGATTTGACCCCGATAGGTAAAGTCCTAGATATCGCTTGGCATATGATTTTACCGACCCTGGCTTTAAGTATTACGAGTTTCGCTGGACTGCAACGCTTAACAAGGGGGGAACTTCTTGATGTCCTGCGCCAAGACTATATTCAAACCGCACGGGCAAAAGGCTTACCAGAAAATAAAGTTATTTATGTTCATGCTTTGCGCAATGCGATTAACCCCTTAATTACTCTTTTGGGCTTTCAGTTCGCTAGTTTACTAGGTGGGGCATTTATTGCTGAATTTTTCTTCAACTGGCCTGGATTAGGTCGATTGATTTTACAAGCGGTCATTGCCCAAGACATTTATTTAGTAATGGCAAGTCTGATTATGGGGGCAGTTATGCTGATTATTGGTAATTTGCTGGCGGATATTGCCCTAAAATTTGTTGATCCTCGTATTCGCCTCGAAAATCTTAAATAAGTTCTGAGATATATAACTTTGTATAGATGACTACCAAGTATAGATTTGCTAACCTTTTAAAAGCTAAATCAAGGAAAATTTAAGAAGGAGAACTTCTCTATGAAAGCTATTCGTTCAACTTTAACTCGTTTATTATTGGTATTTATCGTTTGTACTATGGTTTTTGTCTCTCAGGCAATGCCAGCTAATGCAAAGCAAAGTAGCCCTTACAAAGGAGAAGACCAACTTCTGGGTATTGAAAAAGAATCGCAAAAAATCATTCAATCTGGTGAACCTAGTCCTCAGAATAAAGAAGCCAAACAAAAAACCAGTGGTGGAGGCTTAAATGCAATTCAAGGTACAGCAGATGCAGAGAAAATGAATCGTCCTGAAAACTCTGAAGGGAAAACTGTGGAAGAAGAGTTGGGTGAGGCGTTAAACGATATTAAAAAATAATCAACTATTTTGAAAAATGATATTTAGAGGATGCGGGCATTTTGCCCGCCTTTTTTCTTTTTAGCTATTGATCAGTTCTTGTTCTTTGACAGTTTGGCTTTTGTTTAATTCGTAATCAGGGATGCAGTTTTGTTCCATATACTGATAATATTCTGCCAGGGCGCGATCGCATTCTGCCTCTGTCCAACCGCAGTGGCTTTCTAAGACTTCTATTACGGCTTCTAGGGTATCATAACCATATTCCCCTTGCATGGCGATTGTCGTGCGACGACGGAGGATATCAGCGATACAATAAGCAAACTCGGATTTAACCGAATAAACAACTTGTGCCTTAATTTCAGTTCTTTGAGGGCTAAGAGGTTCACGAAGGACTGCATCTTCACGAACTAACTCTAATACTTCCTGCGCCCTACGCCCGTAAATGCTAAATAAATAGGCAATTGTTTCTTGGGGAAGGTAATCTTGATAGTCAGTTAATGCTTGGGCGATCATTGGATCATTAATGTGAATTGCCCCAGGTAGGGGTAAATCTTCCGTTGGACAAGGGGGGGCGGAACGTCCTTGATGGGAATAGAGTTTATTGTAAACTTCATCAACTATTTCTTCGCCAACGTGACGGAAGGTTGTCAGTTTACCGCCAATGAGGGAGAGGAGGTTATTAACGCCTTCGCTACTATGGTCATGGATAATATGTTGACGAGTGACACTTCCTGGATCTTTTCCTTCTTCGTTGGGAAGCGGACGAACACCAGAGTAGGTAAAGCGAATACTGTCGCGGTTCAACTTAGCGTTAGGAACGATGAAATTAGTTTCTCGGAGGAGATAGTCTATTTCTTCGTCATTGGCTTTGACATCATCTAAGCCATCTTGATAACGTAGATCTGTTGTGCCAATTAGATACATTCCTAACCAGGGGACTATGAAGAAGGGGCGACCATCGGTTTTGGCTTCGACATATAAGGCACTAGATGGCGCACCAGGAAAGGTATCTACGATAATATGACTTCCTTTTGTTCCGCCAATTTTTTTGGTTTTGCTGATTTTGGCTTTAGTATCAGTATTGTCTTCAAAAGCGCGATCGCAAACTTGATCAACCCAAGGACCAGAAGTATTAACCACTACGGCATTCTCTGTTCCCTTGACGGTAAATTCTTCTCCTGTGAGAATATCTTTGCAGCTTAAGTGGGTGAGGCGATTACCTTGACGATGAAGTTCGGTTACTTCTGTATAGTTGAGGGTTGTTGCCCCTGCATCTACCGCAGAGATGATATTTTCTAAACATAGCCGTTCTGCATAGATAGCTTGACCATCATAATATTGCGCCCCTCCTTTGAGTTTTTCTGGGTCAAGAGAACGAAAAACTTGCTTCATCTGACGCTTAGGAAGCATCTGGTGGGAGGGTAAGCTTTTGTCGAAGCTAAAGATATCGTAGAGAATCATTCCTGCCCAAATTTTCCAGAGAGGGCGAGATCTACCGCCATAAACTGGTACGGTTAATAATAAGGGTTTAACCAAATGTGGTGCGGTTTTCAATAATAATTCTCGTTCCCGTAGAGACTCCCGTACTAAGTGAAATTCAAAGTATTCCAAATAGCGCAAACCACCGTGAACTAGGCGTGTGGACCAACTCGAAGTACCACTAGAAAAATCGCCCTTTTCCAATAAAATCGTTTTTAGCCCTCTCAAGGCAGCATCTCTTGCTACAGCAGCGCCATTTACGCCACCCCCAATAATAATTACATCATAAGCTTTGTTTTGGATGGTTTGAAAATCGCGCATAATCATTTCCATTGTGACTAATCTTTATTATCTCGTCTCTCTTTCTTCACTACTTGTCATCGGTTCAAGTTGACAAGCTTAATTGTCTTTTATCAAAGTTGTTTCTTGTAGCTTAACAATATTTATTGTTTTAAACGCTAATTTTAAGGTACTAGAATAGCTAACCTTTCCACTTTACTAGGGCATCTTCCACAGTAGCGGGAAATCTCCGCATGATTTTACCTTTCTCTGCGTCAATTGCAACAAGAGTAACTTGTGCCGAGATATAAAGTGTTTTTCTATCTAGAGACTGGATCTGGTAATCCCAAATCATGCGTACGCCAGAATACTCAATTATACGCGCTCTTACTACTGCACTCATTCCCAAACGGACAGGGCGATGATAACGGATTGCAAGATTGACAACGGGTAAATCACAGCCCAGGGCGACTAAATCGGCAAAATCTATCCCCAACTCTCGTAAGCATTCAACTCGCGCTGTTTCCATCCAGGTTAGATAAGTTCCATGCCAGACTACTCCTGAATAATCGGTATGATGAGGTTGGGCTTTGATGGGATATTCATACCATTTATCGGCTGTAGCTTCTAAGGCGCGATCTTGTTCAATCGCAGTAGTCGGGGGTAACTGGGGATCGGGTTGTTGACCAGAAGCGGTATTCATTAGGAGAAAATAAAAATAATTCGTTGGCGGTTTTTAAAAACTCTATTTTTGCTTATATTTTTCGGCATTTTCCCCATTGTAAAGCAGATATATTTCTTCCTCTCTCACTATCACCCCATCATTCCCTTCTTATTCCCAGGCGTTCAACTCTCCAAGCCATCCTTGTAGAAGTAGTTTAATTTGTTCACGGCGGGTTTCAAAGGTCGCAGCTAACCAAATTAAAGCGATTCCGACTAATAAGCCGATGATCCATTTTGAGAAAGGATACTCGAAGATTAATATTCCCAATTGATAGGTTGCATTTAATAAAAAGGTAATTGTGCCAATATATAAGAAGGCACGAACTCTAAAAGCGAGTCCAGCGAAGATAATGATTAGGGTGATTATACCTGGAACTATCCCTGTTTCTAAGTGACCTAAAAAGGCAACTAAGCAAATAATTCCTACTCCGAGACAACGCCATAAATGACGGGAGGAACGTTGGTTTCTACTGCGAAATATAGGATCAATTTGGGCAAAGTAGAGGATACCTAAGCTAGTAGGGAGGATATAACAAAGCGGATCACTTAATCCGTAATCTGAGGCGAGTATTAATCCTAACCAAATGAGAATTACAGCACTGATGTAGGTATAGCGTATTTGCTTATTAAGTATAGCTGGAACAAGATAAAAAGCGGAAATGAAAAGATAATTAAGGGGATGATTATTCGTTGGATTTTCGAGAATTGTGATTAAAGGAATTAGTAAAGCAATAATTCGCCAAGGACGTTTTGACCAGCCCCAATTATCCCAAGGAAGGATGTAAAGGAAATACGCGATCGCGCTAACAATTGCACCCTTCCACATTACCAGAGAATCCCCAATAATTTCGACAATAGGGAGACTCAGCCAAAACCACCGCATCCCTATACCTTCCAGAAAGCCAGCATAGACCCAAGCCTCTCCCCAGTTACGATTGGGATTATTTCGTCCTTCTATAAAAGCGTGTTGGATTAAGAAAATTCCAGTAATTAGTCCGATATTTATTGCTGCTTCAATCGGGAAAGTTGTAGCGATGACTAAGAGTAAACTACTCCCTAACCAATGTAAGTTAGCAAATAATTTCAACTCGTTGTTACTTAGACGCAGATAACGTCTTAACCAAGGGGAAAGCAAGCGATAAGCATAGACGATAGTTGTCCCTAAAGCGGACATGAGAATTAAACCATCCCCTGTTGACCCACCAGAAGATAAGGAAAATTGATAAAAGAGGGTTTCGTAAGCAGAAAGAGAAATTCCAATTAAGGCTAGATATAATAGGGGTTTAAATCCTTCTCTACGTCTTCCTATACCAATAAATATAAGCGCGATCGCGAGAGTTAATACGCCTGTCCAACGGGTAAACGTTCCCCACCGTAAAGCTGTCCCCAAACTACCATATAGTAGAGGAATAATATGCCAATGCCGTGATAAGTTGGTGTTTTTTTGCTGTTTCCACCAGTCACCGAATAGCTGTATCCCAATTCCCAACACTAAGTTAGCAATGGCTAAGTTAATTAAGTCTGAGTCGATTAAACCGACTGCGACCGCGACAATAACTTCTAAAGTCCAACCTAAAGCATAGATTCCGACTACAGAACGAGAGTGAAATTGGCGAAACACAATCGCGCCAAAAATAATTATTCCTGTTGTGAGAACAGCAAGAGAAGGATCAAGAACTTCCCAATAAACTAAGAAAGAATGGAAGGTAAGCAAAAGTAAAGCCATACCTGTGAGGAGAATCCCCCAACGATCAATCGCTTTAGCGTATAATTGCGCCAGAACATGATCTTGTTGCTGTAAACGGTCACGCAATAGCCATAAAAGCGCGATCGTGACTCCGAAAGTAATTAACGCAATCTCAACCCCTGGAGAAACCAGGTATAAAATAACGCCTTCCAACCCTAACCATAAACCAACCCCGATCATCGCAGCAGTTACTTGTCGCAAGTAGAAGGTATTGAGGAACATCACTACCCCAGCAATTCCAAAAGTAAAGAGGGTTAAGTTAGTTAGTTCTGTGTTAATCGCGATCGCGAGAGGCTGAATTACAACCAAACCAACGGTACTAAATTGGGCTGCAACTTGACGGCGTTCTGTGGTAGTTTGAGAAGCGAGGAACGTTAAAAATAGGGGCGCAATTAGCCAAAGGACACTAGCAAAACCGAGATCAGACCAGAATAAACTATAGCTTAATCCTGCTAATCCTAAACCAAAGTGCCAAGAACTGCGACCCCAAATTAAATACTGATCACTCTGATAACTAAAAAGACTAAATCCCCACTCGATAACCATTAAAGCTAAGAAGGTAAGTCCCCACACTGACGCTGAAAGCTGAGGAAATCCATTCTCTATTACAGCGACAATAGTTAGTAATCCTGTTAGATGAGTCAGATAAATGAGGAATTTGAGACCGAGAAAATGAGGCGAAGGTAAAAATTCTCTGCGTCGTTGCGTAATCACCCCTAACGTAATCGTGGTGTTGCATAGAGTTAAGGTTAGTAACAAAGGATTGACAAAACTGATCGTGATTAGGAGAAGAGAAGTGGTAAGCGCGATCGCGTCTCCAAAGAAACCTAAATCATGTTTGCGATGCTGATGTAACCAATCACTAACCCCAACAATCAAAACCAAATAAGGAAATAGAACCAGACTCAAAAGCGCATAAGGATCTGCGGTTGTATTCGTAACCCTAGTTGCAGTATTAACTATTTCCCCTTGTAAACCATCAGGAATCAACTCCCAAAATAACCAGAGAGATTGCAACCCCAACACTAAAACCGCAACAAAATCATTCCGTAGCCAATCCCGTCCCAAACGACGGCAAAAGATAGCAATAGCTAAAATACTCAAAACCAAAGCTTGCCAAGGAAAAGGCTTTCCTACCGTCACCAACCACCCCAACAACAGTAAAACACCCCCGACCCTTTGACGCAGAATTTGCCCCTCTGAAGCATTTCCCACCCACCACAACAACCAGCCACTCGCCCCAATCGCCAAACCCAACTGAGAAATCTCCACCCCAGCCACAAATAAAGCCCGAAAGAAGAGAATACCTAAGCTATAGAAAAGTAAAGAAAAAACGAAATCCGAATTTACCCTACGCCAGAGGAACAGTCCCATCGTAACGCCAACCCCGAGATAAACCGCAATAACAGGGAAAACAGGTATATCCCAACCCCAATGCAAATAACTTAAAGCCAAATAGCTATAACTTAAAAGTGGCAAATGTTCAATCCGCTTACCAATATCCAAAGCCATAAAACTAAGAATGATAGTAGCGATAACTCCCACCACTACACCGATACCAAACCCATCCATCGCCCAAAAATTCACAGGTAGCAGCAACAAAGCAACCATCCGCAAAGTTCGCGCCGTAAGGGGTAAATTACCCTGACCAATCGCCCAAACACTCACCCCCCAAAAACAGAGAGTATAACCAAGTAAAACCCCATACTGTCCCACCGCAGAGAAAGCATCCCATTGACTCGCAGCCAAAACCCCAGACGACACCACCACCATGAATACTCCCAAAAAGAGTAACCATTGCAAACTCAACTCAGCCTGAAAAGATTGCCAACGTTCTTCTAACCAAGTCGGCTTTCGGGGTTGGGGTTCAGGAACTAAAACAGGGATAGGTTGTTTTATTTCTTCGTAAACAGGTATAGCTTCTGGGACAGGGAGAGGACAAGTCAAAGCATGACGACATAACCTCCTCACCGTCACATCATCAATTAGCCCCTGCTGTAACCACACCTCCAAACCTGAGATTAATTCAGGATGATCCGCATCCCCCTTGAGAGTTAAAGTAACCTCAGAGTTAGACAATAAACCTCTCTCTAACCAATCATCTAACCCTGCAATTAGTTGGGAATGTTGCTGAGAAGTGGTCAGCTTAATTTGAAAAGGAATACTATCTGGGGGTGACACTGCAAGAATCTCCTAAACGGGATACTCTCTATTGTCAGTTATAAGGGTAGCAAAACAGCTAGGAAGATAGACAGATTCTTAGATTGTCCCTCGGTCAGGGATAGAGTAATCTGTTAGGGTGATAGGAAGTCTAGAGCAGTGACGATGTTATTGGCAAGTTAAAATTTAATATAGTTCAAAAAGCGTATTATTAAGACAGATCTAACTTAATGGAAAACGCTTGTTAATATTCTAGCCTGGGATTGAGGGTACGAGCTATCTCGATAGATTGTTATCTTTAAGGATGTTTTCAGCCAATTTGATTAACTGTTGACTTTGCTCAATGAGTTCTTCGACCTCAGTTTGACTTAGTTTAGACTCTTGATCAATACTATAATCTGCTTGGGTTCTCTTGTCTTGGGCATCAATTAGATAGCGGTGAAATTCTTGAGGGACTATTCCTGGTCTAGCAATTTCTCGACCAAAAGCGGAAATAACCGCAGCATGGCTAGAAAAAGCCAATCCTTCGCGCCATAAAAGGGCTTCTGCGATATAGAACATTGTGTAATAAGCCCTTGAACCAGCAAAATCATAAAGTTGATTTTCAGCAAGTAGTTGTGAAGCGGTTAAACTTTCTTTAGCTTTTTTGATAAAGCCTTCTTCAGATGTCATATCATAATTCCTTCTTTTCTAACGTTATGTAGAAAAGGGTTATTAGCTGTTTTAAATTTGTCTAAAGAAACAAAGTGGCGAGAAATAACAACATCATATTCTAAACAAATTTGAGCAATAAATTGGCTAGTTTTATCAATTTCTTGGTAAGGATTAATCTTTGATTTCAAAATCACCAGAATATCAATATCAGAAGTTTGTCGAGCATCTTCTCTCGCTTGTGAACCATAGAGAACGATTGCTTCAAGTTGTTCTCTATAAAGAGATAAAAAATATTGCTTTAGTTTGGCAAGGATTTGTTCAAGTTGAGGATGTTTCATTGGTTGATAGTTAGTAATTTGCCTCTTTCTAACTTGAGAACTTAACCGAATAAGTAACAACGCCCGTACTTACTGAGCCTTATTTTAAATTAGCGCGATTTCAGGATTTAAATTATTTATAAATATCTCCACGGGACTTAATTTTTGTAACGACATAAGCCTGATTTTCTTGATCCTGTATATATAGAATCCTGAAATCTCCTACCCTTAATCTCCATTCTAAACGTCCCTTTAAAGGTTTAGTATCAACTAAAGTTTTATCTTGGATCAGTAATTTGAAAGCTACAATAATTCGCCTCTGGTCAGCAGGATTTAACTTATTAATATATTTCTCAGCTTTCTTGAGAATAACAATATTCCAGCTACTCAACCTCTCCTCCAAATAGTTCTAACTCAAGAACATGAAGAGACTTACCTGGGTCATCTCCTTGGATATAATTTTGCCATTCAGATTCAGATTCAGCCAACTCTTCATCAGAAAAATCATCTTCTTCATCCTGTAAATCATACAGACGATGTTTCAACTCTTGAAATAGAAGAGTTTGCTCACTTCTGCTAAGGCTCTGAATTTGACTTAAAATTTCACTATAAGCTGTCATATAAAACTTAGTGGGAAACACTTGCTAATATTCTAGCCTGGGATTAAGGGTGGGATCCATCTTAACCGACAGGTAAATCAAATAAGACATTAGCTAAATAATATTCCGCCCATTCTTCTCCAAAAGCTTTCTCCAGAACACGACGGGTTTTATCATTCTGTTGCTGTTTCGTGCAATAGTAACGCTGTCCTGCTATATTCTTTAATTGCGCTTCTGGGGATAATTCTGGGGCTTGCAAAGCTTGATTACAGTGGATTGTAAGCAAATTCTCGATATGCTTAATAAATACTGTTTCTTCCTGGGAGTCACTAGGGCGAATAAAGACACAAAACTGAGAAAATATATCCCCCCACTCTGGTAAGTCGCGACACTGGCTGAAGGCAATCTCAGGTAGGTCAGAGAGGTCTTTTTGATAGGCTGGGGGCAGAGTGAGATCAGCCGTTGTGGGGGAAAGGTCTACAATGGCTGCACTAATTTGTTTTTTCCCTCCCACCAAGTCACAGCCAAACATTGGTAAAGCATATTCTGGGCGCGGAAACATCACACAATGGAGAATATCTAAACCTGACCCGACTTTAGCTAGTTCCAAATGCAGTTTACGAAACTGAGGGGTTTGGTAGCAGTGATTCTCAATTGTTAGCTTTTCCCCTTCTAGTCGCCCTTCCACATAACCCAAATCTCTTGGTAATTGATAGGGAGATAAATCAAGATATTTTGCCCAAGTTGCTTCAATCGTCTCAGCGAGTTTTTGGATTGCTGGATGTTGCTGGGTTGCGATTGAGGGTCTTACGGAAGTATCTGTCATAATATTTTTTATATTTTTCAAATATATCTCTTACAAATAGCTGTTAGCGAGGAGCAAGGTCAAGTTTCTTTACCTTTCTTTTTGGTAGTATAGATGAGTAAGCTAAATCTTTATCAGAAGGATATTGTCATGTTTGGTCTAGGTTTACCAGAAGTAATGATTATCGGGTTTGTTGCGGTACTAGTCTTTGGTCCTAAGAAAATTCCTGAAATGGGTAGCGCGTTAGGAAAAACCCTCAAAGGCTTTAAAGAAGAAATGAA
>JBBQDV010000076.1:0-12490 GCA_038320005.1 Cyanophyceae cyanobacterium
TCAAACTCAAAAAGAAAAATTCTTATCTCGTTCTTCTGGGAAAGAGGGACTTGAGAATAGTGAAAAAGATCCCTATAGCATTCAAGTTTTAATTCAAGCTGCGGTGGAATATTTCTTTAACCGTAAACCAACCACAATTACGGATTCTCCTAACTCTACTTCTTCTAATTCCTTACCCCTCCCTGCAAATAAACCTTCCCAAAAGCTGTTAGCAAGAGTTAAAAAAGTCCTCTCCCTTCCTCAATCTCCTTTTCGCAAACCTCCTGAAGAAGATCCTTGGTTATCCTGGGAAGACTTATATGGAGAAAGCGAGTTAGAATCTGCACCCCCATACCAAAATTATCCTGATTCCCTGACCGCTGGCACACCTACCCCTCCCCTTCCTCAACAGACCCCGTTAGAGAATTTAAAGGGGAAACTTCGGCGTAATAGTCAATCGAAAGCCTTAAAGCAAAAGCGTTCCTCGAGTCGAGGTCTGACTAAAGCTGAGAAAAATGCCCAGAAACTAGCAAGAAAGACTGAAGCTAATGCTAATACTCCTTTTGGGACAACTAATCTAGTTCCCAACTCCCACAACTCGCAACAGGGGATGGAATATGACCCCGATTGGCTGGAAACTAAGGCTACTCCCACAGGCTATGTTAAGCACCCCTTAGAGCGTATTCTCGCTTGGTTAGATCGCCTACTCGCATGGGTGGAGGATAAGATTGTTAGTATTGCGCGATCTTTCTTTAAGTAATTGAGAATTGAAAATTGAAAGAAGCCATCACCCCATCACCCCATTTGATGAACTTTCTTTACGGTAAACCCTGCACCTTAACAAGAGTTAACCCCTTGCAACTAAAATGAATTAAAACTTGAGCTTACAATAAGGAGATTCATATATGGCTGACCCCAGAAATATGGAAGTTGTCACACTTTACAATGACGACCCCTACATCGGTCACTTAGCAACCCCAATTAGCGCGTCTGGCTTTACCAAAACCTTTATCGGTAATCTTCCTGCTTATCGGGAAAGAGTTTCTCCCGTTCTTCGCGGTTTAGAAGTTGGTTTAGCCCACGGCTACTTTTTACTCGGTCCTTGGGTTATCTTTGGTCCTTTACGCGACTATGAGAAAGCATCTTATCTTGGTGCTTTAATTTCCGTAATCGGCTTAGTTCTAATTGCTACCGCTTGTATGTCCATCTTCGGTTTGGTATCTTTCCCTAAAGACGAATCGCAAGTTCCTTACTTGCAGGATAACCCCCAAGCCCCTGATGATCTCAAAACTGCTCAAGGTTGGAGTCAGTTTACTGGTGGTTTCTTTATTGGCGCAATGGGCGGTGCTTTTGCTGCTTACTTCCTCCTGGAGAACTCTGGTATCTTGGATTCAATGATTCGCGGTTTAGTTAATAACTAAATGCTGGCGTTGAGATCTCAAGCATCTTGCTTCGGGATTCTCATTTTGTTAAGAATCTTGGGGATTCGGTAACAAAAGTTTAACCGAGATCCGATAATTGTTTTGTAAATCCGTAATTCATTTAATAGGAAAATTTAGATATGACAGGCGAATACGCAGCTTCTTTTCTTCCTTGGATTTTAGTTCCCGCTATTGGCTGGCTTTTTCCAGCTGTTGTCATGGGACTATTATTTATTTACATCGAAAGTGAAGCTTAATCATTAGTTTCACGTCTTAAAAGGGTAGCCTCTCAGAGGTTGCCCTTATTCTATACTTGTGGTGTCACCATAGCGGATTAAAAGCGCGATCGCGATACTAACTCCCATGATTAACACCATACTCAAAGCCGAACCAAAACCCCAGTTCCGTGTCGCCCCAAGAAACTGGTTATAAATTAATCTCGCCCCTGTCATCATAGTGATCACAAGCCCGATTGTACAATCGAGAAATACAGAAATATTATTTCGTTTCTTGCTATTTAATTCGCGATCGCGATCGCGTTTCTTAGAATTAAAGAGTTAACCTCTATATTTTTTGTTTACATGACCAAGATTGTTGCAGATATCATGACTCCTAATCCAGTAGTGGTAGAAGCCAAAACCCTACTAAATGACGCAATCAAACTTTTAGCCGAAGGACACTTCAGTGGTTTACCAGTAGTGGATGAAGAAGGAAAATTAGTGGGAATCTTGTCAGAAACAGACCTTATGTGGCAAGAAACTGGAGTTGAAACCCCTCCTTATATTACCTTTCTCGATAGCGTCATTTATCTCAAAAATCCAGCCCGTTATGAAAAAGAAATTCATAAAGCTTTGGGACAAACCGTCGGAGATGTAATGTCAGAGAAACCTATTTCCGTCAAACCCGATCAACTAGTACGAGAAGCAGCTAAACTTATGCACAGCAAAGATATCCGTCGTTTAGCTGTTGTGAACGAAGAACATAAAGTGGTGGGAATTCTCACCAGAGGCGATGTTGTCCGTACTATGGCAGACGAATAAACTAATTATAAATATATGAGTGAGATTACACCAGATTCTGTTCAAACCCTTTTAAATTCTGACGATTTTGGCGATCGCAATCGGGGCGTAAATCAACTACGTCAACTTGATCCTCAAATTGGCTTTAAGATGATTCAACCAGTCCTAACCGATAAACATACCAGAGTGCGCTATGCTGCGGTCAGCCAGATGGATACCTTGGGGAAACAAGATCCTCAAACTGCATTACCATTATTGCGCGATCGTTTATTAAATGATCCCGAACCCGATGTTCAAGCTGCTGCTGCGGATGCTTTAGGCGCACTACAACTGACAGAAGCCTATGATGAACTAGCGGAACTTTATCATCAAACCTCAGAATGGCTTGTCCAGGTCAGCATTATTGCTGCTTTAGGAGAAATGGGTGAACCCCGTAGTTTCGAGTTGCTAGAAGAAGCTCTCCAGGCAAAAAACGAGCTTCTAAAAACCGCAGCAATCGGTTCTCTGGGGGAATTAGGTGACAAAAGAGCAATTCCGCTTTTAATCGGCTTTGTAGAGTATCCTGACTGGCAAATACGCTATCGTTTAGCCCAAGCCCTTCACCGTCTCGGTGGTGCAGAAGCTAAATCCGCTTTAGAAAAACTTAGTCAAGATACCTCTGAAGCAGTAGCGCAAATTGCTCAGGAATGCTTACCGTCTTAATTATCTGGAGACGTGGGAATCTGCGTCTCTTCTTGATTATTTTCTGGTGCGACGTTTGTTGTCTGCTTAAGTTGGTCTAATAAAGCTTGATATTCAGGCACTTCTGGATTTAATTCTACTAACTTTTCCATGGGCGCGATCGCGTTTTCAAAATCCCCCGTCTGTAAGCGAATCTCCACCAAACCTTGCAGCGCAACCTGATTTTCTGGTTCTCTAGCTAAAATCACCTCATAGTTCTCTTCTTGGACTTGTAATTCTTGGATAGCCTCTTCTCTTTCTGCTCTACTTAAATCAGACCCAGGTTGTTGATTGGCGCTACCAAACATAGCAAAGATACCAAAAACACTAGTCCCGATGAAAGCAAGTGCAATCAAAATTACGATTACGCGCTGTATTTTTTTCCCTCTAGATCCTTCAAACATATAAATAAATATAATAAATTAGCAATATTTCCGCTTACTTGTAATACACAACAGAGAGAAATTTCTCTCAAGAGCATGAGCCTAGTTTAACATTCCCATTTCCTCGAATGATGTAGGATAATCCCCCCTTGAAGAAAGAGGAAAATAAGCAGAAGTCCCCCTTTTTAAGGGGGATTTAGGGGGATCATCCCTTCAATTATTCAGAAATCGTTGTAAATATAACGATAGCAAGATGTTAGCAACCCAAATATCCGCTTTATTAAAACCAGATGAGGAAACAAACATAACGAAATTACAAATATGGTTAACCCAAACTGGTGGCAAAATGCAGTCATTTACCAAGTCTATCCCCGTAGCTTTAAAGATAGTACAGGAGATGGTGTAGGTGATCTAAAAGGCATTATCGAAAAACTAGACTACATAGCCTCCCTCAATGTCGATGCAGTTTGGATATCCCCATTCTTCAAGTCTCCCATGAAAGACTTTGGCTATGATATCTCCGACTACTGCGCTATTGAACCCATGTTTGGCACAATGGACGACTTCAAACGCCTCTTAGATGCAGCCCATCAACGCGATTTAAAAGTTCTCATTGACCAAGTTTGGAATCATACCTCAGACCAACATCCTTGGTTTGTCGAAAGCCGTAGTAATCGGGATAACCCTAAAGCAGATTGGTATGTATGGGCAGACCCCAAAGAAGATGGAAGCCCCCCCAATAAATGGTTAGCGACCTTCGGAGGTATTGCTTGGGAATGGGACGAACACCGTCAGCAATATTATTTGCATAGCTTTCTCAAAGAACAACCAGATTTAAACTGGTATAACCCCGAAGTGATGGAAGCAATTAAAAACATTGCTCGATTTTGGTTAGATATGGGCGTAGATGGCTTCCGTTTAGATGTAGTCAACTTCTTTGCTTACGATCGCGATTTAAGAGATAATCCCATCAGACCCGATCATACACCAAGACCTGCTGGGGCAGATCCCAACGACCCCTTCTTTTCTTACATCAACCTCTACAACCTCGACCGCCCTGAAACCATAGACATCATCAAAGAAATCCGTAAAGTAACAGACGAATACCCAGGCAAAACCACCCTAGCAGAAATCAGTAGTACCGAAGATACTATTAGTACCTCCAGTGAATATGTAAAAGGCACAGACCGCCTCCACATGGCGTATAACTCCTCACTGATGACAGACGAACCCCTTAGCTATGACCGTCTTTCTCAGATGATTAACCGCTTTCAAGAACATTTCCAAGAAGGGATTATCTGTTGGACAGCAGGAACTCACGACTTCCCCAGACTAAAAAGCCGTTGGCAAAAATACCTGATTGAAGATGAATTTACTCAAGAAGCCTTTGCACATATGTTTGCAGCCTTCCTTATTTCCCTCCCAGGAAGTTGCTGCATCTATCAAGGGGATGAACTAGGACTAACCCAAGCCCAAGTTCCCCTGCATCGAATGCAAGACCCCTACGGTATTGCTAACTATCCCCATATCTTAGGACGAGATGGTTGTCGTACCCCCATGCCTTGGCACAAACAAGAAGACAATGCTGGCTTTACTACAGCCTTAGAACCTTGGCTACCGATTCCCAAAGATCATCTTAATCATGCAGTTAATCAACAAGACAAGAAGCAAGACTCCATCCTCAATAAATACCGTCGTTTGCTGAAATGGCGTAAAAATCAGCCTGCTTTACAAAACGGTCATTTAAACTTAATCGACACAGAAGAACCCGTTTTTGCTTTTACCCGAGAATGTGCTGAACAAAAACTTCTCTGTCTCTTTAACCTCAGCCCTTTACCCGTACATTATTATCTCTCTGGATTTCTTGAATGCGAAGATGCCCATGAATCAGATTTCTACAATAGAAGATACGAAGATATCATCGAAATAACAGGTTACAACGTCTATTTCGGGAACTTCAAAGGCTATCGAAATCGAGCATCACAACTTTTCCGAGAATTCTAATGTGAATAAATATAAATTATCGTTAATTTTGATCACAAAGATATTGACAAAATAACAAATCGCAAAAAAGCCCTGAAGTCCTTATCTACAATGCTTTATGAGCAATAAAATCTTCCTGTTCTCATTACTCATTTAATCCCTTTCGTAAGAATCTATAAGATTATTAAGCAAGGGGTTCACAACTCCATTATCATGAGAATTAAACTTTTTAATCATAAAAATACGGAGGAACAAACATGGCAATTCCTTTACTGGAATACGTTCCATCGAGTCAAAATCAGCGAGTTGAAGGATACGAAGTTCCCACAGAAGAACGGGCGTATACTTATTCAACAGAAAATCGTACCCCAGGCGCAGAGATTGATGAGGTCATCTGGGCTGCTTATCGGCAAATTTTCAGCGAACACCAACTCCTGAAAAGCAACCGTCAAACTGTTCTTGAGTCGCAACTGCGTAATGGTCAGTTATTAGTGCGTGACTTTATCAAAGGACTCGCAACTTCAGAAGCATTCCGCAAACTGAACTACGACTTCAATAGCAACTATCGCTTTGCAGAAATCTGTGTTCAGCGTATCTTAGGTCGTGATGTCTATAACGAGCGTGAAAAAATCGCTTGGTCTATCGTCATCGCCACTAAAGGCGTAGAAGGCTTTGTTGAAGACCTCGTTAATAGTGAGGAGTACATCAATAGCTTTGGTTACGACCAAGTGCCTTTCCAACGTCGGCGCATCTTACCTCAGCGCATTGCTGGGGAAACACCATTCAACCTCAAGACTCCTCGCTATGGCACTTACTACCGTGCTAAGTTAGGATTCCCTCAAATTGTTTGGCAAAACGCTGTACGTCGCTTCACACCTCAAGATAAGACCGCTCAAGCGGGTGATCCTATGGGCTATTTAAACATGGCTCGCAGTATCAACCCTCAAGGTAATCCTATGCCCAGAGTGTCTATCGAAAATCTCAACTATCAAGCTGCTGTACCTCGTCGGTAATCAGTTAGTTTGATTTGGGATATCTACAAATTAAAGGCTGCTTGCCTATGTTTGTCAAATAATATGCGGTAATAAGCCTTTATCCTTAAACCTCTCTTGAATTTTCAAGGGGGGTTTAATTATTTTAGCCTGAGAAGAAACACTTGTTAAATTTGATGTTAAATAACCATACTAAGTGAGTACATCAAGATGTTGTGTAGAATATATCGACAAATAATAAATCTTGGTGTTTAGTTGAAATTATTTAAAACTCTTGCACCAAAGTTACATATCTTAACATTTAATGAGTATTAGCCACGAAAATCTTGTATTTTTGTTCTACAATAATAAAAGAATTACCCCTTTAGATAGAGGTAGATTTCGCAGCCAAGCTCAAGTAAGTGTATTCACGGCATATACCCCAGATACAAGTAATTCTATTTAAGTAAGTTAGTACGTAAGGAACTGATTACTTTAGTAACTCTCAAGGAGAAAATTTTTCATGCCTAAAATCAATGCATATCCAGCGAAATATTATCGCACCATCATGGGTTCGGTACTAGCAGGCACAAGCCTTCTAAACCTCGCTCTACCTGTACTTGCAGCAGGCACTACCGCTGGGGAAACCATCAGCAACACCGCTACCGCGGAATATGATAATCCTGGTGATCCGAATACTCCTTTTACAACTAAATCGAATACAGTAATTATTACTGTTGCCAAAGTTGCGGGTATCACTAACGTCCCAGCAGGGTTTAAGAACCTTGGCGACCCAGGTAATAGCAACTCAGGTGCAGGAGGAACAGTTTTAACTAATCATAAAGTTGAGTTCCTCTTCAATGTTACGAACACAGGTAACGATGCTACCAATATCTTCATTCCCGCTATAGCAGGTCTGGTTACTACTGGTTTAACAACGTCAAGCATTGAATTTAGTACTAATGGCGGTACAACTTTCCAGGCTCGCCCTGCAAACGGTATTGTTGAGAATGTCGCTGCTAATACAACGATTCAAGTTAGAGTCACAGGTACAGTTACTGCAACTTCTGCGGGTGCGCCAGTTTCTGTTCGCTTAGGTGATACTGGCTCAAACACCGCTCCTAACTCTCCTGCTGCGGATACTCAGAACCAACCTGATCTTCCTGATACTGCTCTTAGCAATGAAGTTCGGACTGAAACTGCTACCACTCCGACGGTTGCGGGTGCGCCTGCTAATGGACAGAGAGAAGCCAGCGCGACTAACAGTGTCTTCTTAGGGTCTAACCCGAAAGCTATGGCTATTATCAGGAAAACCAATACTGGTGTTACTGATGCTAACACTACACTAACACCAACTTTCACAGATGACCAAATCACCTACAATCTCAGTTTAGAAGTTGCTAGTAGTTCCCCCACACCTCGATTCACACCAGGCTCTTTAGCTGGTCGTAATTATAGTGGTGCTGGAACTAATCCAGAGGCAGGAACAATTACACTGACTGGGGGTGGGAGTGTAGATAATAGCAACTTAATCTTGGTATCAGATGCTATTCCGACAAATACAACCCTAAAACAGGCACCAACAGCACCTAATGGCTGGACAGTTGTTTATACCACTAGTAATTCAGCAACAACTCTTCCTAATGCAGCAGCTTGGACAAGCACTGCGCCTACTAGTCCTACTGAGTTCGCAGCTGTTACCCGCATAGGTTGGGTATATAATGCTAATAGTCCTAATAGTGCAATTGCACCAGGGACAACGGTTTCACCTTTCACCTTTATCGTTACGACAACAGGTCTTAATGCAACTAGCGGTGGTACAGTTGCTAACATTGCTCAAGTCTTTGGTACTACAGCAGCTAACGGTATTAATGTTTTCGATGAATCTGGTGATAGTAGCCCTGCTAACTTGAATGTTGATGGTAGTGATGGACCAGGAGAAGGTGATCCTCTATCTACTGGTGTAGCAGATCCAGCAAGTCAGGGTGTTGACGCAAATAACAATAACACAGGCTCTGGACCTGGTGGTGAAGACAACGTTCTCAGTATCAATGCTCCAGGTACTATTCTCAACGGTCCTGTTGGACAACCTGCTGCTTCGGGGGATATTTTCCAACCAGGAACTAACGATAACAATCACGATTTCCAAAATGTCGCGATCGCGCCAGATGCAATTGATGCTACCTCTGATCCAGCAGCAGTAACGTTTACCAACACCTTAAGTAACCCTGACCCCACTAAGGCTCTAACCAATATCCTGCTCCAGCCTATTCAGCCTTCAGCAATTAGTAGCACTAGTAGCATTAATAGCCGTATTCCTAATGGAACAATAGTCACGGTTAACTTCCAGGGCAGCAGCGCGACCTATACATACAATAATGGTGTATTCACAATTGCCGCTGGTACACCCATTTTTATTCCTAGTCTAAGTCCTGGTGTGACGGTAAATTACACAGTAGTTGTTGACTTACCAGCAGCAGTTGGTAACTCGACTGATGTAGTTAGCAATGCTCTCATTGGTGGTTTCCCCATTCCAATTGTTGCTTATAAAGATAGTGACGGTAACGGGACACCTTTCCTAACAAATGGTACTACTCCAGAGACTATTGCCAACTATACTGTCAACCAACTTTACAAAGGCTACTTGAAGCTGATCAAACAAGTACGAATTCTTGATGCAAGTAATAATGTAATAACAGGTATGGACTATCTTAATCCTAATACCGACAAAAAACCCCAACCAGGAGACAAGCTAGAATACCGCGTTGTCTATCGCAATATCTCCGAACCTCAAGGCGGTAGTGGTACAAACGTTATACTTAATGCCAATAACGTTGTAATTACTGAGAATGGGGCATTGCTTCCTAACAACTGGGCAAGAGATAATGCTCCAACAGATGGCAATATTGACACTCTCAATGTCCAAGGTAGTGCCACAGATACCAGTACTGGTTCTAGCATCAACTATTTAATAAATGGAAATGCCACTAGTAACGGCACAATTGATACAGGGACAAATGTAACAGGTTATAAGGTTAATATTCCTCAATTAGCTCCAGCAGGTATTCCAACTACACTTAATCCCGATCCCGCAACACCAAGTCCAGGAGATAGAACCTTTGTCTTCCGTCGCTTAATCAACAATGCTGCACCAACAACCCCGTAAAGTAAGTTGTTAGTCAATTTATAGAGATTATCTTCACTAAGGTAATCTCTCCTTTAACCCCTAAAAAATCTCGCAAAAAGCTAAATAAGTCATGAAAAAGCTCAATAAAAAAGTAATTGGTTTAGGAGTCCTTGGATTCATCGCTGCGACAGTTCCTTTTGTCAACAGTAGCCCCGTAATGGCAACACTGCAACAAGCAGGAGAAGCCATAGTTCAAGCCATCCAAGGTCCTCAAGTTCGCCTCAACTTAACCGTTGACAAGCAAACCGTTGAAGTTAGCGCAGAAGGACAAGAACAAATCGTTTGGGTTGACCTTGGTACTGAAGCCACCGTCCTCCCAGGAGATACCCTCCGCTATACCGTCGCCAGTGAAAACTTAGGGGACAAATCCGCTAAAGACCTTGCCGTTACTCAGCCCATTTCCCCTGAAATGATCTATGTACTCGGTTCTGCAACCACTAGCAACGAAGCGGAAATTACCTACAGTATCGATGGTGGTGAAACCTTCGTCATGAATCCTATGGTAGAAGTCACCCTCGAAGACGGTACGGTTGAGGAAGTCCCTGCTCCTGCGGAAGCCTACACCAATGTACGTTGGCAGTTTGGTGAGGAACTAAATCCTGAAACTAATACTGCTGTTGCGTATGAAGTTACAGTTCGCTAAACAGCTAAGTATAGATCCATAAAACCATTGTAGAGACGTTCTCGGTAATGTCTCTACAAACTAGATTCGTGTTGAGATGCAGCGATGTCTATTTTTTATCGCTTCTGCATCCTTTTCTAGAATCAACAGGGAATTATTTTAAGTGATTAATGACAAATTTCCAAAACTAAATAGTTCTGTCAAGGGTTTCCTTGCTATTTTTACTGCGACCTTATTATTGACGCTCAATTTGCCTAATTTATCGTCTGTCACCGCGCAAGTGCCAACTTCACCTCCGCTTGAATGTAAAGTAACCTCCCAAGATGGGATAGCAATGCAAAACCAAGCTCACTCTACTTATGAAGATGGAGCAACAGAACTAAAAGGTTTATCAAATCTAATAAATTCCCAAATCACTTTAGATAGCACCACCGTTGAAATTAGTTCTATCGGCATCACAGATTCAGCAGGTAATTTGATTGTTGGTATTGGCGCAATTTCTGATGGTTTAGTTGAAGTGCTACAACAACAAGGATTTGACCGAGAAAATGCCCGCACAGTAAGTAATATTGCCCTTGCTGCCTTTATTCGGGTGTCTAGTCAAGGAAGTATTGCAGAAGTAGTCAGCAAAGTTAAAACTGCGATGGTCGAAGCTGTTGACCCTTCCCAAACAAGCTTAATTAATGCCCTAGCCCAAGAAGACCTAGTTCTTGCCCTTGCTGGACTTTCCCCCACCACCCTGAACGCAATGGGACTCAGTGAAGCCCAAAGCCAAGAAATTAGCACATCTGCCCAAAGTAATATTCGCCAAGTTCCTGAAACTGATGCTTTTAACCAAAGCACTGATAATATATTTGAGCAAAGTATACAGGGGTTAGCCTCCGAGACTCGCAACACCCTAGTCGCAGCCAGAAAAGCACTACAAACTGATCTTGACAACGTGCGCCGAGGTCAACCTCCGAGTATTAAATCTGGAGATACCCTAAACTATCGCTTCCGTCTGAGAAATCAGGGCAAAGCAAGCGCAGAAATCACCATTCCCGATGCTGCAACGCTTCAACAAGCAGGGCTTAAAGGTGCAGGACAAGTTAGAGGCGTTAGCTATCTACCTGCTGAAACAAACGCACTTCCCCAAGCCGTCACCACTCCTCTCCCCATTACCCTTGCTTCCCAAGAATCAATAGTAATTTCTGCCCAAGTTCAGATTAATAATATTTCTGCTGTGGCGAATGAATCAATCAGTCTGAACTTGAATTTAGAAGGCAAATGCGGTGACGATTTTGCCCAACAAACCACCACAATTGTTTCAGTTCCTGCCCCCCTCACCGACCCTTTTGGACAGGTTACAGGTTGTCAGGGTGAGCTTTTAGCCAACTATGAAGGCTTTTTTGTCGGTTTATTTGAACCTGACCCCAACGACTCCACTGGCGGTATTTTAGGAGCTATTCCCTTGACCGTTACTGAACTCCCCAACAACCCGAATAATAATATTCCCCCTGGACTTGCTCCCAATATCGAAAATAGTAATCCTTTCTTTCTAACTAACGGTGATGAAGGCAGATATAACTTTCTCTTCGATATGAATCGCGGTCAAATCGACTTTGGTCGCAGCTATATTTTACTGGTCAATCCCCCTAATGATTCTGCTTATAGTGAAAGGCGAGTGCGGTTAACTATTGGCGAACAAACAGGAAATATCATTGAGTACACCGCAGATTCCTTAGATGGTAGACCTCTGAGTGTTACCGATCCCCTTGGTCGGACAACGGTAGAAGGAACATTTGTTTTAGTAGAAGATGCGGAACGTTTTGGCTTAGATCTAGCAGTTCTTGACCTCACAACGAGCGTTTGTCAAGCCCAAGAAGTTCGTATCGACAAATCAGGCGATCGCGTTGCGACCGAGCCAGGAGATGTAGTTCTTTATCGCCTCAGCGTCCGTAATCTTTCTACTGGTGAACTGAATAATATTCAAATCACTGACCAACTCCCCGTGGGAATTAACCTGATCAAAGATTCAGTACGAGGGCAGTTGGGAAATCAAGCAGTGGCGATAGATGTTGACTTGCAGCAACGCACCGCTACCTTTACCCCCCCTGGAAATATTGGGCTAGAGCAAAACCAAGTGCTGAACATTATCTACGGGGTCAGAGTAACTCCCGATGCGGTAAGAGGTTCGGGGCGCAACTCTGCCTTAATCAGGGGAAC
>JBBQDV010000077.1:0-12403 GCA_038320005.1 Cyanophyceae cyanobacterium
TGAAATCAAAGCAGTTTCCCCAGGGGGAGTTATATTAAGCTTCTACTCGGCTAAAATCCCATTTTCCGAGGTGATTTAAACTCACGGCTAAATCTCCTGATTCCCAAATTTGGATTCCCCAATGAGGGGCGAGAGGAAATTTATGGTGTAGTTTCGCAACTAAACGCCAGATTCCTAATCCTTGACATTCAATGATAACCCAGCGGTCTTCTACTTTAAGAGAAACGCTGTCACGGAAAACCGCTTCTGTAATTAGGATGTCATTGAGGGCGGTAAGATAATTAAGGAAAGCTTGATCAGTATCATTCATATTTTTGTTCCTCTTGGTTCTAAATAACTACAGTTAGAGTTGTAATAATGAAACTATTGTAAAGTAGTATAAACTAAATTGCAGTAATTTCCGATACAATTCTGGGTGATATTAATTACATTCTCTAAATGCTGATCTCGATCAATTCCTTTGAGATTACCTGAAAATAAATGCTTGAATTGGCAACATTAGGCTTATTACAGCAAGAACCTTTGCATGGTTATCGCTTGAAACAACAGCTAGAACTTTTTATGAGTAGTTGTATTAGTGTCAACTATGGGGCGATATATCCTTTACTGCGACGCTTGGAAAAACGAGGTTTGATTTGTGTCCTCATGGAAGGAGATAGCAACAGTGGAACGACAAGCAAGACTATTTATAGTATTTCTGAAGCTGGAAAGAAGCGATGGTATGAGAAAATGTTAGAACATCCTCATGAGAGTTGGGTCAATTCGCGATCGCGTTTTATGATTAAGTTCTTCTTCTTCAGTCATCTTTCACCAGCAGAACGCATTAAACTGATTGAACAACGCATCAATGTCTGTCGCTTACGTTCAGACAACCGCAATCTAGATTGTTTTCCCGAAGATAGCTATCAAAAATCTGCTTGCGGAAGATATGAAGAAGTTGTCCAAAGTGAAGTTGACTGGCTACAAGAACAACTAACTGAAGAAAAACAAGTGTCTCCCCTTTGAAGTTAAAGAAGGAGACGGCTTATTTACTTGGATAATTCCCCATTAAACTCGTTAAAGGAACGTCTTTTTAATTCCACAGACTCAGAACGAGGTAAGAGGTCAAAGACTTCGCGAAGACTATCATCTAATTCTTCAAAAGGAACTTGTCCTTCTTGATCAAAAACTAGCTTCCCTTGCTGATCAAGAATAACTGTTTGAGGAACAAAGCCTCGATAATAATAGCCAGGTTCTAAGGGAGAATAGCTAGATTTTACAGGGATAGTATCAACATTGACGGGAATGAGACTAGCAGCCCGACCATAGTATTCTTGGACGCGGGAAAAAACTAAGGCATATTGTTTAGCGTCTTTGCTATCATCTACATAAAATTCGAGAATTATCGGCTTTTCTCGTTTACGGGCTTCTTTGAGATTCATTCTCGGTGGAACGAGAGAACCATTTCCTGCATAGAGGACAAAAATATTACCATCATATTTATCATCCTCAAAACCTGCTAGGGCGGGGGAATTCCCTAAGAATAGGAGAGTTAAGGTCGTAATCAGAGTGAGAAGACAAGTTTTGCGCCAAAAGGCTTTAATCCGTTGCATAGAAGGGCAGACAATAATTAATTAATTTACGTTGGTTATTTAGCACCAACTACTGATTTTAAGCGGTTGTGCCAGGAAGTTGCATTTTTTTTGCGCCAAATTGACAAGGGGAAAATCCCCTTGCTTAGTTTTAGCCTAAAATACAGCCAGTACGGGCAGGTAGGGTTAAGTCAAGAGTGGGTATATCTTGCTGAGATTGCCAGGAAACTTGGGCATTACCGTATAAGATCTGGCTAGGTTGGGATTTAATTTGACTGGTAGCAACAGAAGCTGAGGTTGTTTCTGTGCCAGTATTAACCGCAATAATTAGCTCTGCTGCCCCTAAGATACGCGCAAAGATATACAAAGAGTCTTGGGCAAATAACACCTGGTAAGTTCCAGTTCTTAGGGCTGCATGGGCATGACGGAGGGCAATCAGAGACTTATGACAGTCATAGATATCGAGATCCCAGTCTTTCTCCATCGGGAAACCACGACGGGCATCGGGATCTAGTCCTCCCAGTAAGCCGATTTCGTCACCGTAGTATATACTGGGTGCGCCAGGGAAAGTCATTTGCAGGAGGGTAGCGAGTTTGACACTATCGCGATCGCGATCTGCAATACTCATTAAACGGGCGGTGTCATGGCTGGCGAGAATATTCAATTGAGTAAGTTGAATTTCCCAAGGATAAAGTTGTAGTAGGTCTTGAATTTGTTGGGCGTAGTCTTTCGCATCTATCGCTGGGTAGGGATAATAATCTCGGTCTTGGACTAACTCCTTGATAACTCGATCTCCAGCGGTAAAAGCGATGGTCGGAGAGGTAAACAGATAGTTCATCACCCCATCAAACTGCGTCCCATCTAACCATTCCCGTGAGTCTCCCCACACTTCGCCGACAATATAGGCTTCGGGATTAATCCCTTTAACGCGATCGCGAAACTCTTGCCAAAATCCTTGGGTCTTGACTTCAAAGGGTACATCTAACCGCCAGCCGTCTATGCCTTGTTTCAGCCAATATTCCCCGATCTGCATAATATACTCGCGCACATCCGCATTATCGTGATTAAATTGGGGTAAGGCACGATTATCAGCCCAACCGATATAATTAGCAGGTTTATCGCCATCATAAGCAGACAAAGGCCAACCAAGAATCTTGAACCAATCTAACCAGGGAGAATAAGGTCCATTTTCGAGAATGTCGTGGAAGAAATAAAATCCGCGACTAGCATGGTTAAAGACTCCATCTAAGACAACTTTTATGTCTCGGTCATGGGCGGACTCAATCATAGCGAGAAAGGCTTCATTTCCACCGAGAAGTGGGGCTACCTGGTAATAATCATGAGTGTGATAACGATGGTTACTGGCGGATTGAAAAATGGGCGTAAAATAAATAGCGTTGACACCCAAATCTTGGAGATAATCGAGTTGTTCAATCACTCCCCACAAGTCTCCTCCCTTATATCCTTGCATTGTCGGTAATGCCTCCCAAGATTCTAGGGGGACATTATATTGTATTCGCGATCGCGGTTGTTTACTTCGGGCAAATCTATCGGGAAAAATCTGGTAGAAAACGGCATCTTTCACCCAATCTGGGGTTTTAACTAACATGGAATATTCCTAATCTTCTACTTGTTAGGGTACAGATATTTACATCGGTGCGACCAACTTTCTTTATTATTTGCTATAAAAATCGCGCAATAGTTTAGCCTTGCTAATTTCTCATGCTGGTTCTCTCCGTTTAGACAGAAAAACTAGACCATAAAGTGATCTCTACCCCAAATCGCGGTATACTCCAACTCGGAAAGAGTGACAAATAATTAAAAATGGTAGCGATCGCGATTTTAGCAGCAGGACGCGGAACAAGGATGAAATCTGAGTTACCCAAAGTCTTACACCCTCTCGGTAGTCAGTCCTTAGTTGAACGAGTCCTCAACAGTTGTAATTTAATAGCCCCTTCTCATCGTTTAATCATTGTGGGCTACGGGGCTAATCAGGTAAGGGAACAGCTACAAGATTATCACAGCGTTGAATTTGTCGAACAAACCGAACAACTTGGTACAGGTCATGCAATTCAACAAGTATTACCCCATCTGACAGATTATCAAGGGGAATTGTTGGTACTAAATGGAGATGTCCCTCTCCTACGTCCAGAAACCCTTCAACGGCTAGTTAAAACCCATCAAGAAAACAACAACTCCGCAACCCTTTTAACCGCACAATTACCCAATCCCCAAGGCTATGGAAGGGTATTTTGTGATAGTGAGAATAAGATCCAAGAAATCATTGAAGACCGCGATTGTAGCAGCGCCCAGAAACAAAACCCGAGGATTAATGCAGGGGTATATTGTTTCAACTGGCAAAAACTGGCTCAAGCATTACCGAAACTGAGTACAGATAATGACCAAAAAGAATATTATTTAACTGATGTTGTACGTTACTTAAATCCTGTCATGGCTATGGATGTGGCAGATCATCAAGAGATTATGGGGATTAATAATCGTAAACAATTAGCAACCGCTTACAGTATTCTTCAAAACCGCATTAAAGATGATTGGATGACCGCAGGGGTGACAATGTTAGACCCTGATAGCATTACCATTGATGATACGGTACAACTAGAATCAGATTTAACTATTGAACCCCAAACCCATCTACGGGGTAATACCACCATTGGTTCAGGAAGTCGCATTGGTCCTGGGAGTTTAATCGAAAATAGTCAACTTGGTCAGAATGTGACCGTGATGTACTCAGTAGTAACAGATAGTAAAATTGCCCAAGGAACGAGAGTTGGACCTTATACCCATCTGCGTGGCGATGTCCAACTAGGTGAAAATTGTCGGGTTGGTAACTTTGTGGAATTAAAGAAAACCACTCTGGGAAATCAGACCAATGTCGCCCATTTAACTTATCTAGGGGATGCGGTTCTAGGTAATCAGGTCAATATTGGCGCAGGAACGATTACCGCGAATTATGATGGGGTAAATAAGCATTCTACCCTAGTAGGCGATCGCGTTAAAGTTGGCTCAAATAGTGTCTTAGTCGCCCCAATTACGTTAGGAAATGATGTCACCGTTGCAGCAGGTTCTGTAGTTACCACAGATGTGCCAGAAGATTCTCTTGTTATAGCGCGATCGCGTCAAATAATCAAACCAGGCTGGCGTTTGAAACAGTGACCAGTTAGCAATTATCAGTGATAAAACCCTTTCCTCTTATCCCCTCTCACTACCTCTTTCATGGATCGCAATCGTAATATTGAACTTCGTAGCTATGTCTTCATTGACAGCCTCCAATCTCAACACGCAGCCTATATGGGAACAGTCGCCATCGGCTTTCTTCCCCTCCCTGGCGATACCTCCCTCTGGATTGAACTTTCCCCTGGTATAGAGATCCATCGCATTACCGATGTCGCCCTCAAATCCAACTCAGTCCGTCCTGGGGTGCTAGTTGTCGAGAGACTCTATGGACTCCTCGAAATTCATTCCAACAGCCAGGGGGATACTCGCAACGCAGGAAAAGCCATCTTAGAGAGTTTAGGAGTGCAACAGAGTGATTGTCTCAAACCCCAGGTTATCTCCAGTCAAATCATCCGTAATATTGACCCCCACCAAGTGCAACTAATTAACCGCACCCGTCGCGGACAGATGCTGCTTGCTGGACAGACTCTTTATGTTTTTGAAGTCCAACCTGCTGCCTATGCTGCCCTTGCTGCTAATGAGGCGGAGAAAGCAGCCTTGATCAATATTCTCCAAATTCAAGCCGTGGGAAGTTTTGGCAGACTATATTTAGGGGGAGAAGAAAGGGATATTATGGCTGCGGTCAAAGCAGTCCTCTCCGCAATGGAAAACGTTATTGGTCGAGAAAACTCTGGCAAAAAAGGCAGTGAATAGGAAACATGGCAAACTCAGAACACCTTCGACAACTACAAAAAGGAGCAGTAAGCTGGCAAAAATGGCGTATCCAGAACCCCATCCAAGCAAACTTAAGTTCTGCTTATTTATTTGGTGCTAATCTACGGGGGGTAAACTTAGCCGAAGCGATGCTAAATAACGTGAATCTGACAGGGGCAAAACTAATTTCCGCTAACCTCTCAGGTGCTTACCTCAACCTCGCCAATCTCCACCAAGCAGAACTCATGGACGCGCAACTACAAAATGCGCAGCTATCTGGGGTAGATTTACGAGAAGGAAATTTAGCGGGAGCAAACTTAGAAAAAGCGCAGGTAATCGGCTCAGACTTATTTGCTGTCAACCTTTGCGGGGCAAATCTATATCAGGCAAACTTCAGTGGGACAAATTTATTTCAAGCAAAATTGCACAATGTTGATCTCCGTCAAGCTAATCTCCACCGCAGCAATTTAGGAGAAGCGGAGTTAAATAATGCTAATCTTGCTCAAGCTAATTTAAGTATGGCAAATCTCAATGAAGCAGAACTAAGTAACATTTACCTCTACGAAACCCAATTAAAGCAAGCTAATCTCGTTGCTACCCATCTCCACAACGCCTATTTATATGGGGCAAATCTGCAACAAGCGAATTTAACTAAAGCAGATCTATGTTGGGCAAATTTAGACAAAGCTAACTTGGCTTATGCTAACTTAACAGGGGCAACTTTACGAGGGGCAAAACTACGTTCTGCAATTCTCCAGGGTGCAAATCTTCGGGGGGCTGATTTAAGCCATACAGATTTGACTAAAGCGGATTTACGGGGTGCGGATTTGACCGATGCTAACTTAACCAATGCTAATTTGCACCAAGTTAACTTCCAAACTGCAATTATGCCAGATGGTAGTATTTGGGGATATTAAAAGAGAATTTAATTCTCCTAAATATGAAAATTCTCCTTATTTAAATCCCTTTAAATAGGGAGCAATGTATTTTCTTCCCCGTTCAATATAATAAGCTGAAAATAGAGATTCATAGTCTTGCTTAACTAATCTGAGAGCTTGCTGAATCCGTTCCTGTCCATAAACAATAAATTGGGCTGTAGATGCTGCGTGGTACTTCCGCTGAGATTCCTCGATATTCTTTTTAAATGCACTTTGGTAAAGGGATCTCCCTGCTTTAAGAAATACTTTTTCCTCCTCGTCAAGTTCAATTTGACCCTCACTAGGAAAATATAGTTCACCTTGTTTCATAAAACCCATAACTAAGTTCATACATTCACGGGTTTGTTCAACAGAGAGACAGTCTTGATCACCGCGCCGAAATCCCCATTGAGTGCAACCGTTAGTTATTTCTAATACCCGCAGTTTGGCAAATTTATCGAGAGATTGATCAGAAAAACTCTCAACTTCTTCAATATTAATTTCGATAAGCTTTTGAAAGCCTGGAAAATCTTCTGTAAAGAACTCTTTTAGTTCCTCAATTTCTGCCAGCTTTTCCCAGTAAATCGTGCGTTGTATTTTCATCATAAAAAACCGAAAGGAATATCTTAGGAAATACAAAAATTGGTAAGGACACGAGATGCTGTGTCCCTACGCTGAACAATGGTTTAATTTTAACCAATGCTCATTTTTTGCTCAAGAGGAAGAAGCTATTTTTTGCTACTAACCCACATCTGTTCCATCTTCGCTCTTACTTTTGCTAGACTCTCTGAGACTGTTTCTAAGTCAGTGCGACATTCTACTTCTGGGTTTTGAGGCTCTTCATAAGGATCATCAATTCCAGTAAAACCCTTAATTTCTCCCGCACGAGCTTTTTGATAAAGTCCCTTAACATCTCGCCCTTCACAGGTACTCAAAGGCGCGTTAACGAAAACTTCTAGGAAATTACTACCTATCTGCTGACGGGCTGCTTCTCTGGCTTCTCGGTAGGGAGAAATTGCTGAAACTAGAACAATAACATCATTGCGTGTGAGAAGATGAGAAACAAAACCGATACGATGGATATTTTCATCTCGGTCAGCACGACTAAAACCCAAATCTCTTGTTAAGCCAGTGCGAATGATATCCCCGTCTAAAAGTTCAACCTTATAACCTTCTTCGCGCAATATTTTGGCAAGTTCAGCACTGATAGTTGATTTTCCTGCACCGCTTAGACCTGTAAACCAGACTGTTAAGCCAAATTGTTCCATTATTTTCCCCAAGGTGAAATTAGTATCTGTATTTGAATATAACCCTTGCAAGTTTACCAAAATAATAATTGTAAGAATATTGTCCCTAGTTATAATTTTGAGTACAAAAGATAATTAATTTATATCCTCAGACGAAATCCCCCTAACCTAATCATGATTCAATCTCAAGAAATTCAAGCCCTGATTAATGAAATAGCTAAAGTTTTGCCCAAAGCGAACTGTGATCCTCTCCAGCTAAAGCCAGAGGATATTGCTCAACAAAATCGGGTTTTAGAGAGAGTGCAAAATTATCTCAAATCGCGCTTAAATGATAATCCCTCCACTTCTGAACCTCAAGCCAATATTAGCCTGACAGAAGAGGAGACAGCCTGGAGAATCGCGCAAGCAGTCATAACTCGCCTGGATCGGATGACGGGTTATAATTCTAATAATCAAGATCCGGATGAATCTGAACAGTTACGACAAAAACGCGATCGTTTACGCCAGCAAGTTCAGCAACTACAGTCGCAACAAGATCACCTCCTAAACGATACTTGGCAAAAACTCACAGCTCGTTTACAAGATAAACTAAGTAATATTTCTGTACCTACTTATGATCAATCCCGTGACTATCCCCCCCTAGTTGAATCAGAACGTCTAAAACAGCTAAAGCAAGACTCAGATCAAATGCTGCGTAACCTTGATCGCACTTTTCACACAGTCTTTGAATCTTTAGAAGGGGATTTACAGGCTTATCAGCAATCTTTATCTCAAGGCTTGGAAAATATTCATAGTCTAGGGCATCAAAGCGAAGCAATTTTTTCCCACTATGTTGATAATTTATACCAATCACAGCGATCGCCACTTCTTTCTCTTGATGAATCTTTAAATAAAGAAGCAGAATTCAAGGCGGAAAAAGCGTCAAATTCCTCAGAATATTTACCACTTCTACGAGAAGAAGAAATGGGAGAAGAAGAAACATCGTCCTATCTCCTTCCCTTTGCTGGAGTCGAACTAAAAAATGCACGGGAAGATACGGACACAGAGAGAGAAGATTTGTTGTCAACGGCTGAACCGATTGCGGAAGAAATCACTATCGACAAGTTGATGAGTTTGGATCTTAATGCGGAAGAAAAGTTTGTTCCTCTTGAAAGGGAAGCTGATTTTGACCAATTGGATTTTTCTCAACAAGAAGTTAATGGTGAGGAAAATATGCTCCCCGATTCAGCAGTCTCTCTAGAAATGAAACTTTTTGATGGTATTAGTGATTTAGCGGAAGAGAAAGAAGCAGTCACTTCCTGGTCGGAGAAGTTCTTTGAAGAAGAAATCGCCTCGGTCGGGGAAGCATCTCGAAGAAGTTCTCAACCCTCGCCTCTTTCTCCAGAAGAACCAGAAGCAATGAATACTATTCACAAACTTACGGATTTGTTAGTGGAAACTGATTGGCAAAATCCAGAACCAGAACTCTCAGAAGTGAAACAGGAAGTTCTTGATACTAATTCGTCCCAAGCAGAGGAGTTTCTTTATGCTAATTCGGAGGAAAATCTCTTAGGAGAACGAGAACCAGAAGCAGAAATTGCCTCAGATTTGGCAGGATTTTTAGACCAAGAAATTTTGCAACAACTGAGTGAAGATTTAGAACGCTTTGAAGCAGAAGACACAACTTTTTCAACTTGGAATCAGCCTCAATCAGATATATCTCCTGAAGCAGAAGGATTTAATATTACTTGGGAGGATAGGTCAGAATCTGATGATAATAATTAGCTTTGTTCGGTATTTTCGTGAGAAATTATTTAACTGTTGAGCGCAGTTACCAACTCGATACCTAGCTCTAGGTGGTTGAGGAAGGAGGATGTATCCTTTAGGATGAATCCGAAAATTGGAAAATGACTATTCAGGGCGATCATAATTTATGGCGAAGAATATTTGGTATTTGGGACTAGACTTAGGCAATGAGGGTTTGACGGCGGTGTTGTCTAACCCTGAACGGGGAGATATTCCCTTGTCTTGGTTATACTCAGAGCAAGAAAAAAAATACGCGGTACGCTTCCCCATGAACGTTTATTGTGGTCCTGGGGTGGGTGCAAATTCCCCAAGTTCACCTTTTGTGGTGGGAATAGAAGCCTTAAAGTTTGCTCAACAAAAAACGGGGATCTTTTTAGATGATTTGAAGTCTTTGCTCAAAATTACTCTACCCTATTATTTACCTGAGCAGCATCAGTGGCAACCGCAACTACAGTTACAACCTGGAGAAGGTACTTCAGTTTCTCTTTATCTCGTACAACGGGGGTTACAGGCTCTGTTGACTACTCTAACTACTGGAGAAGTGAGGGTGGGGAACTACTCCGCAGAGGCGGTAAAAGAGATTATGACAGATTTGCAAGGGGTCTTTGTTAGTTGTCCAGCTATTTGGTCAGAGGCTTATCGCTTCAATGTCCGTGAGGCGATTTTGGGGGCAAAGTTGGTCAAAGAGCCTGGAAGGGTTATCTTTCTTGAGGACGCGATCGCGTCTTGTTTGGGATCGCTATCTACCCATCAAAAAGCAGGAATTACCCTCGTTATTCATATTAGCTCCTTAACAACGGAATTTGCGCTTTTGCGAGTTCCAGAGGAGCTTACCGCCTTAGATCCGACAGATATTTGGGTAAGTACCTATCCTTATGGGGGTAAAGGATTAGATGAAGATATTTTTTGGCAATTACTTTATCCTCATTTGGTAAAAGAACAAGAGTCCTTATTTTTAGAGGCGGAAAATATTCCCCAACCTGGACAACCCGATCAAGAACACCGCTACTTAGGAAGGGTACATTTTCAAAAATACCTGGGAAAATCAGCTTTACAGGCTGCACAATTAGTCAAACATATTCTCCAAAAACAGAACCACTTCACCCCAAAAAAGTTGGGTAATGGGACTTGGACTGTCAAACGCAAAAATTTAGAATATCGGGTGACAAACCCCTTTATTGAAGCCCTGAATCAAGAACTCAATCATCTCCTCAGTCAAGCGGGTATATCTGGATCTGGAGTAACTCAAGTTATTCTTAGTGGGGGAGGAACTTTAGCCATTTTACCCTCTTTGAAAACTTGGCTCAGACAAAAACTGATGAATGCGGAATTGATTGAACTAACTCCTGACCATAACCCCTATCACCTCGCCAAGGGTTTAGCCTCTTTACCCCAGTTTAGTCAAGTTTTTAATCGTTCTCGTCATCAATATAATGATTACTTCCTGCTCTGCGAATTATTAAATCTATCGGAGGAAGTGTTAACCTTTGAGGAAATTTTGCAACAGTTGGAACAACGGGGAATTAATACAAGAGCTTGTCACGATCCTTACGGTGGAGTCCGCTCACGAATTCAGGCTCTGATCACTGGTGAGTTTCCCCCGGGTTTAGTTCCTGATCCTTCTGCGCATATCTGGCTGACGCAAGAGTCGCAAAATAACTTGATTTACCAAGAAATTATGGCTTCACCCTTATTTACCCCTGAAGGAAAAAATCGTTATCGTCTCAACTGTCAACAAAAAGACCGACTGTGCAATTATCTTAATTTGATTTTGGTTGGGACATGGCAAAATTTGGCAGAACCTTTGAATGTACAAATATGACTTCAGTTTAGTTCTCCCTTAGTTGGTGTATGCTTAAATAGTAACACCAGCTAAGGCGTTAAGGGCGAAAGCTCAGTGAAGACAACGTACCAATATAGGTTTTATCCAGACACCGAACAGAAACTAGAGCTAAATCAATGGCTCAGGATTTCCCGCTATTGGTATAACAACCAACTTGGCGATAGATTTGACTGGTGGAAGAACAATCGTACCTACGTTAATTCTTGCCCCTTGGTCAGCAGCATTGCAGATGTCCGTCAAAAGCCCAACTACTACTCCCAAAAAGCTCAGTTACCCGTCATCAAGAAAGACTTGGTGAAGGTGTTTCATAGTGGAGAGTTACTAGACTTTAAACGAGTTGAATCAACTATTCTGCAAGGCGTATCGGATAGGGTGGATAAAGCTTTTGAACGTTTTCTTGTAGGAGATAGCAAAGGTAATAAATCTGGGAAGCCTAGATTTAAGACACAAGCTGACTTCAAAACAATGACCTTCGCAACGGCTAATATCGACTGGATTAAGCTAATTCGTAAGAATTGGATGTATATCCGCTTGCCCAAGATTGGAGTTGTAAAAATCAGAATGCACCGTGAACTACCATCTCGAAGTAGGCTGAAGCAAGTCAGCGTGACTAAAAAAGCTGACGGCTGGTTTATCCAGATGATACTTGAAGATGTTACCGTGCCTAACTTCACTTCAGATGAAGTAATTCCTACTTGGGATAACTCAATGGGGTTGGATGCTGTGTTAATGGAGGATGTTTATCTGGCAACCTCAGAAGGTGAAAAGCTACCTTCGCTCAAACCCCTACGCCTGAACCAAGCCAAGCTAGACAAAATCTCTGTAAAGAGAAATGCCCGTAAGCGTGGTTCTAAATCAAGACGCAAGCTGGCAAAGCGTGAAGCCAGACAGCATCAACGAATAGCCAGATCCCGTAAAGATTTTCATTACAAAACCGCCCACAAGTTGGTCAGGACTGGAAAGAAAGTCTTCTTTCATGAAAAACTAAACCTAAAGGGACTAAGCAAACGTAATAAGGCAAAGCAATCTGAGGACGGTACTTTTCTACCCAACGGTCAGGCTGCTAAATCTGGACTGAATAAGTCTTGGTCTGATGCTGCGTTTGGTAACTTTTTCAAGACACTGAAATACATAGCCGAAAAAGCTGGATCA
>JBBQDV010000078.1:0-12362 GCA_038320005.1 Cyanophyceae cyanobacterium
CATAGATTCAGTTGTCAAGGTGCAGCGTCTGCATATTAAGCAGCAATAGGGTTTTTATTGTGGTTGATTACCCTCCCACGAATACATCTTAACAAAAGCCGTCCTAAAAGGACGAGGTTTTATACCCCAGAGTTTTGATAAAATTTTACCTGAGCAACCCTTCTATCAACAAACCAGAATCGCGATCGCGACTTGGAAAGCCCAAAGTAAACAACCCTCCGATTAACATATGAATAGGTCAGAGAGTGAAGAACGGCAAAAAAATAACCATAATGCTAAAGGAGTTGCGACTGGAATTGAATTAGCACTTTTCTTCCTCGTTAGCTTCTACTTTCTTCAGTACCCTGTTCCCTTAGTGATTATCTTTAGTTTGATTGGTGGATTTGCAGGCGGTCTGATTGTCGCATGGTGGCAAGACCCCTATACGATACCTCCAGTAGAGGATGATTCTGTACCCAAACCTTACACTTATAAAACCAGTATTGGTAAAGCACAACGCCAACGTGCCATGCGAGAACAGAACACCCCTTTAGGTAGTTTCTTTGGAAAACGCAAGCCGAAGAAAGGTAAAAACAACACTCAGCGATAATATAAAAACAAACAGCCCCAGGGATTTATTCCCAAGACTGTTTGAGTTATTATCAATCCATGCTTTTAAAAATGGCGGGAGGCGGATTTGAACCACCGACCTTCGGGTTATGAGCCCGACGAGCTACCAGACTGCTCTATCCCGCGTCGCCTTTTCTAGTATAGCAATATATTTTAGAAGTGACAACTATCTGGCTATATTTTCTTTAAGATGGCTATAGTTGCTATATTTGAAGATATAGAATCGCACTTTTTTAAAATGAAACTACTGCAAAATAGTAAAGAATTAATGCGAGGCATCCTGGCGTTTTCGCTTATTTCTATCGGCATTTTACATTTCGTTAGCCCTGAACCCTTCATAAAAATAGTGCCATCCATATTGCCCTATCCCCTAGCATTGGTTTATATCAGCGGTATCTTTGAAATTTTGGGAGGTTTTGGTTTATTGATTCCTTCTTTTTCTCGGGCTACTGCTTGGGGCATAATTGCTTTATTTATTGCTGTTTTTCCTGCCAATATTAACCAAGCGATTAATCAAATTTCTCTAGAAGGAGTACCTGATAACCCTTGGCTTTACTATGCCCGTCTGCCTCTTCAAGCGGTACTTATTGCTTGGGCTTGGTGGTATACTCGACCAAATAAGCTTGGGAAGCAATTGTCTATTGTCCCCAAAGACTGGCAATAACCACAAAGATTTTATCTTTACTTAGGGATAGCTATTTTTCTTCTCTCTTAAGGGTTAAACCATTGCTACTTCGCCAACGACTTCTAAACGCTTATATTTACTCAGTACCATAAACTTCTCTTCTAAACTTTCTGCAACTGAAGGACTAATCCAGCCCATTTGCTTAAGTAAATAAATAGCAGCAGCATATTTAGCTCGTTTTGAACCATCTACGACTTTGAGAGCTAACCCCATTCTTTCTCCCACTTTTCCGACACATTGGATGCCTTCTGCTCCTGATTTGCTGATAATTTGTCCTGTGGTTAAACGCATCAGTTCAGTATCAAATTGCCCATCTCCAGCAATCATCTCTGGATATAGGGTCATCGCGCGGACAATCCTCTCCATGTCAAGATTATCCCCAGAACCGAGTTTGGCGTATAAGGTCGCCATCTGATTTAAGGGCATGGAATAAGTCGGCACACCGCAGTCATCGCGAGCGCAAATAAACTCGTCAGCGGGCATACCAAGGAGTTCAGCAATCTTTTTGATAATTAACTGCTGTATGGGATGAGAGCGACGCATATAGGTGTCTAGCGTCCAGTGGCGTTGCCGACAAACGGCTAACATACCCGCATGTTTACCAGAGCAGTTGTATTGCAAGGGGCTATGTTTTCCTTCTGTTGTAGGACATTGCAGAAGGGATGGGTCAATATCACTGCGCCAAAGAATATTGAAGACTTGTCTTGTCTGGGCGGTTTCTCCCTGATGAGAGCTACAAATAATTGCTAAGTCTTTATCATTTAAGCCAAAGGTTTCTAATGTGCCAGAAGTGGTTACAGCTAAAGCTTGGAAGGGTTTGAGTGCGGAGCGCATAAAAGCGGTAGTATCTGGGTCTCCTGCGACGGAGAGGGTACGTCCGCAATCGTCAGAAACTACTGCTCGTACTTGATGGGTTGATTCTGAGATCCCTTCTCGCAATAGATGAACTTTTAGTGTTGGTGTATTTGTCCGTTTTCCCCTAGTCATTAAATAAGTTGTGAGGTTGGTTAATAGTGGTGAATGGTTAATTGTATTTTAAAGTTATATTAGCCAAGCGATAAGGCTACCTGTTCCCATTATCGAGAAAATAACTAAGAAGGAGTATCTTAGTCGGTGAAAAACTGGTTCGAGTTGATAAGAGACGATAAGTCTATCGCGCAGCAAAACTTCTTGGGGTTTATACCAAGTTTGACCATCATACCAACCCGACTCTTCATAAAATACTTTATCTCGGTTAAGCCGATCGCGCACGTAAGACCAGCCTAGATATAAGCGCAGTAATAGCAAAACCACAGAGAAACTCGCCCCAACTATACCCCAAAGCAGAAACTTGCCAAATCTTTCTTGAGGATCAAAACTTGCTGCGGTAATTGGACCAACAATTAACCAGCCCCAAAGCCAAACCCAGATCAATTTACGAGTATATTTGAATAGGTCAAATGTGACCCAATTAAATAACCAAGATTCTTGTAGTTGTTGATATTCCTGGGTTGGTTGTTGCTCTGTTGGTACAGGACAAATATCTACTGATTCCCGCATGGCTTAAACTTGTTTAAGTGACATTAGGCTTGGAAGTCAACGCGCCCCCCATGTCCCCAAAAGGCTTCGAGATTATAATACTCTCTTTCTGTGGGTAAGAGAATGTGAGCGATGACTCCGCCATAATCTAATACGACCCAACTGCCTTCTGATTGTCCTTGGGTGCGCAGGGGAACTCTTTGTAGTTCTGTTTCTGCTTTATGTTCCATGGAATCTGCGATCGCACGGACCTGAGTTGTCGAGAACCCTGTAACAATCACAAAATATTCAGTTAGGTAAGATACTTCACTAACGTTAAGGATGATAATATCTTCAGCTTTACGCTCATCTGCTGCGGTGGCTAGACTCCAGGCGAGATGGTGACTCTCTGAGGTGAAAGTTGGGGTTGCGGTTGTTATTTGATCTTGCAAATTATTGCTCATGCAATCTTTATATTCCTTTTAGCTGTACTACTGAATTATGAATTAATCTTAAGAGATTTGGGGTTTGAAACTTTTCTGACTACTTTTTTCACTGAGATTTAATGCCCAATTGCGAGTCATTATTGTCCGAGGATGAATGAGGCGTTGTTTATGGAGTAAGTGTTTCAAGGAATAGTCACTAGTTTGTTGAACACTTTTCGATAAGTTTTCCCAAGCTACTTTTCGCATCGCGGATAACTCTGGCGTGTCACCTCGATTTGGTTCTAAGGAATCTGCGATAAAGAGGACACAACTCAACTCACTCATTTCAGGACGACCGAGAGTATGATTAGCGATCGCGGATAAAATTTCTTGATCTGTGACCCCAAAACGCGATCGCGCTACAATGGCACTGACATCAGCATGAAGAAGATGGGGATTTTCTTGACAGACTGGATCAACCTCAATCCCTTCTGCTTGCGCCATATGCAAAAGTTTATCGGGGGGAAAATACTTTGCTAAATCATGCATTAAGCCAGCTTTTCCTGCTTTCTCGGCATCTAAATGGTGATGACTAGCGAGCGCGATCGCCATTTCTTCTACCCCTAAAATATGTTTTATCCTTGAGGCTGGAACATTATCCTCTAACCAGGTTAAAACCTGTTGGCGCATATTAAAACTGTTTAATTCGTCTGGATACTGTTTCAATGATGCCAAAAAATATTTTTACTCTCTATTCTTTACTATTCTAGATCAATTTTCCTGTTAAATATTCCGATAGGGATTAGTTAGTTTTTCTAATTGTTGCACTAAGAGACTGAGAAATAAACCGACATCGGTGACAACACCAACAGATTCCACAGAACCGCGATCGCTAAGTTTAGTAACTACCGCAGGGTTGATATCTACACAGACCATTTTTACTCCTGCTGGGGTCATATTTCCCACCCCAATCGAATGCAACATGGTGGACAACATTAAAATCATATCCGCCCCTTCTAAAAGTCTGGCATATTCTGATTGTGCTTTGATTAGATCCATTTCTGTATCTGGTAAAGGTCCATCATCGCGAATTGAACCAGCCAGACAAAAGGGAACTTGATGGGTAATACACTCATACATCACACCCTTGGTTAATAGTCCTACTTCCACTGCTTTAGCAATACTACCGTAGCGACAAATTGTGTTGATAATTTTAAGGTGGTGGCGGTGTCCCCCTTGGACTGCGATTCCGCGCTGCATATCGACCCCCAAGGATGTACCCATGAGGGATTGTTCTATATCATGAACCGCGATCGCGTTTCCCCCAAGCAATACTTGTACATAACCCTCTCTAATTAATCTGGCTAAATGCTGAGATCCTCCTGTATGAATAACCACAGGTCCCGCAGTAACAACAACTTTCCCACCGCGATCGCGCACTTGACGCAACTCCCAAGCAACTTGTTCGACCACTAACTCAACTCGCCGTTCACTGGACACTCCTGCACCCATGAAGCTAAATTCTTGGCTTTCCTTACGGGGGTTACGATCTACGGTTTTGCGGACGGTACGAATCCCCACAGAACCAATTACAATCTGTTCCCCTACTTCTAGATCTCTTAACAGCTTACAATGAGCAACTATGCCTTGATCTGTTTTGGAAATCGCGATGTCCTTTGGACGCAGCAAAGCTATCGCGCCATCCATACGTTGCTTCTGAACTCGCACCCAATCCCCATCAATCCGTACTTCCGTTGGATAAATCGTACTTACATAAAAATCATCTGGTGCAACCCCTGCTAAAATAACGGTTTCTAACTCCGCATCTCGTTCGTCTTGAGGCAGATCAAACGCCCCCAAATCAATCAACTGAGTCATAATTTCCGCCATCACCTCATGGGAAGGTGCAGACACTTTCAACTCTGCTGTAGAAGGACTTTGGCGTTGTTCCCCTAAGTTAAATTTCAGCACTTGAAAACTCCCCCCTCCTTCAACAATAAAGTCCAAGGCGCGGTTAAAATTACCTGTATCTAATAAATGCCCTTCCATGCGCACAATTCGGCTTTCTACAGGCTGATTAGCGTGGATTTCAGTCTGAACTGGTTCAGTAACTCTTAGAGTTAAACATTTTGCAGCCCCTCCTGATTTGAGAAATTCGCTTAGTTGAGTTTCAATAATTTCAAACCCCAACTCTTGTAAGCGTGTTTTTAGGAAATTACTAGCGTAGTTCATCACCACCACCTGCTCAATATTCACCGCATTACAGGCAAATTTGACCGCATCCGCTTCATCTAAGACAATGCGCTTTTCAGGAGGAATCCGCATTTCAATAATATGGTTAGAATAGGCATCAAAAGCAGGGGGATAATAGAGAAGATAGCCCCCAACCAGAGGACAAAAACAGGTATCAAGATGGTAGAAACGCTCATCAACCAACCGCAGGGAAACTACTTCAATATCAAGCCACTTAGCGATATAGGAGTGAGCATCTAGTTCAGAACGGAAGCCATACCCTGCCCACAACCACCGCCCTTCTCGCTCTAGGAGGGCATCCCCTGCCCCTTCAAAGGGAAGTTCGGGGGGGAGTTCATAAACGGTGTAACCCTGGTCTTGAAACCATTTCTTGAAGTGAGGTTCTTCCCCTTGGCGTTCTTGATGAAGAAAGCGACTCAGTACGACATTTTTGCCTAAGACTAAGCCTGCGTTGGCGGTAAATACGAGATCTGGTAAGCCAATTTCGGGGGGAATTAATTCAACATCCGCTCTATCTTTGAGGATATTATAGAGTTGATGCCATTGTTCAATTGCGCGATCGCGTGATGGTTTATGGATATTTCCTTCCATCCAAGGATTAATGACATAATCCACATCAAAATAATCTGGGGCGCACATCAAGAAGCGAATTGAGTTAGTCATATTTTTAATAATATAAATCTATAGAGATTCTTCTATTAATAGAGAGCTAATAATAAACCTCTCACTAAGTAGCTTCATTTCCTGGGAATCGCTGATAATATAGATCTAAGTGCTTTATTGACTTCTTCAGAAGTTTTAAAAACTTCAGCAACATCTGGTTGTAATGTAACTGTTACTAGACTCTTATCTTCAGGAGAAGCGAAACGGTTAGGACGAGCCTTACTATAGTCAAAGTTATATTCAGGAAGTAACTCGTCTTCAAAATTTTGATTAGTCTTAAAATCGTCTGTATTCTTCATAATCTTGACGTTCCTTTTTTGTTACTAAACGTGCGCTAATAATACGAATTATTTGATTTCTTTCAGTAAAGCAAACTAAGACGAGGCGATGTTTTTGAGCATGTCCAATGATAATTTCTCGTGTTTCACTGATAGAATGCCACTCGTCTTCAAAAATGTAGGCTAGGGGGTCTTTGAAAACAGCCTTTGCTTCTTCAAAGTTAATACCGTGTTTCTTGGAGTTTATTTTTGCTTTTTGGGAATCCCAGTCAAACTGTAAATCCATCAATTTAATCTTAGCCCAACACCATATTTTTTAAAGCGCGATCGCGTGATGGTTTAATGAATAATTGCTTTGATTTTCATATTTAGTCATTTGTGATATCTAATTAATAGTTGAATTTACGCTCATGTCTTCTCGACCTAAACCCCGTCTGAAAAAAAAGCCTCCCTCTCCTCCAGGTAAAAGTGTTATCCGTTTAGAACAGGTATCTAAAGTTTACGGTACAGGAGAAACTACTGTTCATGCGTTGCGGAATGTTGATCTGCAAATTAATCAGGGTGAATATTGCTCAATTATGGGCGCATCAGGATCAGGGAAATCTACGGTTATGAATATGATCGGTTGCTTAGATCGCCCTACTTCGGGACAATATTTTTTAGATGAACAAGATGTCTCGCAAATGCGCGATCGCGATCTCGCCAAAACCCGTAACCTGAAAATTGGCTTTGTTTTCCAACAGTTCCATCTCCTCCCCTATATTACCGCCTTAGAGAATGTTATTCTGCCGATGGTATATGCAGGCATACCTAACTCAGAACGGCGCGATCGCGCTCAGGAAGCCCTGGAAATGGTGGGGTTGGCTAATCGAGTCAATAACCGCCCCAATCAACTCTCAGGAGGACAACAGCAACGAGTCGCGATCGCGAGAGCAATTGTTAATAAACCCGTATTACTCCTCGCAGATGAACCCACAGGGGCGTTAGACTCAAAGACAACCCAAGAGGTTATTGGGATATTTCAGGAACTTCACGCCCAGGGAATTACCGTTGTCATGGTCACTCATGAACCAGAAGTCGCCCGTCTGACCAAAAGAATTATTTGGTTTCGAGATGGGGAAGTCATTCACCCTCGCTTAACTGCTGAAGAAATGCTCAAAGTTGCTGTTTCTTGAAATTTGCTAACCTTTCCTTTAGGACAAAAACAAACGAGTCCTAAATTAGCGTAGTTAATATAGTTTAGTTAATATCTTTATTAGAAAGCTTATCAATGATCATTCTCAAACCAGAACAAGTCAAGTATGGCAAACTTATTCGGGAAATTGCTGGCGAAACAGAAACGAGATTAGGATTATTCTATAATAATAAACTATTTATTAAAGAAAAAACATTCAATAAAGATCACAAGGAAGAAGCAATCAAAAGAAGCAAAGAATTAACAATTAATTTAAAAGGACGCATTTGCTTAATTATTGAAGACCCAACAGAATTTACATTATGGTCTCAAACTGATGATTTTAAAGTCCCTAAATCAGCTTCTAAATCTGATCCTATTCCTCGGATTGATTTAGAGAAATTGGTTGCAGCGATGCGGACTATTGGCGGAGTTAAAATTCAAGACCGTCGTTATCGTCTCACTATGTACAAGCAATGTTTTATTGGTCGTGAAGCGGTAGATTACCTTGTTAAAAAGCTCAAAATTTCTCGTCCTGATGCTGTTCGCCTTGGACAAAGATTAATAGATAAAAACTTGATTCACCATGTTACCGATGACCACGAATTTAAGGATGAAAATCTATTTTATCGTTTTTATTGGGATGAATAAATTTTAAACAATATTAGGGGCAGTCCGACTGAACTACCCCAAACTTAAATATTTTATAGACTCGCTGTTTTACCAGTTTCCGCTTGAGTAGGAATAGCTTTAACATCGCTGTAGCCCATATCACTAACTACTTGACGCAGAACCGTGATTTGTGCTTCAAAATCTGATTTTTCCAACTGTTGCAAAACTTCTTTACTAGCGGAACTACTTTGATAATCTCCAGGCATATCAACAACATTTTTGCCCATTTCTACCGCCCAAGAATACCAAACTACTAATTGATTGTTGGCATTGAGTCCCCCATAAAGCCTTGACCACTCAGTATCTTTTTTTTCCGCAATATCACGCATGATTTGCAGTTGTTCTTCATCGCCGAGTTTGAGATAGTCACCCAGCAAAGTGGGAGTTAGTTCAGGTTCAGCAGCACTAGGAGCAGCAGGAGTGATAGAATCACCCATCTTCTCATAAATATCGTACAGTAACCCTAGCTTTTCATCTGTGCCTAAAGCTTGCAGTTTATCAACTAGCTTTTGGGTGTCTGTTGACATTGTAGCTGTTTGCTTATCTACCATATAATTTGTCTAATATTTGTCTTTTAACTAAACCTAATTTAGATATTTTTCGCCTCTTCATCATGCCCCTAAAGAGAGACTTTAAACTAAATTCACCTCTAATAACCCTGGTGGGGGCATAATTTCTAAACGTTTTGCTTTCAAATCAACCACAGGGACAATCTCTTTGACAAAAGGAATCATCACCTTTTCTACCAACTTCTTCTTCTTCGCAGTATCAGGGGAAGAAATAGGTTGAGTTAGTGTTACTTCTAAAAGATCATTTCCTGCCCAAAATATATCGCTAACAATCCCAATGAGTTCTTTTGATCTGTGATCAAAGACTTCAAGGTCAATTAAATCATCAACATGATATTCATCATCTTCGAGTTGAGGACGGTCACTTTTTTTGACAAACAACTTGCAATCTCGCAACGTTTCTGCCTTATCACGGTCATCTATACCCTCAAATTGAAGCATATACAAATTCTTTCCCGAAGCCTGTCTTCCTTTTAATAAAGAAATTGGCTGAGAAGTCATTTGCTTCGGATACTGTAACCAACGTAAACCTGGCTCTTTAAAACGTTCAGGAAAATCAGAAACTGGATAAACTCGGACTTCTCCTTTATTACCTTGGGGAGAAACAATTGTACCAATTTCAATGAGATCTTCTTGCTGGGGGATAGGATTATTCATAGTAATTTAATTTATTTAGCTTGTTCTTCTTGCATAATCTGATACGCTGCATAGACACCTTGGACGTTATACCAGTTGAGGAAAATTCTGGCAATTTCCAAGGCTAATTGTGGCTTCCCTCGCTTAATTAACCACTGAAGCAGGGGAGATAAGGTTCTTTCATTTAAGTTACCACCAATGGAAAGAAGACCCCAAAGAAGGCGGTGAAACATCGTCATCTGAATCATCATTCGGACATTCCAAGTTGGATGTTTTCGGTAAAATAAGACCCCCATGCGTCCCCGTTGTATTTCCCGATCAATTAAGCTAGGAATATCCGTTAGGATAAAGGGAGGATGCCAGTGATAGCCCACAGCTTCAGGACATTTAATTAACTTGAGTCCTAACTTTTTGAGCCGTACTCCGAGTTCTAAATCTTCCCAACCATAGAGTTGAAACTCAGTGTCAAATAGCCCTGCTTGCTGAAGCCAAGTTCGCGCGATCGCGACATTCCCCGTCGCAAAATAAGCAGCAGAAAAATCCGTCACCTTATAGGGTTCAGCCCCTGGATTCTCAAAATTACAAGTATTCACCACCCGACCGTAAGTAAACACCTTCTCCCCAAATTTAGCTCCTCCTTTGCATAATCCCTGAGCGTGAGAGGGCAAAAACTCCTCCGTCACCACTACATCACTATCGATAAAAATAATAAAGTCACCCTGTGCTTTTTCCACCCCCAAATTTCTTGCTGCTGCTGCACCTTGATGAGATTGCTGAAATAAGCGCACATGGGGGAAAACATCCCGATTACTCTCTAAATAGGTAACAGTTTCATCTGTTGAGCCATCATCAACAACAATTACTTCATAACCTCTAATTAAAGGATCACCTTGTTGATCTTCTAACGCCATTAAGCACTTTTTTAAAATGGGTAAACGGTCATAAGTAGGAACAACAACAGTAAAGAACATAGCTAAATAAATAATAGAAAAAAGGCTTCTGCCCGAAGACAAAAGCCCTTGCAAATTCAAAAAATGTTGTGAGACAAATACCTTAGTCAAGGTCAGTCATCGACAACACTGCTTCAGTCTCACGATTGATGCCCTTCTCAAAACCAGCAGTTGCAGCGCGAGCGCGTCCTGCGTGCCACAAGTGACCGATTAAGAAGAAGAAAGCGAGAACAAAGTGAGAAGTAGCCAACCAAGCTCTAGGAGAAACAAAGTTGAAAGAGTTGATTTCAGTCGCGACTCCACCAACAGAGTTCAAAGAACCCAAAGGTGCGTGAGTCATATACTCAGCAGCACGGCGAGCTTGCCAAGGCTGAATATCATTTTGGATTTTATCGAGATCCAAGCCGTTAGGACCACGTAGAGGCTCTAACCAAGGACCTTGGAAATCCCAAAAGCGCATGGTTTCACCACCGAAGATGATTTCTCCAGTCGGAGAGCGCATTAAGTATTTACCTAAACCTGTGGGACCTTGAGCAGACCCAACATTAGCACCAAGGCGTTGGTCACGTACCAAGAAGGTAAGAGCCTGTGCTTGAGATGCTTCCGCAGCAGTAGGTCCAAAGAACTCACTAGGATAAGCGGTGTTGTTGAACCAAACCATAAAGGCAGCAACAAAGCCCATCAAGGAAAGCGCACCTAAGCTGTAAGAGAGATATGCTTCACCAGACCAAACAAAGGCACGACGCGCCCAACCGAAAGGCTTGGTCAAAACGTGATAGATACCGCCGAAAATGCAGATTAAGCCAACCCAGATGTGTCCACCGATGATGTCTTCCATGTTGTTGACACCGACAATCCAGCCGTCTCCGCCGAAGGGAGATCTTAGCAAGTAGCCGAAAATAACCGCAGGGTTAAGGGTTGGGCTGGTAATAATGCGCACATCACCACCACCTGGCGCCCAAGTGTCATAGACACCACCAACAAACATGGCTTTTGTCACCAATAATAAAGCTCCAATCCCCAAAACGATGAGGTGGAAACCTAAAATGGTGGTCATTTTATTTTTGTCTTTCCAGTCATAACCGAAGAAAGACGAGTAATCTTCTAAGACTTCAGGACCACGAACGGCATGATAAATACCGCCTAAGCCAAGAACCGCAGAAGAGATGAGGTGCAGAACACCAACGACAAAATAAGGGAAGATGTCAATTACTTCACCACCAGGACCGACACCCCAACCAAGGGTAGCGAGGTGAGGAAGTAAGATTAAGCCTTGTTCGTACATAGGCTTTTCTGGAATAAAGTGAGCAACCTCAAATAAGGTCATTGCACCTGCCCAGAAAACGATAAGACCAGAATGGGCGACATGAGCGCCCAAAAGTTTACCAGAAAGATTGATTAGACGGGCGTTACCAGACCACCAGGCGAAACCTGTAGATTCTTGGTCGCGACCCGCACCAGCTAAACTAGCGTTGCTAGAGAGCGTTACCACGGGGTAGTACCTCCTCAGGGAATATAAATTGTTTGTGGGGTTGGTCTTGAGGAGCCATCCAAGCTCTGAGACCTTCATTTAAGAGAATGTTCTTGGTGTAGAACGTTTCAAATTCAGGGTCTTCCGCAGCGCGGATTTCCTGAGATACGAAGTCGTAAGCCCGCAGGTTTACAGCGAGTCCAACGATACCGATGGAACTCATCCATAGACCTGTGACAGGTACAAATAACATGAAGAAGTGTAGCCAACGTTTGTTGGAGAAAGCGATTCCGAAGATTTGACTCCAGAAGCGGTTAGCCGTCACCATACTATAGGTTTCTTCTGCTTGGGTAGGATTAAATGCCCCAAAGGTGTTGGCTTTATCACCATCTTCAAACAGGGTATTTTCGACTGTTGCACCGTGGATAGCGCAAAGTAATGCTCCTCCCAGGATACCTGCAACACCCATCATGTGGAAGG
>JBBQDV010000079.1:0-12340 GCA_038320005.1 Cyanophyceae cyanobacterium
ACTTCTCTTTTTGTCATTAAACCAGGGCGATCGCGAAAAGTTAGAAAGAGGTGATCGGGGATTCCAAGTAACGGTAATTCTTTTAAATCTAACGGCTCTATTTGCTGTTCTTGACGGCTTAAAATAACAATATTCAGGTTAGCAAAAATTTGATCTAATAACTCCTCTGGTGAGAAAGATTGTACCCGTTCTAGTTCTGGATCTCCGAGATTTTCACAGACCCAAAACTTATAAGGAATAGGAAGTTGGAGAGATTGGTACAGGAGCGCGATCGCGCTCGGACTATTCACCTGATCCGTTAAAACTGCAATAGTTTCTTCCCCTCCTTGTAAAGGCTTAATCAAAGCATCTAAAGAACGTCCATGTACACTAATAATTTTCGCATTTTGCCAAGGAAGTTTAACCCGACTAAAAGCAAGTTGAATAGAACTTAAATGAGGATAAAACTGTAATTGTTGAGGCGAAAACTCTTGTAACAATAGTCGTCCTAAACCAAAGAAAAGCGGATCACCAGATACTAGAAAGACAACTTCCTCAGCTTCTAACCCTCGAACCTCTGCAAGAGTAGTCTGAATATTACCTAAGATCAATCGTTTCCCAGGATGAGAATCAGCCATATAAGCCAAATGACGCTCACTTCCCACTAATAACGTTGCTTGTGTGATTATTTCTCTCACCGACTTCGTTAAGCCAGCAAGACCATCTAAACCAATTCCAATAACCCTAATCACGCCCCGACTCCACTCAAAAAAAGATCAACCATAGCAAGAAATGTTAACCTAGAGCCAGACTAAAAATCACGTCTAGACCAGGTTTATGAAAAAAGTTGTTGTTGGGCTATCTGGTGGAGTTGATAGTTCCGTTGCTGCTGCATCCCTCCACGCACAAGGATACGAAGTTATTGGTCTTACCCTCTGGTTAATGAAGGGTAAAGGTCAATGCTGTTCAGAAGGAATGGTTGATGCAGCATTTATCTCTGAACAACTCGGTATTCCTCACCATATCGTTGATAGTCGTGAGGTTTTCCAAAAATATATTATTGATTATCTTGTCTCTGGCTATGAGTCTGGGGTAACACCTCTACCTTGTTCTCAGTGTAACCGTACTGTGAAATTTGCCCCCATGTTGCAGTATGCTCAAGAAGAGTTAGGCGCAACCAAAATAGCCACAGGACATTACGCAAGGATTCACTACGATGAAGCGAGTGACCGTTATCAACTCTGGCGAGCCGTAGATCGTAATAAAGATCAATCTTACTTCCTCTATGATCTTACTCAAGAATTACTCGCTGGCACAATGTTTCCTTTAGGTAATCAAACTAAAGAAGAAACTCGCCGTGTTGCTGCGGAATTTGACCTTAAAACTGCGAGTAAACCCGAAAGCCAAGACCTCTGTTTAATTGAAGCCCACGGTTCAATGCAGGACTTTCTTGATAAATATATTAACCGCAAAGAAGGCGATATTGTTGATCTCAAAGGAACAGTCCTCGGTCAACATACGGGTATCCATCACTATACCATCGGTCAGCGCAAAGGATTAGGCATTGCTGCTGCTGAACCTCTCTATGTTGTCAGTTTAGACCCCGTGATGAATCGAGTTGTAGTGGGAAATCGCACCGAAGGCGGTCGTGAGAATTGCTCTGTAGAGCGCGTTAACTGGGTTTCTATCCCTGAACCGACTACCCCTATCCAAGTTGAAGTGCAAGTACGTTATCGCTCCCGTCCAGTCCCTGTGACAGTCATTCCATTAGGAGGAGGACGGCTTAAATTAGCTTTTGCTGAACCCCAATTTGGAATTACCCCAGGACAAGCAGCAGTTTTCTATGATGGGGAAATTGTTCTAGGAGGAGGAATTATTGAACGCGCAGAAATTTAGCTATAGAGATAAACTGCTCGACATTTAACTCTTTTCTAAGAACTATTTATCACATATATATTGTCACTCTCCCTCACTTCCCCTCTCCCTATCTACTTTTGTTCCTCATAATTAGGGGCGTAGGTTTCAAGTAACCCTGTAATTTGTCGGAGAACTTCTCCACCACTTTGACCTAGAGGTTGTCTCCCTTCTTCTGTGGGTCGATCTAAGCTTCGCGCGATCGCGTCAGAAAGTTGTTGATCAATGATATCCTGAAGCTGTTCCCTGGCTCGCTGACGTTGAAAATCAGCCCCTTGTTCTGTGGTGGCGTAAAGGGGAGGTAAGCGGTTGAGAGCATAAGCAGCAATATCTCCTACATCCAAAGCGGAATTACTGGTGGCTTCAATTTCTGCAACTCTGGTAATTGCTTCACTAAGTACCAACTCTTCCATGACATTAATAAATTGCTTACGAGGGACTGCTACAACTTCCCCCGTCAGAAGTGATCCCATCAGCCGATCAAGAGCCATGTATTCTTCTACAGATAGCTCTGCTGCGGTGTCACAGATGCGTCCAACTTCTGTTTCCATTGATGGGGTTAAATAACCATCTTGAATGGCTTTCTCAACAATTTTTTCTATACTGCTCATGTAAAAATCCTCAAAGTTGGAAACCGAGTTGCTTTAGCACTCGGAGGAAAACGAGTTTGCTACTTTAGTAGCATTCCCCTTGTGGGGGTTGATAAACAGAGGAACAGTGTTTACCAATCTCCCTGTATGCCGAGAGTCGCCTTGCTGTTCCAGTAATGTTAGCTTCGACAAAGTTCAGAGTCGGTACTATCCAAGCAACACTGTCTCAGTGACCTTAAGACTTTTTAATTACCTGGTTTTAGAGCTTCAGACTAGCTACGCATCCGAAGGTAAGAAGTTAAACACTTGCTCTGAACGTAGGGATTTCTCCCTGAGTCTGGTCAATACGCTTGATTACTCAAGCCTCTACCTTTCGGGAGGGGTTATTGACATTACCAAACTATGTCCTTGCGCTCTCAAGACTATACCTCAATATTAACAATATTGGTGAGGATTTTTTTCGTAAATATGATTTAGTTAACCCAGAGAAAAGCCAACGACATCGATTAAAGATGCACAACGTTGTTCTGCTATTTTTTTTAGTCTTTGTTGAATCTCGATTAGTTCTAGGGCGTAATGGTGATAGCGTTCAGGTTCAAGGTTATGATCTGTTTTTTCGAGGGCTTGGCTAAAAAAGTGTTTATTCTTTTCTAAGATGACTTTTTCGAGAGACGCGATCGCGCCACGAATTACTAAAGGTTCACGGATAATATCATAGATAGTTTTCTCATCCAGGTGAAAGAGGTGCATCAATTTACTCATTTCTTCAGGATAGTCAAAGCTGAGATCTTGTAGGCGTGATAGCAGTTGGTCGGGGGAAACCCTTGCTTCTAGTTGTAAGGTTTCTCGCCAGAAAAAACGATAATGGCTAATGGTGAAAATGAGATCTTTCTCTTCAAAAGCGGTAAGGATTTCTTGACGATATTCGGGACAATGGATATAGATTCGTAATAGTAACGATTCCGCTTGTTCGAGTAAATTCTGTTCTGCGTTGAGGGGTAAGTCAAGAGAGTCGGTTTTTCTATGCTGAGATGAGGGAAGCTTGACTTTTCGCAGTTGGGAAACAATACTTTGAGCATACATCGGGGTTCGGCGCGAATCTCCTTGGCTCAGGCGTTCTGCACAAAGGTTAATATAGTGAGTACGCAAGTCATGATCTTCGATTTTGCTGATTAGTTGTACTAAAATTCGAGCAACTTGCTGAAGCTGTGCGCCATCTTTGAGGTCGCGATCCTGAAATACTTGGTTTATTTGCCAATCAAGCCAGAGTGGGGCTTCTAGCAACTGCTGACGGTATTTTTCAATCGCATCGGGACTCGACTGTAGGTATTCATCTGCATCTTTACCCCCAGGGAGATTAAGCACCCGTAGCTGTACTTGTCCACTATAAACTAAGGTTTCGATTTCGCGGATCGCCCTTTGAGTGGCTTTTGTTCCTGCTTGATCCGCGTCAAAGTTGAGGATAACTTGTTTAGATTCGGTGTAACGTAAAATTTGTTTAAGTTGATCTTGACTAAAGGCTGTTCCCAGGGATGCGACAGCGTTTTCTATACCTACAGCATGAAGCGCGATCGCGTCAAAATATCCTTCTACTACCACCCCTTTATCCTGTTTACTAATCTCACTACGGGCTTTATCCAGGGCGAAAAGGGTACGACCTTTATCAAAGAGGGTTGTTTCAGGAGAGTTAATATATTTTGGTTCTTCTCCTGAGAGGGTACGAGTTCCAAAGGCGATAATCCTTCCTTGGGTATCATGGATGGGAATAGTAACGCGATCGCGAAAACAATCTATACAACCATCCCCTGATTTGCGTTCCTTCACCAATCCCGCTTGCTTAACCAGTTCCACCGCATAGCGTTTTTGTTCGACCAAGTAGCGATATAAAGTATCCCAACCCCCTGGGGCGTATCCTAACTGAAATTGTTGAATTGTTGCTTCGCTAAGTTTACGGTCTCGCTGTAAATAGATTAAAGCTTTTTCGCCTTCGGGTTGACGTAAAGCGTGTTCATAAAAACTGTTCGCGATCGCGATAATTTCATATAATTGTTCCCGTAGAGATAACTGTCGCTGAAACTCCTGACTCTGAGAAGGTTCTAGCGTTTTCACCTGGACTTGATAGCGTTTAGCGAGATCTAAAACCACCTCACTAAAAGAACGCTGTTCCAAATCCATCAAGAAGTTAAAGACATTTCCCCCCGCATTACAGCCAAAGCAATAATAAAGCTGCTTCCCAGGACTAACGCTAAAACTAGGAGTCTTCTCATCATGGAAGGGACAAAGCCCCAAAAAATCCTTTCCTCGCTTCTTCAATACCACAGACTCGGAGATGACATCAACAATATCAGCCCGTTCTTTCACTGCTTCAGTTGTATCAGGATGGAGACGAGGAATATCAACTGCCATGAATTTATGACGTTAGTTTAGTCTAAAAGGATACTCTTCATTCTATCTAGTCCGCCCAGGTGGACTTTGTTTAGTTAACCTCTTGGGGACTTCTTCTCGGAAACCAAAAAGATAAAATGTTAAATTTCCTGTATCTGCATAAATTATTAATAGCAATACCTTACACTATGTAAAAGACTTACAGTAGTTGAAAATTTGTATTATATTTACTGACACAGAAACCGAGTGAATAATACTTTTCTCAATCCCTCACTAGAAGCGTTAGTTACAGAAATCATTGCGGTTAATTTGGCGTGGAAAGAAGCGAGTGAGGTTGGAGATCATCTTAGCGCGATCGCGCTTTCCATAGCACAACTAAAAACCCGTCTCCAAGTACGACTATTACACCAGTATGCCCCAGACCGCGTTTACCTACAACTAGACACGGAAAACAAAGGTTTAGAGGGAGAAGCCCTTTATGGTTTAATTTTACGCCAACCCATTGCAAATTACTGGAATGCTGCTCATTTACCAGTAAGAATCGCTCAGAAAATGCTTTCATCAGAAGAATTACAGCAATTTATTAATTAAAAACAAGCAAAAATGAACACAAATTTTGCAATCGGGTTACAAGAAACTTTCAATCAGTTCAGAACCCAAACCCAAACTGTGATGGAACAAGTCTCTAGCGAAATTCAAACTGCGGTAAGTAGTAGTGTAGAAGCAATGGAGTCTCAAAGAACAGCATTTGAAACCAGCGCAACTCAAGCAGCAAGAACCTTTCAAGGTATTCGCCAAGACTTACAATCTGCACTTCAAACCCAAGCGGAAACAGAAAGACAGATGTTAGAAGAGTTCCAATCAAGAACAGTTGAGATTATTAATAATCAAACTAAAACAACTACTACCGCAGGGAAAGAAGCCTCTCAGTTGATGAATACCGCGAGAGAAAACCTAACCGCTACCTTATCAAATATAGATACAATGCTACAACAAACTCGCATTACTGTCCAAGAAGAATTACAAGCGTTTCGTCTTAACTATCAATCTGCGTTACAAGACTTTTTCAACAGTCAAAACCAACTCCTTGAAGGAACATTAGGAGAACAAAGAAAAGGATTAACTGAAGTTGTCGAAAACTTAAATCAGGCTTTTGAAGAAGAATATCAAAGTCGTCAAACACTCCACGCCAATTTCGCTTTCAGCTCCGAGGACAGGAGTTAACTCAATGGTCTAACCGCAACTCAACCCAACAGGAGGGAGAGTAATGAACTATGAATTTCGCAGTCTATCTTTAACGCAAGCTTCTGGTTATCAACCTTTGGAGTTAGTTAAGTTAGCCCAACAGTTAGATAATAATACCGTATTTCAACAACTGCGCGAATTACCCCAAATAGAGATTAGTGGGTTACGTACCCTTGAGGAAATCTTCTTGACGATTGATAATCTTCAGGAGGATCAAATTAAACAAGTTGAATGGGCTTATTGTCTCTATAGTAAAGCACAATGGGATCAGGATAATCCTAGTCGTAGTAATGATACTTCAGAAAGCATCTGGCGAATCGCTCTTTCCTATCCTTGGCTGAAAAAAACCCTGTTGTGGCTATTATTTCTTGAATATACCAATACTTAACAGATACTTGCGCCCTCTTTTACTGATACTTTCGACACCTTTGCTAAATCTGCGCTAGGAAAAAATAAAGTAGCTGTCCAAATTATAAACGCGATTAGACAGAAAAAATATCTTATCCTCACTCAATTAGCTGCTAACTATAACCTTCTCCCCCAAGAATTACTCAAAGAGTTTCAATTCCCTAACGATAGTACAACGGTAAACCAAGCCTTAGATTACGTTGTGGAAGCCTTTCTGCTTAAACCGCAGACAGAATGGCTATTACGTTGCTTTGAGAACATGGCGACTAATCAACAACAGCAACAAGTAGAGTTGTTACTAAGGGAGTTATCCCTAGAAAGCAATAATAGCTTTCCTGAATTAATATCCTGGTTACGAGATAAGTATGGTCATCGCAGCATAAATTCTCGCTGGCGTTCCCTTTCCTCTCAGGGTCAATCTACCTTGCTACAGTGGCCTAACGCAGGGACTTGGGCAGATTTTGAGAAATTGTTAGATGTACTTTTAGATGGGTTAGATTCAGAGTTACAATACCATAACCCAGATACGGGAAAATATAAAAAACTTAGTTCCCAGATTAATCAACTGGAAAGGCGTAAGGGATTTTGGTCAAATTATCGCGATCGTTTTGAACGTTGTCGCATTCTCTTACCCCAAAAATCTGCTAATTGGGTCAGCCAACAGCTTAAGCGTGATATTGATATTTTAGTCTCAGATGGTAGCGAGGAAACAGAAGTTTGTATCTTCGACTTTGGCGATAATTTTATTATTGAGTTTTTCCGAGGGGAAGCCACAGAAATGCGTCTATTTAACCGTCAGCAAAACCCCCAAATTGAAGAAATACTATTTGTTTCCTCTGGTTTATCCATTAAAAGCCTACGTTATTTAGGAGGTAAGGTTTTTGACCATGCCTATTTATGGCAAGCTTATGCTGAAAAATGGTTACGAGTAGAACATGGTATTTTCCCTAATTATAGGACAGCCTTTTTTGCTGGTCTTACTTCACCCTATGATCGTTACGATCCTAAAACTGGACTTGCTACTCCTTCAGTAGAAAAGCAGCAAATTCGTGAGAGAAAGCTAAGAAGATGGGAAGACAAGATTAAACAATTAGAAGCAGAAGCTCAATTATATTGTGATAACAAGATATAATCTGTCTAACCTTAATAATTTTAGTGAGGTCGAGAAGCTTGCAGATTAACGGTTTGCCACTTTCCACCAGAAGCATTTTGCTCAAGCATACCATTTCTCCTCATACTATCTGCGCTAAAACGACAAGCGGAACAATCACAACCAAATAAATCAATCGCAACATCGCCAATCCCATCGTCCATCAATAAGTCATCAGCATACTTAAAACTTTCTGCTTCAGTATTACTAGTAACTTCACCATCGTAATCGGGGGCGATGAATTCTAATTCAAATCCCTGACTTTCCCCAGGCTGTTGCGACTCAGACGTGGTTCTTAACAAGTCTGTATCGTGGGGAGGCTTGATGGTATGCGCCTGTACTGGCATCAAATTCAGCAATGTACCAAGTATACCTGAATAGATTAGCAGATTGAGGAAAAAGCTATTTTTACGATTCATGATCTAAAATTTGACATTTAATAAACGTTAAGACAACCAAATTTGCTGGAAATGTTTCTCTAAGCAAAATCTGGTCAAGTCACCAACCTGATATTCTTTTAACACAACTTGCCCAATATTGGTATCATTTTTTAGCTAATTTTACTTAGTGAGCAAGGTGAATCCCAAATTATCGGTTAAGATAGGGTTTGGAAGATTTGTAAAGGAGAAATCAGACTTGCTAACTCTGGGTGTCAATATTGACCATGTGGCAACGATTCGCCAAGCAAGACAAACTATTGAACCTGATCCGATTGCTGCTGCAATTTTAGCAGAATTGGGGGGTGCTGATGGTATTACTGCCCATTTGCGGGAAGATAGACGACATATTCAAGATCGAGATGTGCGCCTACTGCGAGAAACAGTACAGACTCATCTCAATTTGGAAATGGCTGCAACAACGGAAATGGTCAAAATCGCCCTTGAGATTAAGCCTGATTATATTACCCTAGTTCCAGAACGACGGCAAGAGGTGACGACGGAAGGTGGATTGGATGTAGCAGGGGCGTTAGAACGGCTGAAAAAGGTGGTAGACCAATTGCAGAGTGCTGATATTCCAGTAAGCTTATTTATTGATCCAGATCAAGAACAAATTGCAGCAGCGAAAGAGACTGAGGCACAATTTATTGAACTCCATACGGGACGCTATGCAGAAGCGAAAACTGCAAAAGCCCGTGAAGAGGAGTTAGCTATTTTAAATCAGGGTTGTCAAAACGCGATCGCGCTAGGATTACACGTAAATGCTGGACATGGTTTAACCTACCGCAATGTCTATCCTGTCGCTGCTATTCCTGGTATGGAAGAACTCAATATTGGTCACACAATTATTAGTCGTAGCGTATTAGTGGGAATAGAACGGGCGGTTCGGGAAATGAAGCTGGCAATGCGCAATGAATTGTGAATAACCGAAAATAACTGCTGATAAAATGATATAATTAAAGATTGTTATTAAAATCCTTATCGCCGTTCTTTATCAGAAAAATGACTGAGAAACAAACCTATTACTACGTTCTCGCCAGCCAACGTTTTTTACTAGAAGAAGAACCCGTCGAAGAAGTCCTGAAAGAACGTAAGCGCAACTATAAAGAACAAAATAAAGAAATTGACTTTTGGTTAGTTAAGCAACCTGCCTTTTTAGAAGCCCCTGAGTTTGCTGAAGTTAAGGCAAAATGCCCTCAACCTTCCGCAGCAATTATCTCAACCCACGCCCAATTTATTACTTGGCTGAAGCTACGCTTAGAATATGTCGCCACTGGCGAGTTTAACGCCCCCTCAGACAGCATTCCTCAGCCCTATGCTTCTCTTACTCAGGTTTCCTAGTTACATTGATTAAAAGCCCTACTGGATACTAATTCCTTATATTGAAAGATTGGTTAAATCTCCTCCAACAGTATCGCGCGATCGCGGTTATTCGGACTGCTGATATCCAACAGGGTAGCCAACTTGCAACAGCGGTAGCTATGGGGGGGATGCGTTTAATAGAAATCACCTGGAATAGCGATCAACCCGCCAAACTGGTGCATCAGTTGCGCCAGAAACTTCCCAATTGTATTATTGGGGCAGGGACTATTTTAAATCTTGAACAACTCGAAGAAGCGATTAGCTGTGGCTGTGAATTCATCTTTTGTCCTCACGTCAACCCAACTTTAATTGCAACTGCTTGTTGTGCTAATGTTCCCATTATTCCAGGGGCTTTAACTCCCACTGAAATTATTACCGCCTGGGAATTAGGGGCAAGTTCGGTGAAGGTTTTCCCAATTCAAGCAGTGGGAGGAGTTGCTTATTTACAAGCTATCCAAGCCCCTCTCGCTAATATTCCTTTAATTCCCACAGGGGGTGTCACCTTTGAGAATACAAAAGCCTTTCTGGAAGCTGGGGCGGTGGCGGTGGGTTTATCTAGTCAGTTATTCCCCAAAGACTTGGTAGAAGCAGAAGATTGGGACGCGATCGCGCAACGAATAAAACGGTTTTTAAAAACTATCAAAGATTGATCCCTATCACTTCAATACCTTAAATCTCTAAATTTGTTACTCTAAAGGCTATAGCTTAAGTAGTGCGATTTAATGGTAATTAAACCTAAATCAAAAGCAAGTAGAACCAATTTAGACAAGACGGTAAAAGAACGTCTTATATTTTTTCTGCTTTGGGGTCTGCTTGGGTTCAGTATAATCATCACCTTATCAATAGGATTGTGGTATTTCCGAACCCCACAAGTTACCGCCTTTAGTTGGGAAAATATTAAAGTTGGAGTAGAAGATAAGCAGTTTACTCTCACCTTTAACCGCGAGATGGATCATGAGAGTGTTGCTAATAATCTTCGCTTTAAACCTCCTTTAGCAGGAGATATTACCTGGGAAGAAGAAACCCTCACCTACACTCTTTCAGAAATCCCCTTATACGGCAATACTTATTTTATCCAAATTTCCAATGCAGTAACAGCCGAAAGACGACAACTAATTCAACCTTTTATTGAAGAATTCAAAACGCGCGATCGCGCTTTTGTCTATTTAGGTATTGAAGCTGAGGAAAAAGGTCGTTTAATCTTAAACAATCTTACTCAACAAGAAAAAATAGTTCTGAGTCCAGCTAATCTCACCGTTGTCGATTTTGAACTCTATCCCGAAGGAAATCGTCTGCTTTTCTCCGCTATTCCTCGTCAAAGTGAACAAGAAGAAGATCCTCCCCAAAAACTTTATACTGTAACCACAGGAATCAATCCCAAAGGTTCAGATCAATCCCCTGGGAAAGTAGAAGTAATTCTCGATGCTAAAGTTTACCAAAATCGCAAATTCGATCTCTCCGCAAATGGCAAAACCATCGTTGTACAACGATTAAACAGAGAAAATCCTCAAGAATCTGGCTTATGGATTATTCTTGAAGACCAAAAGCCTGTACCTTTAAATATTCAAAGTGAAAACTTTGTTATCTCCCCTGATGGGAGAAACCTTGCTGCGACAGCATCTGAAGGTGTAACTGTGACTTCCCTTAATTCAGAAGCAACCTCTTCCTTCTTATTTCCTGAATATAATCACGTTGTCTCCTTTACCCCTGATGGTGAATCTGCTTTAATGGTCAAGGATAATCAGCAAGAAACGCGATCGTTATTCTTAGTAAATCAGGAGAGAGAAAGACAACTCTCCACAACAGATGGGTCTATTCTTGACTGTGATTTTGAACCTAAACAACAACAAAGTTTGTATTGCTTACAGACAGAACTAGTAGAAGCAGATGGCATAATTAGCGAAGAACCATATCTTGCAAACATTAATCTTGAAACCGCTCAAAGTTTCCCTCTCCTTGCTTTACCCAACTATCCAAATGTTAAAATGAGTATCGCCCCCGATGGAATTGCGATTTTATTTGATCAAGTTGTTGCTAAAGTGCCTGACATTAATGATGAGTTGATTACCGAAAAGGGAGAAGCTATTGTCACTGGGCAATTATGGTTACTCCCTTTACCAGAAAGTAATACTGAAGAAAGGCGCAATCGTATCCCCCCTGAAGAAATAGTTGCTGGGTTTAATCCTCATTGGCTACCCTAGCTAGGGTTCAGAGTAATGTTCACCCCATCACCCCATCACCCCCTACAATTTCCCATCCTCATCGCGAAAAGTCTCAGTTGCTACATTCCACAACTCTTTTAACACCTGTTTAACTTGTTTTTCCTTCCTTGCTGTCGCTGTTCCTGCATCCTTTAGCTTCTCCTCAAACTGATTACGTTTTTCCTTAACGTTTTCCGCCATCACTTCAGCTTTCGGGGTAGTTCGTTCATACCAAGATTGCGCGGTATCGAGATGCTTCTTCACATTCTCAAAACGTTCCCCATGACGGGCAGACAGATTGGCTTGTAAAATAGCTATTTGGGCTTGTAGTTGGGCGTATCGCTTCCGCATCAATTCCCCCTCTTCCGTATCCTTGAGATTCTCTAGGGCTGAATTGAGGGCTGTTTGAATCTTAGGAGGGGTATCTTTACCTGTTTCTTCTATATCCGCGATCGCGATATCAATATCCCCTTGTAAACTCTCCTCTTCTGCTTCCATCTGCGTTTGTAATTGCTGTAACTCAGTCTGAGTCGCTTCTAGCTTTTCGCGCTTACTCTGACTAATTCCCTCAATCACCCCTTGAACCGAAGCATTAACATCTTCCGTGACTTCCTCGCCCCTTTCCTGGAGACTATGAAACACTCCCGAGATCGCGTCCTTCACCACACT
>JBBQDV010000080.1:0-12183 GCA_038320005.1 Cyanophyceae cyanobacterium
CGGCAGGTGGATCTAGATGGCAAGGAGATTAATACTAGCGCTGATGATGATTTTATTATCTACCCGCCACAAATGTTAGTGAAAGCAGGTGAGCGTCAGACAGTGCGAGTCACTTGGGTTGGTGATGCCAATCCTTCTCAAGAACTTGCCTATCGGATCATTGCCGACCAGCTTCCTGTTGACTTGCCAGAAATTAGCCAAACCCAAGATGGGACAACGGTTTCTCTTAAAATCTTGTTTAAATATATGGGATCGGTCTATGTTGTGCCTCCTAATGTCTCGCCCAATGTCTCCTTAGAGAGCGCCATGTGTCAAGCTGAAGCGGATAAAGATGGCAAGGAATCGAATAGATTATTATTAACCTTTGATAATCAAGGCACAGCCCACGCATTACTTACAAATCTTCGCCTCAATCTTGCAACCGTCGGCGAAGAAGCTAATCTTGTTAGACTAGAAGCGAACGAACTTGCAGGAGTCAATGGCGAAAATATGTTGGCAGGCAGCAAGCGCCGATTTTCTTTGCCCTGTCCTGTCGGCTTGCCCAACGAGAACCTTACCGCTACCTTTGAATACGATCGCAATTAAAATTCCCTAATAAAGAAGTAGGTATAGTTCATGGATTGTCTCTACTTCTTTAGGATAATTATTGTTTCTCATGGTTGTACACCAATTTTATCACCTCTATAATCCACAAGCTTTTCGCGATCGCCTCATGGAGCATAGACCACTCAAAAGGGATTACACAGGATGCACCCAGTAATCAAATTTAGTTGTCTATGCCTTGCTTTCTCCCTTCATAACGCGATCGCAGCAAACTATCTTCTTGCTCAAACTCCCACAACCGCGCCAACACAAACTGAAGATGAAGAGGCAATCTTTCAGCGCATATTTGGTCGTCCTCGCACCAGTGCCGACCCCCAAACTCTGATCGTCCCTCTCATTATCGACGATCGCGAACAAGCCACAGTTCGCGCCATTTTTATCCCCGATCAACCAGAACAAACCCGCCTCCAGAGCCAACCAGTCCTTCAAGCTCTCACCCCGATTTTAAGTCCCGAAGTACTGCAAAACATCCAAACCGCGATCGCCAATGCCGAAGACTTTCCCATTGAGATTTTACAAAAAAATGGCATTGAGGCAAAATTTGATGAACAACGCCTTGCCGTGTTTTTACAAGTCAGCGCCGAAATCCGCGCAACCAATGTTTCAGGCGATCGCGCTAACCTTCCTCCCGAAGCCAAAGAAGCAGTACCTGTTAGTCCTTTTAGTGGCTATGTGAATGTCTTTGCCAGCGATCGCTTTACATGGGCAAGCAACCAAACACAGGGAATCCAGCGACAACCGCTATTTTTAGGTTTTGATGGAGCAATTAATCTCAATAACTGGGTTTTAGAAGGCAACTGGTCTTTTACGGAAAAAAGTCAACCAGAACTAATACGCGGTGATATTCGCATTGTGCGCGATGACCCTGAAAATGCGGTGCGCTATATAGCAGGGGACTTTAGCTTCCCAACTACAGGATTCCAAAGCGCGATCGCCGTTGGTGGCATTGCAGCTGCGCGAAACTTCTCTTTACAGCCCTATTCCATCATTCGCCCAATTAATAATTTTGAGTTTTTTCTAGAGCGACCATCTGAGGTCGAAATCTATGCGAATGGTCGTCTTGCTCAAACCTTAAACCTACCCGCAGGGCAACAGGACTTGCGCCAATTACCCCTCACCACGGGGATTAACAACATTCAACTATTAGTCACCGACGATCGCGGACAAGAACAAAAAATCAGTTTTACCAATGCCATAGCTTCCAATCTCCTCGCTCCAGATTTACAGCAGTTTGCCTATAGTTTTGGCTTTCCTTCTCAAACTCTCAATGGTGGACGTAACTATGACTTTTCTAAGCCAACTCTCTCTCTAGCTCACCGTTGGGGCATAAGTAACGAACTCACCCTTGGTGGCTATGCCCAAGCAACTAGTCGGCAACAATTACTAGGTATAGAGGGGATTTTTGCTACTACTTTAGGAAATTTTGCATGGGATATGGCTTTTAGCAATGACCAAAATATCGGCTTAGACTATGCCTGGCGACTGCGCTATGAATTTCTTAATGCCAGTGATACCGACCGCTCCTTTGGCTTCAGTCTTGAAAATCGTGGTGCTAGATTTATCACTTTCGGTAATGAATCAATCCCAAATAATAATACTGCCTTTGATTTATCTGCATTCTATCGGCAAAGACTATTTGCTGATATCAGCGCAGGGCTAAGTACTCAATATCGTTTTGGTAGAGATACCCCCGATAGCTATCGCGTATCCCTAGATTTATCTAAATCTTTTGCGAATGGTTTATCTGCTGGTTTATCCCTTTCTCAAAGCCGTGATACCAGTGGCGTAAATGAGCAGAGAGCATTGCTGAATATGCAACTCAATCTAGGCTCTCAGTCTGTCCAAGCCAGTTCTGAAATTCGTAATACCGACAGTCCAACTCACAATATTGCATGGAATTATAATGCCTCTCAAGTCAGTGAATCTACCAGTGGCTCTGTGGGCTTTAGTCGGAGTAGAGGCAGCGATCGCCTCAATGCTAATTTCACCTATACAGGCTATCGTAGCATCTGGAACTTTGCACCTGATCTGAGCATATCTCCTACCGCTACTCAAGCAAATGCTCTAATTAGTGTCCGCACTGCGATCGCCTTTGCGGATGGCAATTGGGCTTTCTCTCGTCCCATCAGCGATAGTTTCGCGATCGTGATTCCCGAAAAAGCCCTAGCTTCCCAGATAGTTGGCGTAAATCCCGATGGACAAGGCTCATACCTCAGCCGTGCGGATAGGTTTGGTCCAGCAGTAGTTCCTAATCTATCTTCCTATAACGTTTCTCGCCTATTACTAGAAATTCCCGATGCACCACTAGGCATTGAAACTGGAAATTCCGTTTACTATACTTTACCCACCTATAAAAGTGGTACGGTAATTCGCGTTGGTACAGATGCTACTGTATATATACGAGGCATTTTGACTGATGCTAAAGATCAGGCGATCGCACTCCAAGCTGGAGAAGTTCGTTCTCTGTCCGATCCATCATGGCAAGCAGTTACCCTATTTACCAATCGCGCTGGTAAGTTTGCATTAACAGGATTTAAGGTCGGTCGCTATGAACTAACTCTGGACAACCAAAAGCTCCAATTTGAAATTCCTGAAGGCACAGTCGGTTTGTACGACCTCGGTACATTAAAATTACCGACAAAGTAATACTAATTCTCTGAAGTGCGGGGCGATCGTATAAAAACCTGAATTCTTCTCGAAATTCCTTTATTTGATGGGCATTAATGGGCAAACAGTTATTAATTTGGCTAATTAAAGGCTATCGCGTCGGAATCTCGCCCTTATTTCCGCCAACTTGTCGTTTTCAGCCTACTTGTTCGGAATATGCTCTAGAAGCAGTAACCAGGTTTGGAGCAATAAAAGGGGGATGGTTAGCGATGAAACGTATTGCTCGTTGTCATCCCCTCTGTGAAGGTGGCTATGACCCTGTACCCGTGGAAGAAGAGGGTGAGGAGAAATAGCTAATTGTCAAACGCCAACAGGCTGAAGCCTTCCGCTAAAAGTGCAAAGTCCGCCTGCGCGGACTAAGACTAATATGCTTAAGTACCAACAGTCCAAGAGTTGATATACTCGTGTTGCTCATCGGTGAGGCTATCGATCGCGATTCCCATGGCGTGTAATTTCAAACGCGCAATTTCTTTATCTACTTCTTCAGGGATAGAGTGTAGACCAGGAGCTAATTTACCTTTATTTGTGACTAAATATTCACAAGCTAAAGCCTGGTTAGCAAAACTCATATCCATGACTGCGCTAGGATGTCCTTCCGCAGCAGCTAAGTTAATTAAACGTCCTTCCCCTAAGACGATTACAGACTTACCACTAGCAAGACGGTATTCTTGGGTAAAGTTGCGAACTTCCTTGACTTCTGTGGCTTTTTGTGCTAGGGAAGTGAGGTCAATTTCTAGATCAAAGTGACCAGAGTTACAAACCATTGCCCCATCTTTCATCAAGTCGAAATGCTCAGAACGAATGACGTGCTTGTTACCTGTTACGGTGACAAAGATATCACCTATGGTAGCAGCTTGGATCATGGGCATAACGCGGAAGCCATCCATCACCGCTTCAATGCCACGGGTGGGGTCGATTTCGGTGACGATGACATTTGCACCCATCCCACGAGCGCGCATAGCGACACCTTTACCACACCAGCCATAGCCAGCAACAACGATGTTCTTACCAGCGAGGAGAACGTTAGTAGCGCGAACAATACCATCTAAGGTAGATTGTCCTGTACCGTAGCGATTATCAAAGAAATGCTTGGTATCTGCGTCATTAACGTTCATTGCAGGGAAGGTGAGTTTCCCATCGTTGAACATGGCTTTGAGACGGACAATACCAGTGGTGGTTTCTTCGGTTGTGCCGAGAATATCAGCGAGTTGGGCTTCTCTTTCTTTGACGAGGGTAACTGTGACATCGCTACCGTCATCAATGATGATATTAGGTTTATGATCTAGGGCTGTCTGAACATGGGAATTATAGGTGGCGTTATCTTCTCCTTTGATGGCGAAGACAGGGATGCCGTAATCTGCGACTAAACTAGCTGCAACATCATCTTGGGTGGAAAGGGGGTTACTGGCGATGAGAAGGGCATCTGCGCCACCTGCTTTGAGCGCGATCGCGAGATGAGCAGTCTCTGTGGTAACGTGACAACAAGCGGAGATGCGAATTCCTGCAAAGGGCTTGGTTTTCTCAAAGCGTTCTTGAATCTGTCTCAAGACAGGCATTTCTCGTCCTGCCCAAATGATACGTTGTTTACCTTGAGGGGCAAGGGAGATATCTTTAATTTCGTACTTGAATTTTGTCTCAGTAGCAACCATTAATATTTTTTTGGGTTATGAGTTTCTATAAAGTATAGTAATCTTTACAAACTATCACAACAATGATTATTCGCTGGTTCATCAGTTTATTTTTTATTTTCTTCTTACTTGTCCCTACTCCTGTTCTCGCTCAGGGAACTGAAACTACAATTACGACTGAACAACTGCAAGCAGGACAAGATTTAAACGATCGCGCTTTTGCAGCCACCCAAGCAGGAGATCTCGCCCAAGCAGAGGCATATTGGACTGAGTTAGTTGAGTTATTCCCTACTAATCCAGCGGTTTGGAGTAATCGCGGTAATGCCCGTGTGGGACAAAATAAGCTTGCGATCGCGATTGCAGATTATAATCAAGCGATTAAACTTGCGCCAGATGCAACAGATCCTTATTTAAATCGGGGTGCAGCCTATGAAGCACAAGGAAAATGGGAAAGCGCGATCGCGGATTATAATTACATTTTGAGTTTAGATGAAAATGACGCAATGGCATATAATAATCGCGGTAATGCCAAAGCTGGACAGGGGAAATGGGCAGAAGCGATTCGAGATTACGAAAAAGCTGCGGATATCTCCTCTAATTTTGCCTTTGCTCGTGCTAATTACGCGATCGCGCTTTACGAAATTGGTGAACAAGAAGAAGCCCTTCGTACCATGCGTAACCTCGTCCGTAAGTATCCCCTCTTTCCCGATATGCGAGCAGCTTTAAGTGCCATCTTATGGGTCAAAGGAGAACAAGGAGAAGCAGAAAGTAACTGGGTTGCAGCAGTGGGCTTAGATTCCCGTTACCAAGATTTAGACTGGGTGAAAAATACCCGCCGTTGGTCGCCAGCAATGGTTTCTGCTTTAGAAAAATTCCTGAAATTGCAGTAAATGCTTCTAGGGTTCACCAACTATTTTAATCCAGGCTTCCCCTGTCTCCCCTGTGACCAACCATAGTAGTGACCTCGCCCCATCCCGAATTGACTTCTCCAAAGGCTCATCTTGATGATTAGAGGGGACAGGGACAGATTTCATGGTGATACCCCGACTACCAAAGACAATTTTGCCAATAACTTGGGCGCGGAGCATATGAGTGTCAGAAGTCACTAAATAAATGCTCTTGATATTTTGCTCTTCCAAATCTTCCACCAAAGAGGTGAAGTTTGTGACTGTATCTACCGCCTGGTAATCAAGATTAACGCGATCGCGCTCAACTCCTGCATCGCGAAACAAATGATAGGCATAGCTTTCAGGACTTCCTCCCGATACCCACACAGGTAAATCAGGATGTTCCACCGCTAACTTCGCAGCGAAATGTTCTCTTGTCTCATCTCCCCCCAGTACAAAAATTGCTTCGGGTTGATTGAGATGGGTTCGCGCTTCTAGATAAGTTGTCCAAAAAGCAACGGTGGCAAAACTTATTACCCCTAACTTAAGCAATGCCTTTGCCGGTGTTTTACGGCGGAGAGAATTATGCCGAGACAAACCAATTTTGAGTAACATCGAGTCCGTTGCTCCTAGCAGGAGAAAAATCTGTTATTTTAAGCCTGTCTCTTTTTATCACTTTTTCACTCCCTAAGCTAGAGGTTAGAAAAAAAATATTCCTTTTGTTGCGATCCCCACTGGTTGAGGGATGAGATTGGTGGGGTGAGGGAAAGATCAAGATCAAGCCACCATCGAAGTGCGGGGTTTAGCAAAAATCATCCTTCCAGCAGATGTTTGCAATGCAGAAGTTACGACAACTTGAGTTTCTCCCCCAACATATTTTTGTCCTTCCTCTACTACAACCATTGTGCCATCTTCTAAATAGCCAATTCCCTGAGCGGGTTCTTTCCCTTCCTTGAGTATCCTCAACTCCAAATCATCCCCAGGTAAATAAATTGGGCGTACTGCTTGGGCGAGGTCATTGACGCTGAGAATCGGGACTTTCTGCAAGTTTGCTACTTTACTGAGATTGTAGTCATTAGTTAAGAGAGTCGCACTAATTTCTTGAGCAAAGCGCACCAATTTAGCATCTACTGTTGTCGGTTCATCATAATCCGCAGCATTAATCACTATTTGCGTCGGATAGGATGATTGCATCCGATTCAAAATATCTAAACCTCTGCGTCCTTTAGACCGTTTTTGGTCATTAGCAGCATCCGCTAACTGTTGCAACTCCTGTAAGATGAACTGAGGAATAATAAGCTGTCCTTCAACAAAGCCCGTTCCCAAAATTTCTTCAATCCGTCCATCAATAATACAGCTGGTATCTAATACTTTAGTATTTGCAGGTTTGAGAGTTCCCTCTGCTACTAAAATACTTTCTAAGCTATTGGGGTTAATCAAACGGAGGAAAGTTCGCCCATGAGTATCTGCTAAACTGATCCCCAAAAAAGAAAAAGTCACACTCCCCAACAGGGCTAAAAAGGGTTTAATAAAAGCAAATTCTTTTGGAATTGGGAGTAAGAAAATCGGCGCAAGCATCAAGTTGGCGAGGAGAAGTCCGATTACTAGACCCACAGCGCGAGTTAAAATGACTTCAATGGGTAAACCTCTAACCCGACTTTCGACACGGCGATAAGTAGTTTGGGCGGTTAAACCCGCAGCTAGACCAACAATCGCCCCAAAGCCAGCCACAATCCAGCGGACAGCCCCAATATTCGTAATTTGTGCCTGAACCAAATCAGGTAACAAATCAATACTTTCGTAGCCGACTCCTGCTGCTGCTAGGATAAATATAACGATGATAACTGCATCAAGCATTGTTTTAATCCAGATAATTTCACGTTGCTGAATAATAAAAAAAGAAATAATATTTCAACGTGAGCTTGACTATATTAATTTATATTATAGGAAATCTTGCCAAACCAACACGGAAATCACGATAAACTTAATTCTATAAAATCCGCTTATATTCATATCCCTTTTTGTCGTCGTCGCTGTTTCTATTGTGATTTTCCTATTTCTGTTGTCGGGGATAAAGCAAGAGGAGAGAAGACTAGTTCGATCCAAAAATACGTAGATATCCTCTGCCAAGAAATTGAACTAGCTGGGTTCAATTCTTCAACTTCTTTAGAAACAGTTTTCTTTGGGGGAGGAACTCCTTCTTTACTTGCTGTTTACCAAGTTGAACAGATTTTAAAAACTTTGAATGACTGTTTGGGCATCATTCCCAAGGCAGAAATTTCCCTGGAGATTGACCCAGGTACATTTAGTTTGAGCCAACTTAATGGTTATCAGAAAGCTGGTGTTAATCGCGTCAGTCTAGGAGTACAAGCCTTTCAGGATGAGCTACTTAAAATTAGTGGTAGATCTCACACCTCTAAAGATATTTTTACAGCTTGGGATATAATCCAACAAGGAGGGATTACCAACCATAGTTTAGATTTAATTTCTGGTTTACCTCATCAGACTTTAGAGCAATGGCAAAATTCTTTAGAAATAGCAGTTAGTCTTCAACCTAAACATATATCTTGCTATGACTTAGTGGTTGAATCTGTGACTCCCTTTGGTAAACAATACGCCCCAGGGATACAACCATTACCAACGGATGAAAATACTGCCCAAATGTGTCGTATTGCCCAACAAATTTTAACAGCATCTGGTTATCATCACTACGAAATTTGCAATTATGCTCAACCAGGCTTTGCTTGTAATCATAACCAAGTTTATTGGCGTAATCAGCCTTATTGGGGGTTTGGGATGGGGGCGACAAGTTATATAAATAAGCAAAGATTTGCTCGTCCTCGCACGCGCAGAGAATATTATCAGTGGGTAGAGAAGGGTTGTCTGATTGAAACCGAAAATATTTCAGCTTCAGAACATCTTTTGGAAACGTTGATGTTGGCTTTACGCTTGGCTGAAGGAATTAGCTTGGTATCTTTACAAGAAAAGTTTGGTGAAGACGTGCTTGAGAAGATTCTGAGAACGGTACAGCCTTATATACAACAGGGTTGGGTGATAGTTACGGAAGATAAGTATTTGAAATTTAGCGATCCCGATGGTTTTTTATTTTCAAATACGGTGTTATCCACATTATTTAACTGTTTTGATGACTAAAGAAGTTCATGAGAAGCCTTGTAGAGACGTAATCGCTTACATCCCTACATCAAGACTAATTAGCTAATTTAGCTTTACTAAATCAATTTAGACTTCTTCTTCAAGGATTTCTGATTTATCTGCATCATCTACCTGCTTTAAGTGAATGTGCTTGTAGCCTAATTTAATTTCAAATTGATCTCCTGGTTTCAAGCCCATTGCTTTTGTATAGGTTGAACCAATAACAATTTGATTATTTTGATGCACACTGACTCGATAAGTTGGTTCACGACCGCGACCATCTTTTGTTCCTTCTGGATCAAGAGGAACACCTTTTGCACTTAGAACTGCATCGTAAAAATCAGTTAAATTGACGCGGGTCTGACCACTTTTGGTAACAGTGTAGTAACCACAGCGTTTTGCTGTTTCTCTTCTCGGGGAGCTTGATAACTCTTTTACTTTTTGAAGTAGGGCTTTACCAGTTAATGGATTTGTTGGGGGGGTTGCGGTTTCAGTCATATTTTTTTTACTTGTTTTCCTCTTTTACTGAGATAACTTGATTTCATGACAAGTTAATCTTGTTCCTATAAAAAATATAGCGTTAAAGTTGCTTTTTAGTAAAACATTTTGACAATTTCTTTTTAAAAAGCAGATTTAATCAGGAGAGATGTCTAAAATTTATTAAGATAGTACTATTATTTGTTTTCTCTCAAGTAACCTCCCAATAATTTCTGTCAAATTACTAATAACCCTAAAAATGCAAGTTCTTTTTAAAGTTATTCGTCAACAAGAAAATTCTCAGCCGAGAATTGCTAGTTATACCCTAGAGGTAGATCCGAAAAATACGATTCTCGATTGCTTAAATCAAATTAAGTGGGAACAGGATGGAACTCTTGCTTTTCGGAAAAACTGTCGCAATACAATTTGTGGTAGTTGTGGAATGAAAGTTAATGGTCGTTCTGTGCTTGCTTGTAAAGAAAATATTACTACTGAATTGCAGCGAGTTTTGCCTTTATCTACTTCAGAAATTCCTGAAATCGCGATCGCGCCCATGGGAAATATGCCTGTAATCAAAGACCTAGTTGTTGATATGCAAGGGTTTTGGGATCAATTGGAAGTAGTAGAACCCTATGTCAGCACCCGCGCCCGTAAGATTGAGGAACGAGAATTTTTGCAATCTCCTGAAGCGCGATCGCGTCTTGACCAAGTAGGTAATTGTATAATGTGTGGGGCTTGCTATTCTGAATGTAATGCCCGTAGCGTTAACCCTAACTTTGTCGGACCCCATGCTTTAGCCAAAGCGCAGCGTCTAGTAGCGGATTCGCGCGACATCAAAACCGAAGAACGTCTAGAAGCTTATAACGAGGGAACAAAAGGGGTCTGGGGTTGTACCCGTTGCTATTTCTGTAATACGGTTTGTCCGATGGAAGTCGCCCCTATGGATCAAATTGGTCATATTAAGCAAGAAATCTTAAACCGTAAAGATAGCCAAGATAGTCGCGCTGTTCGCCATCGTAAAGTCTTAATTGATTTAGTTAAAGAAGGGGGCTGGATTGATGAACGTAAATTTGGCTTAGAAGTGGTGGGAAACTCCTTTCGAGACTTGAAGGGATTATTTAGTCTTGTTCCTTTGGGGTTACGCATGGTCGCCCATCGTAAATTTCCCCTTATGTTTGAACCCTCTGAGGGAACAGAGGAAGTACGAGGTTTAATTGAATCAGTACAAAGTCTTAAGGAAGAGGAACACAAATCAGGGAGTCGGGGATCGATGGATTAATCACCTTCAGCAAGCTCTCGAAACATCCCGATATAAATAAAAAAGATGCAAGGTTTTACACTTACATCTTTTTTTAATACCCCCAAGGGAATTCGAATCCCTGTCGCCTCCGTGAAAGGGAGGTGTCCTAGGCCTCTAGACGATGGGGGCTTGTTTGAATCACCTTTAACAATATAACCGCAACTAAGGAAAGTGTCAACAGTTTTTTTAAAGTTTTCTCAAATTAGAGTTTTTCTCCTTTTTGTAGTTGGGTTAGACGTTGTTGAGATTGGGGGTCTAAGGCATTAAATAAGTAACGACCGCGCGATCGCGCTTTTGGTTTATGCTTAACTCTAACTTGCTGTACCGTAGTCTCTAAATCATGCACCAACTGCTTTGCAGACATCCATTCTGCACCATAGCCGACCACTGTGAGGCGCTGCGCCCGATCAGAAGTCGCAACGAGTAAGCGAGGACTGAGGGCTGAGAGATATTTACAGAAAGAGGCACAAGTTCTCTCAATATAAGTATCTGCGGTTTCACCATAGCCTGTATAGCAGACACTCAGGTTTTTGGTGATCTCTTCACGATACACTGGAGTCTGTTGCTCATAAGCGTCAAAGACAACCTCAGTTTTATAATCCTGTAAAGCACTATAGTTAACCAAAAGCTCGGTTAACTGCTGACGGGATGCTGCTAAGTTATTGTTTTCACGGAGTTTAGTTAGATGGGTTGATGCGCCAATGATATTGTAACCATCGACTAATAGGCGAATGGAGTAAGACATTTTCTCTTACTAAATAATATTAGGTTAGGAGAATTAAATATATTTATATTAATTATTAGTTTAACAGCTTTTAGTTTTCCTCGCCTCTACAACCGCTAGATTAAAAAAACAGTTAATTTGACAAGTTAATTAAAGATATGATCTTCTACTCTGATCTAAGGTTGACAAAAATATTAATTTCTTTTAACTTTAAGTAGATTCTCTTAGAAGGCAGTCGTTTATGGAGATGACGAAGACAAATATCCCAGGAGTCCTAATTTTCAACCCCAGAGTTTTTGGGGATGAACGAGGATTTTTTTATGAAAGTTACAATCACAAAGATTTTGTCGAAAAAGTAGGTTACAACCTAAATTTTGTGCAGGACAATCACTCTCGTTCTGCTCACAAGGTTCTCCGAGGCTTACACTATCAAATTCAACAAGCGCAAGGAAAGCTAGTGCGAGCCGTTGTGGGGGAGATCTTTGATATTGCAGTAGATATACGCAATAATTCCCCGACTTTTGGCAAATGGACAGGTTGTAAACTGAGTGCGGAGAATAAAAAACAGTTATGGATTCCAGAAGGCTTTGCTCATGGTTTTATTGTTCTCTCTAAAGTTGCAGAGGTTTTGTATAAAACGACAGATTACTATGCTCCGCAATACGAGCGAAGTATCCTCTGGAATGATCCCGACTTAGGTATTGATTGGCAAATTGAGGGAACTCCGATTCTCTCGGAGAAAGA
>JBBQDV010000081.1:0-12131 GCA_038320005.1 Cyanophyceae cyanobacterium
TAGCTTGCATTCGTGCCAAGAAATAAGGAAAAATTGTTATAGTGTTCCCAACCTAGAATTACTTTGAAATACTATCCAAGGTGGGTGTTTGTTTCTTTAATAGGCAATGCCATATTTATTACTATTGTGGTTCTCATAGCAGTACGAAAATTAATAACACCACCCTCATTAGCCAATCCTCAAGTAGTCTCAGTCAGTAATCCTGTCCTGACTCCTCAACCCATTTCAGGGGAACGACATCATCTTAGCTATCAGCAGTGGCTAGATTTACTAGGACAAGAAGCCAAAATTGCTGCGGAAAACCCACCGGGCGAATTATATATTTTACTCGGAGACTCGATTAGTCTTTGGTTTCCTGCTCATTTTTTACCCCCAGGGAACTGGCTTAACCAAGGAATTTCGGGGGAAACAACAGCAGGTTTGCGACTCCGTTTAGATATCCTCGATCAAACTAAACCAAAGGCTATTTTTCTCATGGTTGGGATTAATGATTTATTACAAGGAGTTCGTCCGAAAACAGTTCTCGCCAACCAAAAGCAAACTATTCGCTATTTAAAGCGAGTCCATCCCAATACCGTAATTGTAGTTCAGTCGATTTTACCTCATGGTGCAGAAACAGCAACTTGGGAAGGGCGCAAAAAGTTAATCGAAACTCCTAACGCAGAAGTCCGTAAAATGAATCAAAGTATCAAAGAGATGGCTAAATCTGAAGGAGTGGTTTATTTAGATCTTTACTCCCTCTTTGCGAATGAGCAAGGTAACTTAAGAATAGAACTAAGTACCGATGGCTTACATCTAAATGCTGAAGGCTATAAACTTTGGCGACTGGCGATGGATATTGGTAAACAATTAACAATAGATTAAATTATGACAACAGATAAATTCAATACAAAAGCCTTTACTCGCGCATTACGAAACTCTGAAAACTATAACCGTAAAGGGTTTGGGTATGCCCAAGAAGTTGCGGGGACAATGAATACAGAGTATCAAAGTGATCTGATTCAAGAAATTCGCGACAATAACTATCAACTCCAAAGAGGTGATGTCACAATTCGCCTCGCGGAAGCTTTTGGCTTTTGTTGGGGCGTGGAAAGGGCGGTAGCAATGGCTTACGAAACCCGTCAGCATTTCCCCACAGAACGGATTTGGATTACAAATGAAATTATTCACAATCCTTCTGTTAATAAGCGTTTACAAGATATGAACGTTGGTTTTATTGAGTTAATTGCAGAACAGAAAGATTTTTCCGTAGTCGAAAAGGGGGATGTGGTTATTCTTCCTGCTTTTGGGGCGAGTCTTGAAGAGATGCAACTTCTTAATAACAAAGGTTGTACAATTGTGGATACAACTTGTCCTTGGGTATCTAAGGTCTGGAATTCTGTCGAGAAGCATAAAAAGAAGGACTATACTTCTATTATTCACGGTAAGTATGCCCATGAAGAAACCATCGCAACCAGTTCTTTTGCTGATAAATACTTGGTGGTGTTAAATCTAGCTGAAGCGCAATATGTAGCCGACTATATTCTTAAAGGCGGAGATAGAAAAGAATTTATCGATAAGTTTGAAAATGCTTGTTCTGCTGGCTTTGACCCTGATCAAGATTTAGTAAGAGTGGGGGTAGCAAACCAAACTACGATGCTGAAAAGTGAGACTGAACAAATTGGGAAACTGTTTGAGCATACCATGATGTCTAAGTACAGTCCAATGGAAGTAAATCAGCATTTCATGAGTTTCAATACCATCTGTGATGCGACCCAGGAACGCCAGGATGCGATGTTTGAGTTGGTGGATGAAACTTTAGACCTGATGGTGGTTATCGGCGGTTACAACTCTTCTAATACTACCCACCTGCAAGAAATCGCGATCGAGAGAAAGTTACCGTCTTATCACATTGATAGTGCGGAACGGATTTATCTTAATAATACTGTTGAACATAAACCCTTGAATCAGGATTTAGAACTACAAGAAAACTGGCTTCCAGAAGGAAAAATCACTGTGGGCGTGACTTCTGGGGCTTCCACTCCTGACCGTGTGGTTGCGGATGCAATTGAGAAAATCTTCGCGATTAAGTCTGCTGTTCCTGTTGTTTGATCAGAATTTAGGGGTAGGGGGAGAGATATAATATATGTGAACCCTATTTATGGGAAAAGCGTCAAACTTTAATAAATTCACCCCCTCACCCTATCCCCCCATCACCCCATCACCCCCTATTAACATTGCGCTTTACTTTACTGTCCAGCCTGAAAAACTTGTTGGGTAGTGAGTTGCAAATCAGGAAAAACAGAGGAAACTAGGAGATCATTAGAAAGATAAATCAAGAATCATTGGGAATAATTTCTGTAACTACCTGACCACTTCCATTTCCTCCAGTTACTTCGACCCGTTCTGAGGCGATATTTCCCGTTGCTTTCGTTCCTCTTAAAGTTAAAGGGGGATTAGATTGTTGTTGATAAATAACATTTCCCATCGCTTGTACCCCTTGAGTTGAGATATCCCAAGTTATTTGATCCGCAGCAATCTGGCTAGAGGTATTCTGATTAATCGCGCGAACTTGTCCTTCTAAGCGAACCACTTCATTTTTAAGATCCGCCCTTCCTCCGTTACCCCTGGCGACAATATTTTCCTCACCATGAATAATTTCTACAGGCTTATTTAAGGTGACGGTTTCTGCTGCTATATTCCACAAAGCAGTTTCCGTGGTAATCTGAAGCCGTGGATCAGCAGAGTTTAACTGAATCTTTCCGTTTAGGGTAACAAGTTCACTTTCGAGGTTAATCTCCCCTTGATTTGCAACAACTCGGTCAGTAATTTTCTCGCCGTCATAGCGATTAATTTCTAAGGCTTGGTTACTTCTGACAATCTCTTGGGGAATTTCCCAAATAAGCTGTTCTGCTTTCATTTGTAAAGAGGGATCTTGGGAAGTCGCAATTACTGATCCAGATACCTCTACCCGTTCTTCTGTCGTAAAATATTCCCCTTGGTTAGCGGTAAAGCGTAAATCAGGATTTGTCCCCTTTACCTTTTCCTGAAGCAGTACCCGATCTTCCTCTGGAAACCATTCTAAATGTTGCCCTTCTAATACCGCTTTATTGCGAGGATCAATCCCCCGAACATCACCCTTTAGTAAGATTTTCTCCCCGTCTTCAAGAACTTCTCCAGTTTTGGCACTAACTTGCAGGACGACTTCCCCATTAGAATACAAGTTGCCAGTGATTTCTTCTAAATCTGCCCTTTTGCGGTCATCACTATAAAACACCCGTTTAGCTTGAACTTTCCACTGGGTTTGCCCGTCTTCATCTGCTTGTTCTAAACTGGCATTATCTAAAGTTAAGCCTGTTTCTGCTGCTTCGGTTTCATAGGGAATGTCTGCTTTTCTTTGCTGACAACTAACCCCCAGGAGAGAAACAAGCATTAAAAATAGAGAAAGAGAAGAACGCAGTTGATTTTTTCGCATCAAATATTTAGCCACTGTACCAAGGTTGCAGGGATAGGTAAGAGAATAATTACCAATAAGACCAAACAAAACATTCCCAGGAAATCGCGCCCGTTATCAAGTTCAGAGACATCATTGAGGGCAGGTTCATCAAGGACAGGCATAAAGAGGAGAATAATCGCCCATAGTAAAAATCCAGATTCCGCGATCGCGAGAAGAAAGACTAAGAAACGGGCAATTTGTCCAATAACCGCCCCAATTTTCTGTCCAAACATCGCATGAACAATATGACCCCCATCTAACTGTCCCACAGGCATCAAATTTAACGCCGTCACCACCACACCAATAAATCCCGCCATAGCTACTGGATGCAAGCTAATCGCCATCCCTGGTGATAACTCTGAACCCATCATGAACTTTGCTAATACGGATAACATCAGGGAAAAGCGCGGATCAAGGGAACGAAAATTCAACAGACTCGACTCATCACTCAGAGGCACAATTTCTGATTGGGAAAGCCCCCAAAGCAAAGCTGGAAGCGAAGCCACCAAACCCGCCAAAGGACCGGCTACCGCAATATCAAATAAAGCCTTACGATTCGGTACAGGGGATCGCATTTGAATAAATGCCCCAAAAGTCCCCAAGAAAAAAGGCACAGGAATAAAATAAGGGAGAGTCGCCTTAATCTTATATCGCTGCGTCATCAAGTAATGTCCCGTCTCATGGATGCCCAGAATCGCCAGTAAAGTTACCGCATAGGGTAAACCTTGCAATAGCAAAGAAATGTCTGCTTGTAAGGCTTCTGGAGACACCTCAGCCAGGGCAGCACCCACTAAAGTAGTAGTAAAAAGGGTAATCAGCAACAAACCTAACGCGAGAAAAGGACGGGTAAGTTTCTTCTGGGTATCTTCAGTTAACTTTGCTTCTGGATTAGGAACTAAAGCAAAAAAGGGCTTCTCCTTCAATCCTTCTTGGAAAACGACAAGAAAGCGATCGCGAAACTTACTTTCGACATTTTCCTGTACAGTCTTATAAGCAGATTCTGGATTAGTCCGCAGTTTTCCCCGACAAAGAATTGCTTGAGGACGATAATCTATATTTTGCAAATAGTAAACTCCCCAAGGGAAACAGTGACGCAACTCTGACTCCTCATTTTTTGTAATCGGACGGAGTTTAGCCGAGTCCTCTACCTCAGTCTTTTTCTTGAGATCAATTGTTCCTGGAATCTCTTTACCCTCCGTACTCCCTTGACTTTCCCGTGACTTCTGGGCAATACTGCGAAAGAGAAACGAGTAAAAAAAGACGCTGAAACTAATTAAAAGTAAAAATAGCCAAAATTCCATATTTCAAACCGAGTTATAAAAAATCTATACTGCTAATCAGGAGACAAAAAAGCTAATCTGGAAAGCAAACTAAATATTTAATAGGTCATGTCAGCAAACTCCTCTCAAGACAATTCTTCTCGCGATAACTCAGTGGATTCTCCTCAATCTCTTAAAACCGAGTCAAAATTACCCCGTCTTATCTTAGAAGGAATTTTTGCCTTTCCCCCGAATCGAGATACATTTGGGGGTACTTCTTACTTTATTGTAGAAAATGCTGGCAACATCTTGATTGATTGTCCTGCTTGGACAGAAGACTATATTAACTTTTTGCAAGAAAAAGGAGGCGTAAAATGGCTATATATGACCCATCGTGGCGGAATTGGTAAGCAAGTCCTGAAAATGCAAAAATTACTCCGCTGTGAGGTCATTATTCAAGAACAAGAGGCGTATTTACTCCCAGAAGTAGCAGTAACTCCCTTTGCAAAAGAATTTAACCAAATTCCTAACTGTAAAGCAATTTGGACTCCTGGTTTCTCCCCAGGTTCATCTTGTTTATATTATGACCGTCATGGCGGTGTTCTCTTTTCAGGACGACATCTTCTCCCAAATCAAAGCGGACAAATTACACCCCTAAGAACTCAGAAAACCTTTCATTGGTTTCGCCAACTCCGTAGCGTCACGACATTACGAAACCAGTTTCAACCGCAATATCTTTGTCCTGGGGCGAATACAGGCTTTTTGCGTCGTCGTGGTGTTGTAGAACAGGCAAAAGACCAGTTAAATGCTTTAGATTTGGAAGCATTGCGAGGAACGTAGGGAGAGGGAGAGTGGGTGAGAGAGATAATATATAGGGTAAATAGTTGATAGTTGTGGGAAAAGCGTCAAACTCACACCCCATCACGCTATCCCCCCATCACCCCCTCAATCTCAACTCTAAACTGATGAAACCTAAACTCACCCCCCATCACCTATGCTACCTGCCAAAGTTCCTTTATTTTACCAGGTAGAAATTCAACAATTTCATTAGTTCGTTCTGGAGAAAGTTCGTCCTTAGTCGCACTAAATACCGCCTTCACCACTTCCTCTGGATTCACAGACCCTTGTAAACCACCCTCTTGGCGAATCCGAAAGAGGAAAGTTTTATCATCAAACTTAAGAGGGGGACGAACTCGACTCAAAAAGCTGACAATGGGATTAGTATCTTGCCAAAGAGTAGCAATTTCATCTTGTAAAGCCTTGTCTTTACTTGGTTCAGCAGGTTTATGGAGTTCCCCCGCAACCCGTTCAGAAGCAGACGTTGTCATCAGGTCGCGCATTGTCCGAAATACTATCTCCGAGATATCACGGGCATCAAAAATATCCTCTAACTCCCCTTTAAGCATCACCTTTTCCAGGAAAGGCATATTTTTAGTCGCGATGGGACTAACAGGACCTTCATAAAGAGATTCGGGCTGCTTTTCTTCCATTTTCTCTAACATCTTCTTCCCCTTATCTGTCAGTTCCGCTTTCTTAAAGACAATCAAGTGAGGAAGAGGACCATCAGGCGCGCCTAAAGTATTGGCGACACGGAAGTTTACCTGTTCTACATTAATAAAATCGGGAACATCTTCTTGGTTAGCGTAAGCATTTCCTTGGAACTCAGCATTAATATAGCCCTTTTGATTCAGATAATCTAAATGACCCAGGAAGTCAGAAACTGTCAGTCTGCGACCAGTAAAGTCGGTATTATGAAAGGACGCATCGTGTTTTTCTTCGCTTTTATTACCCTCGCCAATTTTCTTTAGCAGGATATACATAATGTCTTCTCTTAGTGGAATAGGCATATTTGGCTATTTATATATTCAACTTTAAAATACTAGAAAAAAAACCAAGATTCTGCATCTACATTTGGTATAATCCTGCAATGCAAGCGACCATTAATGTTGCCAAAGTTCCCGCCAAAAGTGCTTTGCCACTTAAGCCAACAATTCCCCAAATAATCAGTGACCAAGGGATTAAGGACACACGACGGTCTTCTGAAAAAAGATACGCGATCGCGCAAAAGCCAAATAGTCCGAATAAAGAGATAAAATTAAGATAAATTGGCTCTGGCATGAATATTGCGATGACTCACTCATCAAAGATTGCGATCCAATCTCCGCTATGATGAAACAGCATCGGGCTGTTATGAATCAGGAGATTTAATTCAATGGAAGCGTTTAACCCCATCCCTCCTCAGTGGACAAAGACAGCCATTCACTCCCTAAACTTTCGTTGTCCTCAGTGTAACGCTGATGTAAGCAAAGCAGATCATGTCTGGCTAAACCGTCGCGCCCCCGTCATGGATGAAAGCTATCAGCGTAAATGGCAGGAATTTTACCAATGTCAGTGTAATCAGACATGGTGGGCGTGGAGTAGTGATCGCCCCCCTTCTGATTTAATTAATAAAGAACCTTTTTCCCCTGAAGACTAAACAGATTTAGATAACTGATGCCACCTTTGTAATACTACCTGTAACTCCTCTGGTAATTCATCCTGGTAAACGTCTACATAACGCACCGTCCCCGCAGAAGTAGTAACAGTCATCATAATTAAATCTCCACCCTCTGAAGGTGGTAGAAACTGATAACCGTTATACCTTGCTAAATCCTGCTGTTGGAGAAAACTGACAAACTCCCCTACCTTTTCTTGTGGTAATTGGAATGTCTGTTCACTAACACTCACCCCTCTAGCATCCTTCAGTTGACGGGTAAGTTCTCCTGCTTGGGTCAACAATATCTCATAAGTTCTTCCCGCAATTTCTCCAGAAGCAATAGCGCGAACAATAACATTAGTAGGTAATGGTGGAGGTAACTCAGCTAGAGGAATTAAGTTTCTTCCCCTTGAGACTTCGCTTTCTAACGGATTGAGAATAACTTGAGAACCATCCCCATTAGTATGATAAACAAGTTGTTGCTCTCTTGCTATAACTACAACTCGCCATCCATCCACCAAAGCTTGGGTACACATTTGATCCAGTACCGCTAGTTCTAAACAGCCATCAGACCAAGTTCGAGATTCTGCCGAAATAAGCTCAATCTGACTAGAGGGAATATTAGCAAAATCAGCAGCGGTGTCTAATACCCTCAGCTTTACCTGCGCAGGTAAACTCTCTTGATCCCCCATTCTATCTTCTTCTAAACGAATTAGACTACCATCTTTATTAGTACGATAAGCCCAACTCATTTTCCCATCTGAGAGGACGACACGCCATCCTTCCACAAGAACTTGAGCGCATGACTCCTGGATACCTCCTAGACCGAAACAAGAGTCTGACCAGGTTTGCTGTTCTGCGGAAATAATATTTAGCTGTTCAGGAGAAACGTTTATCTCCTGTGCGACAGACTGACGGACTCGATTGGCGATAGTATCTGGTAACTCCATCCCTTGCTGATTTTGAGCGATAACAGTTGGTTGATTTTGACAAGCAAAAGCGACATTTCCATAGAAAAATAGGATGCTGGCTAATGCAAGGGTCGTGACTCTGGCTTTCATCAATTCAATCTCCTTAGAAGCGCAATGGACAATTTCAGCTAAAGAAATAGACCTACTTTCTCTATTCCTAAGTTCCTTAATTTTCTTCAGCTTCGTAGATAAAGAAACCAGAAAATCCAGCTATAGTGACGAAATTATAAGTTGGCATAATCGGCGCAAAACCCAATTGCGTGCGGTACATACTAAAAACAAGATAGTTTTGCCTAATAGTATTTTGGCGAATCAATTGCTGTAACTGAGGTCTACTGCTATCAACCAAGCTAGTACACTGTCGCTGTAAAAATTCTCCCAAGTTTTGGGAAATTTCTGGACAAACATTTTCTTTGAGATGGTCTGCAAGTTGTGTTTGAGCATAGTCTTCATAATCAGACTGGCTCGGATTTGTTAACGCCATTGCTATCCCTAAGCCAGCAATAGCAATTCCTCCCACCATTAATGACTGTGATTTCATTGTTAAGAGTTGTCTAATTGTATTTTCTGATGCTATACTAGATAACGTCATGGCGAGCGTGGCCAAGTGGTTAAGGCAGCGGATTGTGATTCCGCCATGCGTGGGTTCAAGTCCCATCGTTCGCCCTCATCTATTATAGGTTCTCAAGGTTTCCAGAAATTTTTTCCCAAGGCGAGGAGATTCCTGGAACGAATTCCGTTGCTTCCTCAGCGAGACGACGTTAGTTGATTCTGAATTATTAGCACTACTCTAAGTAGCACAACGTTTGAAAGTTTGGCTCACTTAAGTAAAGTGTTTGCGAATATAATTTGTTAGGGGTGCGGTATTAACGTACCTTTTTCGTTAAGATTGGTTTTTTGAAAAGCGCGATCGCGAAGGGTAGAGATTTAATAATGAAAATCGTTTCCATAAAGATAAAAAACTATCGTGTCTTTGAATCCTTAGAAATTAACGATATCCCTTCCTTCTGCGTTATCATCGGAGCTAACGGCACAGGCAAATCAACCCTGTTCGATATTTTTGGTTTCCTGCGAGATGCCTTGAAGAACAATATTCGCCAAGCCCTACAAGTTCGAGGTGGATTTAACGAAGTTGTTACCAGGGGCAAAGAAAAGGAAGACATAGAAATTGAATTAAAATTCCGCATGAAGATTCTGGAAACAGAACGCCTCGTTACCTATATCTTAATCGTTGGTCAAGAAGAAAAACGCCCTATAATCAAAAGAGAAATCCTACGCTACAAACGAGGTGAATACGGTTCTCCTTATCACTTTCTTGACTTCCAGAAAGGCAAAGGCTATGCCATTACTAACGAAGAAAACTTTGAACAAACCAACGAAGAACTACAGCGTGAAGAACAACTACTCGAATCCCAAGATATTTTAGCCATCAAAGGCTTAGGGCAATTTCAACGCTTTAAAGCTGCTAGTGCTTTCCGTTCCCTGATTGAAAACTGGCACGTTTCAGATTTCCATATTAGCGACGCTAGGGGCAGCAAAGATGCACTCTACGCTGAACATTTATCTCCTACTGGCGATAATATGGCAGTTGTTGCCCAATACATTCACCAGGAATATCCTGAAATATTCGAGGAAATTCTCAAGAGACTGCGCGATCGCGTTCCTGGAATATCCCAAGTAGAAGCAAAAAATACAGAAGATGGCAGACTAATCCTGCGCTTTCAAGACCAAGCTTTTAAAGATCCTTTCATTGACCGATATGTTTCTGATGGCACAATGAAAATGTTTGCCTATTTAACTCTGCTATTTGACCCCAAACCCCATCCTCTACTCTGCGTTGAAGAACCAGAAAATCAACTTTATCCGAGTCTACTTAGAGAACTTGCTGAAGAATTTGCCAGCTATGCCCATAAAGGCGGACAAGTTTTTGTTTCTACACATTCCCCCGACTTTCTCAATGCTGTTCCCCTAGAAAGTATTTTCTGGTTAACCAAAGAACAAGGCATTACCAAAATATATAAAGCCATCGAGAACGAAACCCTCAAAGCCTTAGTCGAAGCTGGAGACTTACCTGGCTATTTGTGGAATCAGGGCTGGTTTGCAGGAGTTGCACCTTAATGAGCTACGATATCATTTTTTTATTGGAAGAACCCTCAATGAACAATGTTTTAGAGGAGATTTTACCTAGACTAATTCCCAATAACATTACCTATATTTGTATTCCCCACCAAGGTAAACAGGATCTCGCTAAATCTATCCCCATTAAAATAAGAGCTTTTAGATTTAGTCCTACGACAAAGTTTGTCATTGTCCATGACCAAGACTCCCACGACTGCAAAAAACTCAAGGCTGAACTATTGCAACTTTGTCAAACTGCCGGAAGAAAACCGAATGTAATGATTCGCATTATTTGTCGTGAACTAGAATCTTGGTTTCTCGGAGATTTAGCAGCCGTAGAAAAAGCCTATCACCTCAAACCTAATAGTTTAAGTCGTAAACAAACTCAGAATAAATACCGCAATCCTGATCGACTTAACTCTGCTAAACAGGGACTTAGAGACTTAGTTGAAGAATACTATCCTGGTACTCACTCTGAGCAGATAGCCCCCCATTTATCCTTGACCAACAATACATCCCAAAGCTTCCAAGTTTTCATCAAAGGTATTCACACACTTTTATTAGAAGAGTTCTCTTAAGAGAAAAGGGCGGGTAATTCCCACCCTAGTTTCTCGCTTCTATTTACCCATACCCAATTGTTGAGCCTTCTGATAAACTTTCCCTTCCGTAAGTAGAGAAGGCGCAATCACTACTTCAACTTTCTGCATTTCCTTAAGGTTTTTTGCCCCCAAGGTACTCATACTCGTTTTCAGCGCACCTAAAAGGTTGTGAGTGCCATCATCAAGGCGTGCGGGACCGACTAAAATTTCTTTTATGCTTCCCGTTGTCCCAACTCGAATCCTTGTCCCTCTGGGCAAGATGGGGCTAGGAGTTGCCATACCCCAATGATACTCACTTCCTGGGGATTCCTCCGCCCTAGCAATAGGAGAACCAATCATAACCGCATCTGCACCACAGGCGATACATTTACATATATCTCCACCAGTAATAATGCCACCATCCGCAATAATGGGGACATAGTTGCCCGTTTCGCGTTCGTAGTCATCTCTTGCTGCTGCACAATCTGCCACTGCGGTGGCTTGGGGAACACCCACGCCGAGAACGCCACGAGAGGTACAAGCTGCCCCTGGACCTATTCCTACTAATACTCCCGCTGCACCAGCTTTCATGAGCTTCAGAGCTACCTCATAGGTGACACAATTACCTAGCACGACGGGCATAGGCATCTCTTGACAAAATTTAGCTAAATCTAAAGGGGTTACGGACTCAGGGGATAAATGGTCAGTGGAAACAACTGTTCCTTGGACAAAACATAAATCTGCCCCAGCATCCGCAATCTCTTTACCAAATTTGATTACCCCAACAGGAGTTGCACTAACTGCTGCAATTCCCCCTCGGCTTTTGATTTCAGCGATGCGCTTGCCAATAAGTTCTGGCTTAATAGGTTCAGCATAGAGTTGCTGCATGAGTTGAACAAACCCATCTTTACTAACACCCGCAATCTGATCAAGAATAGGGTTGGGGTCTTCATAACGGGTTTGAACTCCTTCGAGATTCAAGACTCCCATTGCGCCCAATTCTGACAACAAAACTGCCATGCGCACATCAACTACTCCGTCCATCGCACTGGCGATAATCGGAATCTCTCTTTGAATTCCCCCAATTTCCCAACTGGTGTTAGTCAAGCTGGGGTCTAGTGTCTGTAATCCTGGGGCTAAGGCAATTTCATCAATACCATAAGCTCGTCGAGCCGTTTTACCCCTACCGATTTGTATTTCCACGCTGAATCTAACCTTATTCCCAAACTATTAGGATAGGCTATCAAATTTTTC
>JBBQDV010000082.1:0-12098 GCA_038320005.1 Cyanophyceae cyanobacterium
GCTGCTGTGCGTACCGTCCAAGGCAAAAACCCCACAACCTACTTCGGCGATAATTCCAACCCTTCTAGCCCCAGAGTGAAGCAACTACGAGAAGAAATCGCGAAAGTCTATCGTTCCCGTGTAATTAACCCCAAATGGATAGCAGGAGTAATGCGTCACGGCTATAAAGGGGCATTTGAAATGGCTGCAACCGTTGACTACCTCTTTGCTTATGATGCGACCGCCCAATGTGTAGAAGACTATATGTATCAAGGGGTTGCGGAAGCTTATATCTTAGATGAGAAAGTCCAAAAATTTATGCAAGACAAGAATCCTTGGGCATTGCGAGATATGGCGGAAAGGCTGCTAGAAGCACAACAGAGGGGAATGTGGGAGAATGGGGAAGGTGTGAAAGATAGGTTACGCGCGATCGCGCTTCAGGCAGAAGCTAAGATAGAAACTGTATAAATATATCAAAAGAAGTTGACAACGAGAAAAGTTTTAGTTACGGGGGTAGCAGGATTCATCGGCTTTTACCTAGCCAAAAGATTACTACAACAAGGAGACCAAGTTATTGGAATAGATAACCTCAACTCCTATTATGATGTTTCCCTAAAAAAAGCCCGTTTAGCGCAACTCACCTCAGATAACTTCACCTTTCAAAAACTCGACCTAGCAGACAAAGAAGGAATCCTCGCGGTTTTTAAAAACTTTTCCCCCAACATCGTTGTCAATCTCGCAGCCCAAGCTGGAGTCCGCTACTCCCTTCAAAATCCCTACGCTTATGCAGATAGTAACCTCACTGGCTTTCTCAATATCTTAGAAGGCTGTCGCCATAGCGAAGTTGAACATCTCGTCTTTGCTTCTTCTAGTTCAGTTTATGGAACTAATAGCAAAGTTCCCTTCGCTGTTGAAGATAGGGTCGATAATCCCATTAGTCTCTATGCTGCCACAAAAAAAGCAAATGAACTAATGGCGCATAGCTATAGCCACCTATACAAAATTCCCACCACTGGACTGCGCTTCTTTACAGTTTACGGTGAATGGGGTCGTCCTGATATGGCATATTTTTCCTTTACCAAAGCCATATTAGAACAACAACCTATTAAAATCTTCAATCATGGCAAAATGAAGCGAGATTTCACCTATATTGATGATATTACCGAAGGGGTAATTAGAGTTATTGACCATATTCCCCAAGCAGAAGCATCAGAAGCAGATAGTTTTAGCAAAGCTGCCTATAAAATTTATAACATTGGTAATAATAAACCTGTTGAATTAATGCACTTTGTCTCCGTTTTAGAAGACTGTTTAGGCATAAAAGCCGTCAAAGAAATGCTACCAATGCAACCAGGAGATGTCTATCAGACCTACGCTAATGTAGATGATTTAATAAAAGATGTGGGTTTTAAACCCGATACTCCTATTGAGATCGGTTTAGAGCGTTTTGTCAAGTGGTATCGGGAATATTATCAGGTTTGATAATCTGCCCCTCACAAATAGCAGAGTCTAAATTTCCTCTACAGGAGTAAAGACCCGTTCCTCATCAGAATATTGCCAAGCAATCTCATCTGGGTCGCGACTCTGACTCCATTCCGCAAAATCAGCATCACCTTTGCGCCTACCAACGGTACTAGAATTAACGTCAAGGCGTTTAGCCAGTTCCAGTTGGATTAATACATGATTATCTTCATTTTCCTCATCAACTGCTGAAGAAGTTACTTCTTCTTCCTCCTCCTCTTCAGCCTTATCTATTTCTGAAGAGGTTACTTCCGTTTCATCTTGATGAGAATCTAATGAGTCTGTCTGTGATTCATCTTGCTGCGCGGACTTTTCTAAAGGCGTTTCCACAGCTTCAGCAGTAACAGTAGGTGCTAATATTTCCTCATCATCGTCTTCCTCTTCTAACGTAGTAGGTTCACTATCATCAAAAATAGTTCCCAAAGCAGTAGAAGTCAGGAAATAATATATCGTGCCTTTATCTTCGTAATGCTTTTGTTGTGCGCCATATTCTTCCGCCTTCTTTTCAAGGAATCGCTTGGCTGCATCTCCCCTTAAATTTGCCGTAATTGCCAAATCTGTCGCCGTTAGACAACCCTGGTTTTCCCGAATTAGACGGTGAAAATAGGGACTAATTTCAGCATCCCAACGTTTCCATTCATAGAATCGCCAAATTTTCCACACTAAACTTAGTGCAAATAAAACAAGCAGGAAAGGCCAAGCTTTGTATAGGAAAACAATTGCAAAGGCAAGGGGGAGGATGAGAATAAGGGTACTCGCTGCACCTCTTTCGATTACTTTTCCGGTCATATTCCGTGGATAGTCTGTTGACTGTTCATCAATTTTGATTTAGCAGCAATTTTGCCAATCGGGTAGGGCAATTAATGAAAATTGCCTATAAATTTACAATACCTTAGATTGCGAACAAATAAGCAATTGTGAGACTAAATTGCTTTCAGCAATTCCCAAAAATGCAAGCTTTAAGCCTTGAGCATAAAAGGTTTCAGACTTTAATTGCCCCCTAGAAATTAAGGCAATTTTAGCTTAAATCATTTCTGTCCCACTTGTAGAACTACTCATTGCCCCAGAATAAACTAGACCTCTTTGAGCGTCAATCGTCACAATTGCCCCTTCTCGGATAACTTTTGTGGCATTTTCAAAGCCCACAATCACTGGAACACCTAAACGCAAGCCAATAACCGCAGCATGACTAGTAAGATTTTCTTCCTCAGTAATCACCCCTGCGGACTTACGAATTGCTTCAACATAATTTGCATTCGTTGATGGCGCAACTAAAATATCCCCTTCCTTAAAGTTGCCCACATCTATTGCTTTATTGGCAATACGGGCGCGACCACTCACTGATTTTTGTCCAATCCCAATCCCACTTCCCAAAATGGCTGTAACCACCTCAACTTTAATCAAATCTGTTGAACCAGCGACCCCTTGTAGCGTTCCTGCGGTCATGACGACTAAATCTCCCTCTTCGAGCAAATCTTTCTCTTGGGCAACATTAATCGCTGCTTGGAAGGTTTGTCCAGTAGAAGGCAAATCCAATACTAGCAAGGGTCTAGCACCCCAAACCAGTTGCAATTGTCGAGCAACATCAACATGAGGTGTTACTGCTAAAATTGGGGTAGAAGGACGAAATTTAGAAACGTTTCTGGCTGTTGCGCCAGTTTTTGTTAGGGTCATAATTGCTGCTGCATCAAGTTGCTTGGCAATTTGACTAACCGCTTGGGAAATAGAGTTAGGAATTGACCGTTTCGGACTCTCCAGATTGCGAGTTACCTGTTTTTCTTGCTCAATGCGAATAGCAATCCTTGCCATAGTGGCAACTGCTTCCACGGGGAAATTGCCCACAGCAGTTTCATTAGACAACATCACAGCATCAGTACCATCGAGAATTGCATTGGCAACGTCTGACACCTCAGCCCTTGTTGGACGGGGGTTGTTGACCATGCTATCAAGCATCTGGGTTGCGGTAATAATGGGAATTCCTAAGCGATTCGCTGTTGCAATTAACCGCTTTTGCAAAATAGGTACATCTTCAGCGGGCAATTCTACACCTAAGTCCCCTCTCGCCACCATTACCCCATCGCAGAGACTAAGAATAGCGTCCATTTGTTCAATGGCTTCGTGCTTTTCAATTTTGGCAATAACAGGAACAGATTTACCAGCACTAGCAATCAGTTCTTTGATTTCGAGCATATCTTCGGGATTGCGGACAAAACTTAAGGCAATCCAATCGACCCCTTGATCTAATCCGAAGGTTAAATCTTTACGGTCTTTATCCGTTAAAGCGCGAACGGAAAGATAAACCCCAGGAAAGTTAACCCCTTTGTTATCAGATAATGTACCTGGAACAACGACACGACAATGAAGGTCTTTTTGTTCTTTGTCGATTCTTTCCACTTTCATTTCCACCTTGCCGTCATCAAGGAGAATACTAGATCCTTCTGGGACTTCTTCTGCTAAACGGTCATAAGTGACAAAAGCAATATCTTGAGTACATTCAACAGGGCGACTGGTGATGATAAAAGCATCCCCACGTTTGAGTTCAATCGGACCACAATTGAATTTTCCGAGGCGAATTTTGGGACCTTGGAGGTCTTGTAAAATTCCGACGGGTTGATTAAGTTCAAAAGCTGTTTGGCGAATGGTACGAATGTTACGCTGGTGATCCTCATGAGTTCCATGAGAAAAGTTTAACCGCAGAGTGGTTGCCCCAGCTAGGATCAGTTCCCGTAAAACTTCTGGACTGCTGGTAGCAGGTCCAATGGTAGCAACAATTTTGGTTCGATGGGGTAAATTTCTCGATTGCATAGTTAAGGCGACAAGGATCAGTGAACAGTGAACAGTAGTCAGTAATCAGTTGTATTAACCTTCTCAGAATGAGGGAAATCTAGAAAACTGATCCCTTGATACTCTTGCTGCACTCTTATCAGAAAATAAAGAATACAATTGGATATCCTCTCATAAAAATAGGGTTTAAGGTTATAATTTTTTTTAGGGTGTTGTTTCTACTGGAGTGGGTTCGGGGGTTGGGGTACTTGTGATCATTGCCTCAATTTGGTCTTTATAACGGGCAGGAGCAAGGGAAACAGCGGTTTGGAAGAGTGGGTTAGCCTCGGCAATTTGACCCTGTTGTTGCAGCACTAGGGCTTTAGCTAGGACTGGGCGAAAGTCTTCTGGTTTAGTGGCAATGGCTTGATCGTAAGTGGCAAAGGCTTCGCTATACCTTGCTTGGTTTGTATAAACTTGACCTAGTAAAAGTTGAACGGGGATCACCTCTACTTGTTCTGGTTGAACTGTATTAGCCTGAATCATGTTTTCCAGGGTATCTTGCAGTAAGCCAATGGCGGATTGAGGACGGTTTTGTTGTAATAGTAGGTTAACTATTCCTTGGAGGGCTTTAATATTATTGGGGTGGTTGGAGAGAATCGTTCGGTAGGTTTGGGCGGAATGTTCATAGTCACCAACTTGTTGCTGAGATTGAGCCAGCAGGATCTGGTAATCGGTTTGTTCGGGTTGTCTTTGGGCTATTTCTTCGAGGAGCGCGATCGCGCTTTCTAAGTCACTTTGTTGCAAACGCACAGATAAGAGTTCTTGCCAAGCGGTGAGATTATTTGGTTCTCGTTGTAAAATAAGTTCATAGCCTTTAGCTTGCAAGGCAAGTTCTTCTTGTTCAGTAACTGAAAGAGTAGTTGTCTTAGCTTGATTTGCTCTCGAAGAGGGATCGCTCAAGATTTGATTGATCACTGGCAAGGTCAAAATTCCAGCAGTTGCTAGTAAGACCACAGCTAAAACAACATACAACCAATTGCTACGCCTTTGTTGAGATACTTCCACAGGTTGCACTTCTATAGGACACTACACTATTATTAACGACGATGGTATAAGAATGATCGTCTAAGCAAATATTAGCTTGATTTTTTCTTTAAAACCATGAGTATTCACTCTAAACCATAACGCATTAACTTAAAAAAGCAATTTTCTCCTTGTCATTCAAGTTGAATATTTCTTTCTTTGGGTGCGGATATAGTATTCTGTTTTTATTAATCTGAAGACTAAGCCCACTATTTTAAAAGATGAATTCATCTGCAAATCAGTTTCCTGAATCATCCCCATCTTCACAACAGCAGCTACCGCAGTCTTCTGACTCATCTACCTTTGAGGAAACGACTCCGATGCGGGTTCATCCCATTCCCCCTGCTAGTGAGCCAATGCAGTATCGCGCTATTGGTTTGATTGAGGGTCAATATCAACCCACAGACGCAGAATTAACTCAGGGAACTCTAGTCTCGTCAACTGGCTCTGAAATTGATGCGGTGTTACTCGGTCGTGTCATTAGCTTGGTGAAAAATCACCTTGATCTCAGTAGCAATCATCTCTGGGTTGTCTATCCTCGGACAAAGAAGGAAGATGATAATTTACACGTACAAATTGTTGGAGTCTGGGAACCAGAAAAGCTTGACCACAATCTAGCAGATTCCACAGAATTAGCAGATCTCCCAGATTTACCCGAAGTCAAGAGTGGTTATTTTTCGATTCGGGGTGGGGTAGTGTTTCATGCTTTTGAGGCTGAAAAAGTTGTCGTTAAGATTAATCAGTCTCCTCGGCGCAAAACTGATAAGCCTAAATCATTCAAACTCAATCTTAGGGGACAACTTCCCACGAAAGGAGTCGGTCATTTCTGGGACTTACAAGTACAATTGCAAGAGCAAGATTTGGTGATTCAATCTGCAACAGATATTGGTGAAATTCCCTCATTCTGGGAGGACAAAAAAGGCAAGAAAGCCTATGGGAAACCTAGCGGGGGAGGAAGCCCTGGTTCTCGCCGTCCTGTCCTGAAGGGAGAAAAGCGCAAGACTAAACCTGTGATTCGGAAAAATCAAAATCCCTCAGAGGATTAGCTTAAGCCGTAGCTTGTTGTAGAGATGCGGGGGAGCTTGCTAACAGTTGGTCGTATAGGCTGCCTAGTTGCTCTCCTACATATCTCCAGCTAAATTCTGACTCAACTCGTCTTCTGCCGTTTTGCCCTAACTCATTACGCCACTGAGGGTTCATTAAGATGCGATCTATCGCTTCGCGAAAGGCGGTTTCATCTTGAGAAGGAGCAAGTAAACCTGTTTCTTCATGAATAACGGTATATTTTAAACCACCAACATCACTGGCGACGACTGGAGTTCCACTTGCCATTGCTTCGATCGCAACTAAGCCGAAAGGCTCATAGTGACTGGGGACAACGCAGAGGTCAGCAGCAGCAAAGTAAAGGGGAAGTTGTTCATCATTGATGCGACCAGGGAGATTGGTTAAGGATTTTATCCCCAATTCAGCAATCAGATCTTCAATGCGATCGCGCTCATTTCCATCACTCTTTCCTTGACGCGATCCCCCACCAATAATGAGTTGTAGGTTCTCGCGATCGCGCAATTGAGATTGACCCACAGCTCGCACTAAGGTTTCAATACCTTTACGGGGATCAAAGCGTCCCACATAAAAGATAACTTGAGCATCTTTAGCAATCCCCAACTTCTCTCTAGCCTCTGGTTGAGAAACCTCTCCAAAACGAGCTATATCAGTTCCACAGGGAATTATGGTAATATTACCCTGCTTCGAGACCAGGGTTAGCATATCTTCTTTTTCTTGGGGACTAGTGGCGACAACACAGTCAGCAGTTTCCAAGCAATTCTGCTCAACTTCTAAACGGGTAGCAGCAATCAGGGGAATGGTGGGAACGGAATTATATTTAACTGCTCCTAATGAGTGATAAGTATGCACCATAGGGATATCTAGCTTTTCCTTGAGTTGTAGTCCTACCCATCCTGACAGCCAATAATTGGTGTGAACCAATTGATACTCTAATCCTTGTTGAGCTTGAAACTTGAGCAATTCTTCCACAAATTCCTCACAATAAGGAAAAAGCTCTTGTCTGGGAATAAAAGCTGCTTCTCCAACCGTGAGGCGAATCGTACGACAATGAGGGCGATGCTCAACAATAGTTTTTTGTTCTGCTTCAGTTTTACGGGTAAACATATCAACATTCCAACCCTGTTGTGCTAAGGCTTCCCCAACTTGGCGGACATAGACATTTTGTCCCCCAGCTTCTTCTTTTCCTATTTCTATATCGGGATCACCATGAACAGAGATTAGAGCGATTGCAGGTCTTTTTTGGGTATTCATCTAATTTATTTAACCTCTACCTTTACAAGTTATTGGCAGATTAATTGAGGGTAATTTTCTTGGTTCTTAGCAATTCTTGCCAAAGTAAAATATTACTGTGTTCCTTTGAGAGTAACAATTTAGCAAGATTAATGAATCCGCTTTAAGAGGTATCTTTTCTGCTGCTATTTTTTCTTTAAGCAATTATCTCGCTGACGGTGATTTAGGTAATCAGAGGTTATGCTGTTTACTCGATTGCAGACAATTCAAAAGCTGATTGTAAGACCCAGGTGATCTGTTTCTGGAGATCTTTTAATTTCATCGATGCGGAGGGTCTAAAAATATTTTCCGCAAAGACTAGCTACTCTGGCGACAAGCTGCTAAGATAGCATAGGCGAAATAAATCAGGAGAGGTGGCTGAGTGGTCGAAAGCGGCTCACTGCTAATGAGTTATGGGGTTTACGCTCCATCGAGGGTTCAAATCCCTCCCTCTCCGTTTTCCCAACAATTAGAGCGTAATTTAAGAAGGAAGAGATAGCCTTCTTTTTTTTATGGCAAATCCTTACCAATGGCTAGAAAAATCACTGCAAACGATTCAACGGGCGAATTGGTATCGTCAAGTTCAAACGATTGAAAGTCTTCCTGGGGCTACGGTACAGCTAGAAGGTAAAACTGTTCTTAATTTCGCCAGTAACGATTACTTAGGATTAGCTGGAGATCCCAGGCTAATAGAGGCTGCAACCCTAGCGATACAAAGGTTTGGTACAGGAAGTAGTGGTTCTCGTTTACTGAGTGGACATCGGGGTTTACATACGGAACTTGAAAACGCGATCGCGATCCTCAAACAGACAGAGTCCGCCCTAGTCTTTAGTTCTGGCTACTTAGCAAATCTCAGCACAATTTCCGCTCTAGTTGGCTCAAAAGATTTAATTTTCGGGGATCAATATAATCACTCTAGCCTGAAAAATGGCGCAATTCTCAGTGGTGCAACTGTTGTGGAATATAATCACGCTCAAGTAGAAGACTTAGCTGAGAAACTAGCTAACCTGCGTCAAAAATATCGCCGTTGTCTCATCGTCACCGATAGCGTTTTTAGCATGGATGGGGATCTCTGTCCTCTCCCTCAACTTTCTCACCTCGCTGAGAAATATGACTGTATGTTGTTGGTGGATGAAGCCCATGGGACGGGAATATTAGGGAAAACAGGCGCAGGTTGTGTTGAACATTTCCATTGTACAGGTGAACCCATAATTCAAATTGGCACGCTGAGTAAAGCCCTCGGTAGTTTAGGGGGCTATGTTGCTGGTTCTGCTACTCTGATTGAATTTCTTAAGAATCGCGCCCATGGTTGGATTTATACCACCGCCCTTTCCCCTGGTGATACTGCTGCTGCTTTAAAAGCGATTGAAATTATTCGCCATGAACCTTCCCTGCGTCAACAGTTGTGGCGCAATATTGAGTTACTCAAACAGGGATTAAGCGGAATGGAGACTTTTCCCTCCCAGTCTCCAATTCTTTGTCTTGGCTTAGATAGCCCTCAGAAGGCTTTAGAGGTGGCTGGGTTTTTAAAAACCGCAGGTATCTTTGCGCCAGCAATTCGACCCCCCACAGTCCCCACCAGCAGAATTCGCCTCTCGGTGATGGCGACTCATACGACGGGACAGATTCAGCAGCTTATCCAAGCCCTATGGGAAGCAAAATTTTAATGATGAGTAAAGGGTATTTGTGATAATTCTTTAAGGAGTGAAGCTTCTATCTCTTTATCTCCAAGGGTTTGAGCGAGCGCGATCGCTTGTTGATAAAATCTTGTTGCTTCTGTTGCTTGTCCCAAATTAGCATATAACTGAGCAGTAATCCGTACTGCTTGCAATTCCTGAGCAAAATCACCTGTTTCTCTCGCTAATAAAATCCAGCGAGAAAGTTGTCTCATCGCGCTTGATACTCGATCTGAAGAAACGTAAGACTGAGATAAGCCTGCGTTAGCTCGGAAGCGATTTTGGTTATCATTTTGAGCAGTAGCGAGACTAAGGGCGATAAAATTTTTATCTAGGGCTAAATTATGTTGTCCTACTATTCGATAGACATCAGCAAGGTTATTGAAGGTATTGGCTTCCCCACGACGATCCTGCGCTCGACGACGGACAATTAAAGCAGCTTCGTATTGCTCAATTGCTTGAGGGTAATCTCCTCTGACACTGGCGACTAATCCTAAGTTATTGAGGCTTAAACCCTCCCCCGTTAAGTTACCAACGCGACGAGAAATGTCTAAAGCTTGTTGAAATAACTCTTGAGAGCCAGTAATATTATCCCGTTGGATAAGAATTGTGCCTAAATTATTAAGAGCGTAAATTTGTCCTTGTAAATCTCTTTCTCCGCGTGTAACCGCTAAAGATTTTCTGACTACATCCTCAGCCCGTTGGAACTCTCCTAAATTAACGTAAACTGAACCGAGATAATCATATACTAAGGCAAGGGATTCTAAATCACCATTTTTTTGATAAAGCGCGATCGCGTTTTCCCACAGAGAGATAGCTGTAGCTGTATCCCCCCGTTCTTGGGCTTCTTTGGCAATTTGAAAGAGAAAATCTCCGGTATCTCGCCTCGGACTACTTTCAAACAGAGACATATTCATCTGCTGATTCAGGCTTTGACCTCTAGCAAGACGGGGGTTAAGGAATTCACCTGATAAACTACTTCCCACCAATAGGAGTAATAGGAGTAACTTTCTTAATTGTTTGTATTCCATCCTTAAGACCCCATTGCGATTAATCAGTTTATTACTTATTTTAGACTGATAAAGTCTCTAAAGCTTTCGTGACTGGCTTTGAAGTCAAATAGATTTCGCAGATATCTTCTGGTAATTCCGTCATCAGCAGTTCGTAACTTTTTTGTAACTCGCGATTGACTTCTGTGGTTGATAAGTTTTCTTTTTCCGCTTGTAAATAAGCAGCAATTCGGGTTTCGCTCCAATGAAACGTTTGCGCCATAATCATAATTAAGCGATTCAGAGGGGGGAATAAATCTAAAGCTTGTTCCAGGTAACACCACAAAGGCGGTGAAGCGAATTCGATATTATAGTTAATTGCTTCTACCGTTGGGACAGGGGTTTCATTAATACAAATAGCAGTCATATTAATCAGCCAGTTTTGAAAGTTACTTTGGTCATCCCCCTCACGGCGTAACTCTAACCCTCCCATTTCATAGTAGATATGTCGCCAAGTTAAAGCGAAAACATAATCTGCTTGGACAGGCGATCGCGCGGAATGGGAAATGAGAGTATAAACTAAGGAGCTATAACGACAAAAGATCGCAGTAAAAAACTTTCCTTGTTCTGGATGGCGTTGAAAGAAGGTTAAAAGTTCACTATCGCTATAACGAGATAGAGATTTAACTAAAGGATGCTGAGATTCGGGAAATTTGGGAATTTGCACGGCTTTTACTCAATTTACTTTTTATTGTTTACTGAACCGACTACCTCGCGGACACGATAAATAGGTCGCCCTTGAGATTCATGATAAGTACGGATTAATAACTCGCCTAATAAGCCAAAAGAAAATAGTTGGACTCCTGCCAAGATTAACACGACAACGAGAATTAATAGAGGGCGATCACCAATACTTTGTCCCAAGAAAAGCTTGATAAAAGTTAAATATAATCCTACCCCAGTACCGACCGCCAGGAAAGTTAGCCCCACTAGCCCGAAAACGTGCATGGGACGGGTGAGAAACTTCTTCATGAACCAGATCGTTAGCAAGTCCATTAATACCCTGATGGTGCGTCCTAAACCGTATTTACTGACACCAAAACGGCGCGGATGGTGACGTACTGGAATTTCCGCAATTCTCGCCCCTTCGATAAAGGCTAAAGCGGGTAAGAAGCGGTGTAAATCGCCATAGAGGTTCAAGTCTGCGACTAATTCCGCCCGATAAGCTTTCAGAGAACAGCCATAGTCATGAATCTTTACTTCTGTCACCTGTCCGATTAACCAGTTAGCAATTTTAGAAGGGAGTAAACGAGTTAAGGTAGCATCTTGACGTTCCACACGCCAGCCACTCACCAGGTCATAACCTTCTGCTAGTTTATCCATTAGTTTGGGGATATCAGCAGGATCATTTTGTAAATCTGCATCGAGGGAAATGATAATCTGACCTTGGGCGTAGTCGAATCCTGCGGACATGGCTGCGGTTTGTCCATAGTTGCGCCGAAACAGAACTGCTTTTACTTCTAAATGGTTAGCAGCTAATTCCTTTAATAATTCTACTGAACCATCTGTTGAACCATCATCGACACAGATTAATTCATATTTTTCAGAGATATTGTGCATCGCGATCGCGATCGCGTCCACCAAATGAGGTAAACTTTCAATCTCATTATAAATTGGCACAATCACCGAAACTTTAGGAATCTGTACAGATAAAGAATCTTCCTCAGTTACTAATTGCGAACTAACCACT
>JBBQDV010000083.1:0-12041 GCA_038320005.1 Cyanophyceae cyanobacterium
CACAGTCGGTTATTGCCGAGTATCTAGTCACGATCAAAAAAGAGATCTAGAACGCCAAAAGGAGGTTGTAGAGTTGTTCTGTGTTCAAAAAGGTTGGCAAGTTGAGATTATAGAAGATTTGGGTTCAGGCTTGAATTACAGCAAAAAGGGATTAAAGCGATTAATCAACCTTATAGTAAATAGCAAAGCAGAACGGCTAGTTTTAACCCACAAAGACAGGTTATTAAGATTTGGGAGTGAGTTAATTTTTAGTTTATGTGAACAATTCGGGACTGAAATTGTAATCATCAACAAGACCGAGAATAGTAGTTTTGAGGAAGATTTAGCTCAAGACGTCTTAGAGATAATCACTGTTTTTTCTGCAAGGCTATATGGATCAAGAAGCCACAAAAATAAAAAGATTGTAGAGGAGCTTAGAGATGTCGCTACTCGGCTTTAAGACCGAACTCAAGTTAAACAACAAACAGCTAACTTTGTTAGCAAGACACGCTGGGACTTCTCGCCACGCTTGGAATTGGGGTTTGGGGCTAACAAAACAGATCCTAGACCACAACAAAGACAACCCAGAAGAGAAGATTAAGTTTCCTAGTGCTATTGACTTACATAAGTGGCTAGTTGCGTTAGTAAAGCCAGAAAACCCTTGGTATTACCAAAGCTCGAAGTGCGCTCCCCAATGGTCGTTAAAAGCACTTGCAGAAGCCTGGAAAAAGTGCTTTCAAAAAGTGGCAGGAGTCCCTAAATTCAAAAAGAAAGGGCGTAATGACAGCTTCACTTTAGACGGCTCAGTCACAGTTCAACGCCAGTAAGAATCTTGAGAATTTGGCGGACAGTTCGTCCGTGTCAGCTTGTGGACTGGGTAGTGCCGACACCCCAGATTGAAGCAGGAAGTAAGTATCAAGCCTACTACGGTAGATTTGAGTAAGTCTTATAGAACGGCGCGATGAAGTTGACGTGTTTTACGTTTAAATGAATTAGACACAGTTGTTTGTCTCTTCAAGTTAGTTCAAGAATAAATCAGACTCTTATGGAATTAAAAATTGGTTGGCTATATCCTACCCTAATGAGTACCTATGGCGATCGCGGAAATGTGATCTGTTTACAGAGGAGGGCGCAATGGCGTGGCTTCGAGGTTGAGGTGATTTCCCTAAATCGCGAAAGTGATATTGCTGCGATCAACTCTGTAGATATTTTAGTCGGGGGAGGGGCGCAAGATCGTCAGCAAGAGATTGTGATGCGAGATCTCAGGGGCGAAAAGGCGGAAGCAATACGGGTAAAGCTGGAAAATGGCACTCCTGGAGTTTTTACCTGTGGTTCGCCTCAACTTTTGGGTCATTATTATGAACCTGCGGAGGGACAAAGGATTGAGGGGTTAGGGTTGCTGGATATGAAGAGTAAGCATCCTGGGGTTAACGCCCGTCGTTGTATTGGTAATGTGGTTTTTAAAATTACTGCTTCTCGGTTAGCGCAGGAGTTGGAGGAAATGTTCGGTACGATTCCAATTATTATTGGTTTTGAAAATCATGGTGGACGGACTTATTTAGATTCGGTGGAAGCTTTGGGTAAGGTGATTAAGGGGTATGGTAATAATGGGGAAGATGGTACGGAAGGGGCTTTTTATCAAAACGCGATCGCGACTTATTCTCACGGTCCTTTATTACCCAAAAATTACTTTCTGGCAGATTGGTTAATTCAAACTGCTTTGAGACAAAAATATAATAGTTCTATTACTTTAGAACCTTTAGATGATACTTTAGGAAAACAGGCACGAGCAGCAATGTTAAAACGCTTAGAAGTCAAGGTTTAGTGTTAATTAATCATGGCGCAAACTCTTTACTAGCCAGTAACTGACCGAAAGGGCAAAAATCGCGATCGCGAGCGCAACTAGATCGTTATTAGAATATTTACCCAAATCAAAAATAATGATTTTACGAGCAACAGCAATTAAAGAAGTAGCAATGACTAACTCGACTTGGAAAATATGTTTACGTAAATAAGCAGTAATATTTTCTAATAATTCCAAAGCAATTAGTACATTTAAGAATAGCCCGAAAAGCTCAATAATAATCGTATTAAAAGAGCCAATAGGTCGAGCAAACAATAACAAATTAGATAGGACAATAATTAAATCGACTAAAGCAATTAAGATAACAATTAGTAGAGTAACTGTTAGCACCTTTGCTGCCAAAGTTTCGACAAAGTTAACAAGTTTTAAAAAGTTTTCGCTTTTTCCTAACTTCAAGATTTTCTGGATATTCTTTTGTTGTCTTCTCATAGTTATGTTTTTGAAAAAGCGTGATATCTTTAGGCAGCTACGCCTCCAATTTTTCAATATAACTTAAATCAAGCTGAAAAAGTCTAATTAACAAGGGTAAGGTTTTTATTTACGTTGTTCCAAACGACGCGCCCAGAAAAGAAGCAGAAATGCCCAAAAAGTCATGATTAGAACCATTAAGTTAGCCTCACCATATTCTCGGTTTTGCACAGCATCATAAATAGCGAGAGGTAGAGTCTGGGTACGTTCGGGGATATTTCCCGCAACCATCAAGGTAGCTCCAAATTCACCTAAAGCCCTGGCTACTGCGAGGATGAAACCTGCTAGAATTCCAGAACGGGCTAAAGGTAGGGTAATTTGCCATAATACCTGTATTTCCGATGCACCGAGAGAACGGGCTGCTTCTTCTAATTTAGGATTGACATCTAAAATTGCTGCTCTGGCTGCTTCGACAATTATCGGTAAAGCAACTATAGCGGAAGCGATTGCTGCTGCTTGCCAAGTGAATAAAATATCAATACCAAACCATTTCTGTAGCGGGCTACCTCGACCTAAAGTTAACAACAGATAAAAACCAATAACGCTAGGGGGGAGTACCAAGGGTAAGCTTAGTATTGTCGATAAGATTATTTCTCCTGGGAAACGGACACGAGCTAAAAAAATTGCGATTCCCAGTCCAAAAACAAACAATAATATTGTTGCTAATGCAGTCACTTGCAATGACAAAAGATAAGGAGACCAATTCATTAATTTTCTATCTCTCTAGGTAGAACAAAGCCATATTCTCTCATTAAGGTTCTGCCCTTGGTACTATTAATAAATTGGGCAAACTGTCGGGCTTGGGTTTGATGATTACTTTTCTTAATCACGGCTAACATTTGATCAATTGGCTGGTGCAGGTTTTCGGGAATTAATTCCCATTTCCCTGGTTGATTAATACTTAAAGATAAGGCAATGATACCCACATCAACGTTACCAGTTGCTATATATTGTTTAGTTTGGCTAATATTTTCACCTAGTACCAGTTTTGGCTTGACCACATCCCATATATCTGCGGATTCTAAGGCTTCCCTCGCAGCAATTCCATAGGGCGCATGGTCAGGATTCGCGATCGCGATTCTTTGATATTCTGGTTTAACTAAATCTGTGATATCTTTAGGGTGAAGAGGGCTATCTTCCCTTGTCCAGAGCGTAATTCGTCCTCGTCCATAAAGGGCTTTGGTATCAGATACTATTAAGCCTAATTCGTCAAGGTCTTCAAGAAATGATTGATTCGCAGCAGCAAATAAATCGACAGGTGCGCCCCGTTCAATTTGTTGAGCTAGTTGTCCTGTTGAACCAAAGTTAAATATCACTTTAGTGCCTGTTTCCTGTTCCCACAAAGTGCCTATTTCTTTGAATACATAGTTGAGATCAGATGCTGCGGATACAGTTAGAGTTACTATTTTTGGGCTTAGAGAACATCCCCAGAATAAAACTAGAATTGCTACTAAACTGGACAAGAAAAAATATCGGCTTCCTCTTTTCATATAACCCACAATATCAGGGGTAAAGTAACAAAACTAATTAATGTTGAGACAACAATAGTACGAGCAACACGAGTTGCATCTCCACCAAACTCAGTGGTTAACACAAAAGCATTAATAGCAGTGGGCATCGCACTTTGTAAGACCAACACTTTCAAATCTAAACCTTCTAATCCTAAAATAATACCAACATTATAAGCGATAATCGGGGCAACAATTAAGCGTAAAAAAGAGGCAAAGATTTCATAACGTCCTAACTTAAAAGAAGTTTTAGATAGCTGCATTCCGAGAATAATTAAAGAGACAGGAATAGAAGCTCTTCCTAACATCCTAATTCCTTCATCTAACCTTAATGGTAAATCAAAAGGTAAAAGTCTTAAAATTAATCCTGCTACCATTGCCCAAAATAGAGGTAAAGTTAAAGTAAGACGAAGACTATGCTTAAGCCCCTCCCCTTTTAATAAAGCTGGACCCGCCCCAAACATCAATAAACTCGCAGCAATCATATAAATAACCGCCCTCTCTAAACCTGGGTCGCCGAAAGCAAAAGTATTTAGGGGTAAACCCATATTGCCAGTATTAGGGAATAAGGTTGTCGCGATGAGACTCTTTTGCACTAGGTCAGGGAGTTTGAGGAGTTTGGCAATGAGGAGGACAAGGAAGAAAAGAACCAAAGACGCGATCGCGAATCCCATTATCAAACCAGTGGTACTATGAGCAGATAAAGTAGTGCGATATAAACTATCTGCAACCAGAGCAGGGGCAAGGACATAAAGCACCAACTGTGCTAGGGTTTTTAGGTCTAGAGGTAGATTCCGTTCAACAATAAAACCAATTAAGATAATTAGGGCAACGGGGACAATCGCAGGAATTAAAACACTCATTGTCAATAGGTCAGTCAGGAGCAGGTAAGGGAAAGCTTGCACTCATTGTAAAGCCGTGTAAAAAAATATTTCTTGACTGAAAAAATCCCTATCCCCCCAATGGGGATGTTAGCCTAGAGGGAAATATAATTAATTTAAGGAGCGTGACGTGGTAGCCACCCCCGAAAGAATACAACAAACACCTAAGAACGAAAATAGTAACGATCGCGTTGCTGTATTATTAATGGGTTACGGTGAAGTAGAAAGCTACGAAGACTTTGCCAACTATAACGAACAAGCCTTAAATCTACTCACAGCTAAATTTGCCCCAGTTCCCCTCTGGCTATATCCCCCTTTAGCCAAGTTACTCGCCATCTTTGATCTACATGAGTGGAGTCACCAACATGGTAACTTTATCTCCCCTCATAACAAGATTTTTGAAGCGCAACGGGCAGGAATTGAGCATAATCTTCAGCACACTTGGGGCGATCGCGTTAAAGTGTTTAAAGCATTTAACTTCTGCGCCCCCCATTTACCCGAACAAGTCCTAGCCCAAATTAAAGAAGAAGGCTTTGATAAACTGCTAATTTATCCGCTTCTAGTCGTTGACTCTATCTTCACTAGTGGCATAGCTGTTGAGCAAGTCAATAACGCCCTCACCAAGCTCTCAGACTCCGCAGAACACTGGCTTAAAGGCACTCGCTATATACCCTCATTCTATGACGAACCCGCCTATATCGACTTCCTAGCGCGGTTAGTTGAAGAGAAAATCCAAAAAGAGTTAGCGGTTGCTCATTTACCATCTCAAACTGGAATCGTTTTACTCAATCATGGTTGTCCCCATGAAGCCAAAGGCTTTACCTCTGGGATCATGGAAAGTGAAGCGATGTATGAACTTGTCCGCAAAAAGCTAATTAATAAATATCCCCTAATTTCTGTAGGTTGGTTGAACCATGACACACCTCTGATTGATTGGACGCAGCCGAATGCAACCTTAGCTGCTACAAACCTGATTAATTTGGGTGCAACTTCTATTGTGATGATGCCGATTGGTTTTGCCACCGAAAATCATGAAACAATCTTAGATGTTGATCATATCTTAGAATATTTGCAAAAGAAATATCGCCACGTCCGTTATGTACGCATGGATTGTGTGAATGATCAGCCTGAGTTTGTCAAAATGGCAGCAGAATGGGCAAATCCTCAGATTAAAGCCCTTCTAGAAGAAGAAGGTGTTGCAGTTGACGCTCAACTTGCAGCCCAAACTCCTCTCTATCAAAATCATACCCATGATCATGATCACCATGACCATGACCACGACCATCATCACTAAAACGTTATCGCCACTCGGTGATTTGCAGAAGCCTTGAGCATATGGTAGGTAATCAATAGCTGGGTAATCGCCAGGGGATAGCTTTGAATCGCTTCCCCTGTTGTTCCTATCACTTTACCGATATTAATTTCGCTATCAATGCGACAAACGTTTTCTAAAGAAGGGACATCAGCACAAAGGGCTTTTTCTAAATCTCGTACCTGTTCTTTATTTGCGTGACCATCAATCTCAAGTACATCAACAGGCTTACCCATATCTCTATCTAAGCCCAAACGGACTGGAGATTTATGACCAGTTTTAGTTTCCTCAAATAGACGAATAAGGTCAGGGTGAGCGATAGTTGGACGCAGAATCAAGCGTACATTCAAGCTACCATCACTTTCAGTCTGATTTTGGTCAGGGGGATAGAAACTAACGACCACATCCGCCCATTGACGTTGGGGACGAATAAATTCTTCTGAATCGGGTTCGCGCTTAGTTAAGGCTGCTACTACTTGTTCCTCAGTGTAACCACGTTTGCGAGTGTCACGCTTAACTTTCCAGGTTGTCCGCAAAGATTCCGGTGGCGCAAGATAAACCTTGACATCAAAAGCATCCCTCGCAGCACGAGTTGAATAACCCAGTAACCCTTCGACAATCACAAACTGTTTTGGTTCAATATATTCTGGGGGATCAAATAGTCCTGTATCATGATTATATATAGGTTTAAGGATAGCTTGACCTGTCCGCAACAAAGACAGGTGTTGTTGCATGATATCTAAATAGTTGCAGTCTGGGTCTAAAGCAGTTATATTCTTTTCAGCACGTTGGTGACGGTCATAGCGGTGATAGTCATCGGTGCAAATAACGGTAACATTTTCAGATCCCAAAATTTGTGCAATACCTTTGGTGAGAGTGGTTTTTCCCGCTGCACTATCACCCACGATTCCCAGAATAATTCGACGCTGAACCATGCTTTATTTTCTCACCTTTAGATGGATGCTTAGGGGCAATTTTGGCATTTTCTGCTTATAACTGCAACGATTGCGGATAACTATCTTAGTATTTTTTAACTTAATCTGTAATCGCTTTCAGTAATACTTCGGGGAGAGTCATTCCTTCCATATCATCCATTGTTACCGTATCCACAATATCAAATTTTGCCCCTGCACCTTCGAGGAGGTCATCTAGGGCTTTCAAAAATTCCCTTGCTTTCTTATCTTTTCCTACCTGAATTAAGGAAATTCCTAACTCTTCTCCGCGGTCAATTTTACGGGAAGCCTCAATAATTTGTCGCATGACAGGTTTACGTTCATCGGGTTCACCATCGGTAATTACTAGGATAGTTTCACCATTAGGTTTCGTTTCTCCCTTCTCCTTGCGCTGAAAGTAGTTATCTAAAGCATCTCCCAAGACTGCTGCTAGGTCAGTACGCCCCATCGGCTCATGTTCTTGATAAATTTGAGCAACTTTATCAGCGGTAACGTTATCGTAGCGTCTAAATGCTCCAGAGAAGATGTAAACGGTAATGCCATCAGGGTCAATGCTTTCACATTCTTTCGCTAAGGCTAGGGTCGAGTTTTGCGCAGCTTCCCAACGAGTTTTACCTTGGACTTGATCTCCAATAGACATACTCCCGCTTTTATCAATAATCAGGGTGTAGTCGCGATCTTCAATTAGAGGGTTGTTTGCCATAATCAGGGATGTTCTAATGGGGGTAAATTAGCGAGTTTTGTTACTAATCTTAATTATATCGACTGATTTTAGCATTTAGAAACCTACTGGTTGGGAAATGTCAAGTTCTGAAGATGTTGCTATGGTATTAGGAGACAATTTTTATTCCTTGCTGAGTTTATTGGTGTGAAGACAAGTCAAGAAAATAGTCTCTATGATGGTTGGTCTCTCGATGCGAGAGATCCTGATAAAGTTAAAGACTGGATGCCAGTGTGGGAATGGTTCTACCGTTACTACTTCCGAGTTCAGACTCAAGGCTGGGAGAATGTTCCCCAACAGGATAAGTTATTGATTGTCGGTTCTCATAATGGGGGGATGGCTTCGCCAGATACCTCTATGTTTATGTACGATTGGTTTCGTCGTTTTGGGGTTGAACGCAAGACCTATGCTTTGATGCACAAGTCTGCTTGGGATAGTACGGTGTTTGCTGTTCCAGGGGCGCAGGTGGGGGCGATTCAAGCTCATCCGAAAATGGCGATCGCGGCTTTGAGAGAAAATGCTGCTCTATTGGTTTATCCTGGGGGGGCGCAGGATATGTTCCGTCCCTACAGTAAACGTAAGCAGATTTATTTTGCAGGGCGCAAAGGCTTTATTAAACTTGCTTTGCGGGAGAATGTCCCAATTGTTCCAATTATCTCCTATGGCGCACACGAAACCTTTATCATGTTGTGGGATTTATATCCCCAGCTTGAACAGTTATATGAATTGGGTTTTCCCTTTAATTTAGACTTAGATACTGGTGTATTCCCTATTTATGTGGGGCTACCCTGGGGATTAGGTATTGGTCCAATTCCTAATATTCCCTTTCCTCATCAAATTCATACTAAGGTTTGTAGACCGATTATTTTTGAGCGATATGGAAGAGAAACTTTGCGCGATCGCGATTATATTGACCACTGCTACAATTTAGTTTATACCCAGATGCAGCAGCAGCTAGACGAACTGGTTGCCGAAGTTGATGGTTAGAACTCTACCAAATTGGGTCGCTATAAAGATTAATCGTTAATTCAGGAGAACCAGGAGGAACAGCGGAAATACAAGCACAAACTTCGCGCCCATTTCCCAACTCCACCTCACAAGCATGACAAGACCCCATTAAACAACCTGTAGGGATAAATACCCCAGCACGGTCAGCAACTTGTAGCAAAGGTTCTCCTACTTCCGCATCAATGGAAATATTATCAGGTAAAAAGTTAACTTTTACACTCATATTCAAAAGTCAAATAACTAGGTTAGCTTCCTTACTTGGAGCAGTAATCCAAATTCCCGTATTTTCCCAGGAATATTTTTTCATCTTTTTCCACATATAAAAGCTAGTTTATGTATATTTATTTACTCTTCGGCAATTAAAAGTTGAACCTAAATTTTCTTCCTCACTATCAATTGTCTATTTATTTTATTCCTTTACTGATGATCCGCAAAAAAACTATTTATTTTTTCCATAATCGTTCTAAACTTAAAGCAGCAACCCCAGTGGTAACAATCAACATCCCCAGAAAGCTCTTGATACTTAAAGAAGAACCGATAATCAGAAAAGCTAATAGGGAAGTTAACACAGGTCCTGTTGCACCAAAAATCGAAGATCGAGTAGCACCAATAAGGCTAATCCCAATATTATTAAATAAATAACTAATAAGAGTTAGCCCTCCTAAAATAAGTCCACTGACAATTAAAGCATACCAGTTACCTTCAGGAACGTTAACACTATCACGAACGGTGGGAATCATAAAGCTTAGACCCGAAAGCAGTAAAATAGTACAAAAATTAATCAGGCTAAAAGGGACTGGATGAAGTTTTTGCGCACAAACTTGGGTTAAAATAACATAAAAAGCAAAAGTAATTCCTGAACTGACCGCGGTAATTAATCCCCAAAGAGAAAAACTAACTCCCCCACCTGCGGAGAGGGAAATCAGCAGAACGCCAAGAAAAACCATGATGCTAGAAACGCCTCGGACTATGGAAGGACGCTCTCCGAACCACAGCCAAGAAAAAATTAAGGTGACAATGGGAAAGATGAAGAAGAGGGTAATGACCTCCCCTGGGGTTAAACCTGACCCGAAAGCAAGATAAATTAAGACTTGGGAAGAAAACAAACAAAAACCACTCCCAATTACTTTTAGCCACAAATCCCGATCTCTACTATCGACGACATTGGCAATATCTTGCCAAGTTTTGGGATAAAGGATGTTAGCAAGTCCTAACATTAAGGGGACAACAACTAACATTCTTAACCAGAGAACTAGAAGCGCATTACCAAAGCCTGTGGGTAAGATTTGCTCAAATTGAAATTGTCCGAAAACTGACGCACCATTGAGAACTACGGAAATAACAACGTTATAGAAAGATAAAGCTAAGGAAGACAATAAAACTAAAATTAAGCCAAGTTGGAGTTTAGGCTTAGATACTTGTTCTGTTGCTATTTTACTTTTCGGGTTTTGTGGTGGGGGGCTAGGCGTTGGTTCTGGGGCTGATTTAGGGGCTGGTCGGAGTTCAGGAGGAGGCTCGATTTTTAAGGGGGTTTCAGAGGTAAGTTCTGCTTTGAGGCGTTGAATAAGAGCTTCAAGGATGGCTTCTCCTTGTTGCTCTAGGTTATACATTTGGTTTAATTGGGTGGAGAGAGAACTCTGATAACTCCCTAAGTCTTGTTCTAGGGTATCAAAGGCGGTGCGTAAAGTGGAGTCTAGGGAGGAGATGAGTTTGTCGGCTCTTTCGTTGTGGTCGCTAATAGATGAAGCAGCAAGGTTGCTTTCTTGTTGTTCAGATGATCGCGCTAACCGTTCTTGAAGGATTTCTTGTAGTTTATTAACTAGAGTGGGCGCAAGTTGATTCACCATTTGTCGTTGCTGGGCGACTTGCTGACGTTGTTCTAGCTCAAACTGTTCTACTTCTCTTTGGAGGCGTGTTTTACGGGCTTGGAGTTGATTGATCTCCTGGGTGAGTTGAGCAACAAGATTTTGCTTGAGGTTCTTCAATTCGATCGCGATCGCGTCTAGTTGAAATTCCGCTTCCCCTGATCGAGTCTTGATCATTTTGGATTGATGCTCATTCATCCCCATTCATCCCCATTTACCTAATAAGCTTTATAGCAACAGATTCAGTCTGTTTTTAATTTTCTTACCTTATTTTCCCTATTTTTTCCCTTAATGCCGTAAATTGTAAACTTTTTCCTCTCAAATAATGAGGATGAGCCAAAAAAAGACTCACCCTGATTTACTCAATTAGTCTGTAGTTCCAGTTTGCAAAGAGTCTGCATCAGTTTGAGTCCATTCAGTGTGAAAGAACTCCCCTCTGGGTTTATCCAACCGTTCATAGGTATGTGCGCCAAAGTAATCCCGTTGCGCTTGCGTAAGGTTTTGGGGTAAACGCTCACGTCGATAGCTATCAAAATAGTCGAGCGAAGCACTAAAAGCGGGTACAGGAATTCCCAACTGGTTGGAAGTTGCGAGAACATCACGCCAAGCACACTGACGGTCTAAGATACTTTGCTTAAACTGTTTCGTCAAGAGCAGATTAGGTAATTTAGGATTCTCTTGAAAAGCACTCTTGATTTTATCTAAGAAGCCAGCGCGAATAATACAGCCACCTTTCCAGATCCGCGCGATTTCACTGAGATTGAGGTTGTAGTTAAACTCATCAGAAGCCTTAGCGAGTAAAGTCATACCCTGAGCATAGGAACACATTTTGGAACAATAGAGAGCGTCACCAATTTTTTTGATAAACTCTTTGGTATCCCCTGTAAACTCACTCACCGAACCGATTAATTCTTTTGCTGCTGCAATCCGTTCATCCTTATAAGAAGAAATAACGCGAGCATTTACCGCTGCATACATAGTTGGAATCGGGATTCCGAGTTCTAGGGAACTTACTACAGTCCAGCGTCCAGTTCCTTTTTGTCCCGCAGAATCAAGAATGATATCAATCAAGCCTTGCTCTGTTTCTTTAGTCGCATATTTAAAGATATCTGCTGTAATCTCAATTAAGAAAGAATTTAACTCATCAGTTTGATTCCATTCTGCAAAAACTCCATGAATCTCTTTGTTACTTAAATTCAGAGCATTTTTAAGCAAATCATAGGCTTCTGCAATTAGCTGCATATCCCCATACTCAATGCCATTATGAACCATCTTCACATAATGCCCTGCTCCCCCAGGTCCGATATAGGTCACACAAGGACCGTCATCAACTTGAGCAGCAATTTTTGTTAAAATGGGTTCTAATTCTTTATAAGCACTTTCTGTGCCTCCAGGCATAATGCTAGGACCATTTAGCGCGCCTTCTTCACCGCCACTAACTCCCATACCCATGAAGCCGAGTCCCACAGCTTCTAGTTCTTC
>JBBQDV010000084.1:0-11965 GCA_038320005.1 Cyanophyceae cyanobacterium
GAGATATTCGGGATCAGCATTTAACCCTAAACGAATTTGACCATGAGGGTTATAGGTAAAAAGTCCTGTTGCATTGTTATCAAGAAGAGTTATAAATAAATCTTTCGCGATCGCGGGATAATCGTCAACATCATCAGCAAAAATAGCAGCATAACGACGACTTAGTTGTTTTTGATAAACCCCATTCGGTAATAAGTAACGCCAGTAGAGATTATAAATAATTCCATAGGTCAGCAAACCCCGATCTAAACACCAGTTTTGCCACTTTTGCAGCATTTCCCCAATTTGCCTTGTTAAAATAGGATTGGCTGCCCATAGTTGTGCGTCTAAACCTTGCTCTAAAATAAGAGGAATAGCTTCTAAGGGAGTCCCACTTGCCCCAGCGAGTTGTAATAAGTCTAAAATAAGGCGAACCAGTTTATATTCACTGACTCCAGTTTCTTCCCACTCTGGTTGAGTGAGAATGTCACGCCAGAGTTTTGTCGCTAACTCCTGTTCGGTTTCGGGACGTAGGCGTAAAGGGAATTGGGCGCGAAGATCTAAAGCTTCAAAAAGGAGAGGCCAAAATAAAGTCACTTCCTCAGTGAAAAAGCCAAGGGGAGTTTTGACAAGGGCGGGATATGTACCTGCAACCGCGACAGAGAGGTGGTCTGCGAGGATTCTGCGGTTTTCGTTATTTGCAGCGAGAACGAGGCTATTTGGGACTAAATGAGGGGTTTGAGGGCGTTTTTTTGCTACCCAATCTTGAAATTCAGCGATTAAGCGGGTGGTTTTACCACTTCGGGTTGAACCCGTAATCCAAATCGGTACACTAGACACAACTACTTTTTTGTGGGTTTTGGTTTTAAGTTTATAACTGGCAAGGGTGATCTCTATGTATAACGCAAGTCCATGAAAATTGGAGATATTATTAATAGCGCACGGGCTTGGTTTTTTAGGACTCCAGAACGGGCATTAGATCAAGCTTATCAGTGTGCTTTGAAGATTAAAGCCATTGAAGATGAGCATTTTGGGGGAGGCGCAATTTCCTCTGAATACGGGGAATATGGCAAAAGCGCGATCGCGTATTTTCGTGCGGATACCAACCAATATATCAAAACTGCCAAGTTTCGCCTAAAGGAATTTAAAGCGAGTAATTCTTTTATGAGACTGGCGAGAAGTCGGGCTGGGGGAAGGACTAAAGCAGATCTTGATCAAGATAACGATTTTGAATTTCGCGAACTGCCTTCTATTATTATTGAAAAGCTCGATTTTATTGATGCCGTTATTTCTAAATATGAAATAGAAAAGGTAAAGAAAAAATCTTCTGTTGCTTTAGTTAAAAACGAGTCTGGGAAAAATCGCCAAGAAATTGCTGCAAATCGAGAAGTCAATGAAAATGGCGAAAGAAGAGTCATTTCAACAGAGGGGAAGCTATCACAAATAAGAGTGAGTAGTAACTTAAACCAAGAGGAAACTGACATTTCCACTATTTCTGATAAAACGGGTATAGTGCCTCGCTCTATTCTAAGAACCTTGAATCGAATTAGGCAAGATATCGATCCTCAATCTGATGAAGCAGAACAACAAGTCATTCAAAATTATCGCCAGTCTCGTAATAAGACTTCTATTTCAATTCGTTTTCTACTTATTTTAATTATAGTCCCCCTTTTAACTCACCAAATCACAAAAACATTTATCATTGCTCCCCTTGTCGAAAACTATATAATTCAAGAACAGCAAGTTCTTTTTGTTAATCAAGATCTAGAAGAAAATGCCTTGTCTGAATTAAGGACTTATGAAGAAAATCTTCGCTTCAAAGGTCTTATTGGTTTAACTCCTGAACTTAGCCCCGCTGAAATAGAAACGGCTGTCAGAGAAAGAGCTTCAGAAATAGCTTTGCAATATCGTAGTACAGGTGCAGATGGCATTGAGAATATTTTTGCTGATTTATTTTCCCTAGTTGGCTTTATTGGGGTTATCTATTTTAGTAAACGGGAAATTGCAGTTCTCAAATCATTTATGGACGAAATTCTCTATGGTTTGAGTGATTCAGCAAAAGCCTTTTTAATTATCTTATTTACCGATGTATTTGTTGGTTATCACTCCCCCCACGGTTGGGAAGTAGTGTTAGAAGGAATTGCTCGACATTTTGCTTTACCAGGAAGTCACCAATTTGATTTCCTTTTTATTGCGACTTTCCCCGTAATCTTAGACACGGTATTAAAATATTGGATTTTCCGTTATCTCAACCGTATTTCCCCCTCAGCAGTCGCAACCTATCGCAATATGAATGAGTAAATATTACAATATTTCGGTTTAATTGCTCCTAATTCACGTAAACTAACAGAAAGCAAAGTCTTGATTTTTTTGATTTTATAAATTGCCCAAAATGAGCTTGTCTTTACCTAAAGTTGATGCCTTTACTACCACTACTGCAATTCGGAGAGGAGAAGTAAGTGCTACATCAGTTCTTAATGCTACCTTAGCTCAAATTGACCAGAAAAATTCCGCACTGAATTGCTTCACCACAATCACAACTCAATCCGCTCAAATACAATCTGCTAGGTTAGATAAAGCCATTGAAGAATCTGCACCGATTGGTTCGTTAGCAGGAGTACCCTTTGGGGTGAAAAATCTCTTTGATATTAGCGGAGTAACAACTTTAGCGGGATCAAGAATCAATGAAGAGAACCCCCCTGCGAAGGCTGATGCGAGTGCTGTCGCTAGGCTTAAACAAGCTGGTGCTGTGTTGGTCGGGGCTTTAAATATGGACGAGTCCGCTAATGGCTTTGTGACGAAAAATAAACACTATGGGACAACCCCTAATCCCCATGACCTCACTCGCGTCTGTGAAGGCTCTGCTGCTGCGGTAGCTAGTGGTTTGGTTACTTTTGCTCTGGGAACAGATACGAACGGCTCAGTGCGTGTAAACGCAGCCTTGTCAGGGATATATGGCTTTAAGCCGACTTACGGACGAATTTCGCGAGCAGGAACGATATTATTTACCAGTAGCTTAGATCATGTGGGGATTTTAGCGCGTTCAGTACGTGATATTGCCACGACTTATGATTTTCTCCAAGGTGATGATTACTGTGACCCAGCGGTGAGTAATCTTCCCCCTGAACCCACTGTCCCCCAGGTGAATTTAGGGATTGAAGATTTGCGGATTGCAGTAGCGGAGGGTTATTTTTCGCAAGGGGCGGAATCGGAAGCCTTAGCTGTGGTGGAAATAATAGCGCAAGCCTTGAATGAGGAGAGAAGGATGAATCGAGGTTTGGGTCGGGTTATTCTCCCAGAGTCGGAACGGGCGAGGGCTGCTGCTGATATTATTACTGCTGCGGAGTCTGCTAACTTGCAGTTAAGAGTTTTACGATCGCGTTCTCAAGATTTTGATCCCCTGAATCGCGATCGTCTTCTCGCTGGGGCGTTAATTCCTGGAAATTGGTTCATTCAAGCGCAAAGGTTTCGGCATTGGTATCGCGATCGCGTTCGAGAAGTGTTCCAAAATGTAGATATTATCCTCGCCCCCACCATACCTACAGTTGCTCCCAAATTAACAACCAAAACAATGGTCATTGCTGGAGAAGAAGTTCCTGTGCGAGCAAATCTGGGACGCTTTACTCAACCCCTTTCTTTAATTGGTTTACCCGTTCTTTCTGTTCCCATACATCGCCCCAATCAGCTACCTTTAGGAGTTCAAATCATTGCTGCGCCCTATGATGAAGCCTTGATTTTGCGAGTAGCGCGTTATTTAGAACAAAGAAATCTTATTTGCGCCCCAATAGCTTCTTTACCTGAAAATCATTAGCTATTGATCGCAATAACAGCAACCAAAACCAAGTGCCTGAGTAATTCCCTTTGTAATTAATACTATCTGGAGATGAACTGAAGATTTCAGTTGCATTGCTCCCTATAACCTATTTTAGGAAATTGCAGCTTCTTGGCTGATTGCTGTTATTTGTTTAAGCGAGACAGACGTTAATTGAAACAGCTTTTTTACCTCTTTTAAACTAAATGTACTTAATCTTGCTGTTGTATCTGCCAGGGAAGCTTTAGTTGCTTCACTTATTAATCTAACACTTCTGCTGACCATGACAAGAGATTGCAAATAAACTTTATTTTTCTCAAGTATAAACTCAGTAAATGTAAACATTTGTTATCCTAGAAAGGCTTGCTCCTATTATTCAAAAGCAAAGATTAAAGCCCTTATTTGCGTCTCCAAGGAGATCCAAAGGACTATATATTAGAAATACATAGTGTGATTATTGCTGACTTATGGCACAAATAGAGACTAGAACCGAACCCATGATTCTCAACATGGGTCCTCATCATCCTTCCATGCATGGTGTCTTGCGTCTAATTGTCACCCTCGACGGTGAAGACGTAATTGATTGTGAACCTGTTATTGGCTATCTCCACCGAGGCATGGAGAAGATTGCCGAAAACCGTACCAACGTCATGTATGTCCCCTATGTGAGTCGCTGGGACTACGCAGAAGGGATGTTCAACGAAGCGATTACTGTCAACGCCCCCGAAAAACTCGCAGATATTGAAGTGCCTAAACGCGCCCAATATATCCGCGTCATCATGCTGGAATTGAACCGCATCGCTAATCACCTGTTGTGGCTAGGTCCATTTATGGCGGATGTGGGGGCGCAAACTCCCTTCTTCTACATCTTCCGCGAACGGGAATTAATTTATGACCTTTGGGAAGCTGCGACGGGGTATCGCCTGGTTAACAACAACTATTTCCGTATTGGTGGAGTTGCAGCAGATTTACCCTATGGTTGGCTTGAGAAATGCTTAGATTTCTGTGACTACTTCCTCCCCAAGGTAGATGAATATGAAAAGCTAATTACCAATAACCCGATTTTCCGTCGTCGGGTGGAAGGAGTAGGGACAATTAGCCGAGAAGAAGCGATTAACTGGGGAACTTCTGGTCCAATGTTACGGGCTTCTGGGGTCAAGTGGGACTTACGCAAAGTTGACCACTACGAATGCTATGACGAACTCGATTGGGATATCCAGTGGGAAACCGCAGGGGATTGTTTCGCCCGTTATTTAGTCAGGATTCGGGAAATGCGAGAGTCGGTGAAGATTATTCGCCAAGCTTGTCAGCAGATTCCAGGGGGTTCTTACGAAAATCTGGAAGCTAAACGTCTCGCTGAAGGGAAAAAGTCAAAGTGGAATGACTTTGAATATCAGTTTATTGCAAAAAAAGTGCCACCTACTTTTAAAATTCCTGCTGGGGAACATTACGTCCGCACTGAAACAGGAAAAGGCGAGATGGGAATATTTATTATCGGTAATGATAATGTTTTCCCCTGGCGTTGGAAGATTCGCGCCCCAGATTTCAATAATCTGCAAATTTTACCCCAACTTCTTAAGGGTGTGAAAGTTGCAGATATCATGCCTATTTTGGGAAGTATTGATATTATCATGGGTTCGGTTGACCGTTAGGTTTACCTTTTTGCTTTAAAAATAAACTAAGTACAAGAAAAAAAGTCCTCTTCTGATAAGGGGACTTTTTTGTCAAGCAAAAGCTGTTATTCTTAGAGAATTTCAACTTTTTAATTACTGTGGTTACTGAGGTTGGTTACTATCTGCTGGTTCTGGTTCTGGAGTAGGTTCTGGTGATGGTGCTGGTGCATCTGGCGAACTTTGGGGTTGAGAAGGCGTAACCTCAATATTAGTATTATTGGTTGTGCTTGGTGCTGGTGCTGGTGCTGGTGCTGGTGCTGGAGAAGAGTCTCCTTGGGGAACATTTATGTTGACATCTGGTTGCTCTGGAGTTGACGGAACAGGTACTTCTCGGATTGTTTCTCTAGTTCTATCGATAATCGTTGGTGAGGGTTCTGGTTCTATCTCTGAGGAATCTTCAACAGCAGGAGGCACAATGATAGTATCACTCTCTTCTCGAGGAGAGAATATGAACATACTAGCTATACCCAAGGCGACTAAAGAGCCAAGGACAATACCGATGATTGGACCCCAAGCAGTGTCTCGGTCTTCGCGAACAGCGCGTTCGTTTTCTTGAATATGCTTTTCAGTGACGCGACCCTGAACATAACTATCTTGATGAGATTGGGGTGTTGTAACCTCATTTACGGCTGGTTTTGCAACCCGATTATTGATATTTTCATCTAACTCAAGGTTAGATTGATCAGGGTCATTATTATTTCTAGGATTATTCATAATTTAAGTTTAAATTGTATAGGACGTGCAGAGTTATATCTAAAATTGAGGAAGATTATTTCTTCCTAAACTTTTCAATAAAACAGTTTTTCCTTGTGAACCATTATAACTTTTATTTAAGATTATTTACTATATCTAAAGAAATATCCTTTGTTGCGTAAATTTACTTAAAATTGCAGTAACGATTAATGATTTAGGAAGAGAATTCCAGTTCTTTCTTGCTAAAAAAAGTTTTACTTGTTTTGGTTGAGTATAAATAAATAGGTAAGGATAAATAAAACCTGTATCACCTTATTATGAAATCTAGTTAAGTTAGAAAATAGCAAAAAATATGTCGTTACTAATTCAAAACACGGCTAAAACGAGAGACCGCATAACTTTTGGTGACATATTTTAAGCAAACCGATTCAGCAGTTTTAAGAGAAATTTAGTCTGAGAAGTTAGTTTTGTTTTACGATATAAATCCGCAGCTTTTTTAATAGCTTCTGCTTGGGTCGGGTAGGGGTGAATCACCGAGGCTAAGTCCCCTAAGCCAATTTTATTGACGATGGCGGTTGTCACCTCTGAAATCATTTCGCCAGCGTGGGGGGCGACAATAGTTGCGCCCAGGATTTCATCTGAACCTTTACGGTAGTGGATTTTTAAAAACCCTTCTTCATCTCCATCCGCGATCGCGCGATCCAAATCGTCAAAATCTACTTTAATAGTATTAAACTCAATCCCCTTTTCTTTCGCGCCCTCTGCATACATCCCCACATGGGCAATTTCAGGACTAGTATAAGTCACCCAAGGCATAACTAGATCACTAAGTTTCTTCTTCCCAATCCCAAAGGGAGTAAATAAAGCATTTTGGATGACAATTCTCGCAGCAGCATCCGCAGCATGGGTGAACTTCCACTTCATCGCAATATCCCCCACTGCGTAGATTTTGGAATTAGTTGTCTGGAGATTGTCATCAATCTTGACCCCATGACGTTGGTCATACTCCACCCCTACTACTTCTAAATTTAATCCTTTTACATTCGGGGCGCGTCCTGCACCAATTAAAATTTCATCAACGGTAATCGAGTTAGGCTGTTGATTTGAAGAGTAAGAGATTGTTTTGCTATTCTCACCACCATTTACCCGTTCTATTTCCGCATTTAAAACTAAATTAATTCCTTCTGTGATAAAAGTATTTTGGACAATTTCCGCAGCTTCTTCATCTTCTTTATTTAATAGATGAGAGTGTTTATGAAATAGGGTTACTTCACATCCTAAACGTTTAAAAGCTTGGGCTAATTCACAACCAATTGGTCCACCACCAATTACGGCTAAATGTTTGGGGCGTTCAGTGAGAGAAAATACTGTTTCGTTTGTGAGATAACCTGCTTCTTTTAAGCCTTCAATAGAGGGATGTACTGCGCTTGCGCCTGTGGCGACTACTGCTTTATCAAATTCTAAAACTTTATCTTCTACTTGAATAGTATTCTTTCCTGTAAACTGCGCTTGACCAAAAAAGATATCTATACCCATCTTTTTAAAACGTTCCGCAGAGTCATGGGGGCTAATTTTTGCGCGTATTTTTCGCATCCTCTCCATAACTGCTGAAAAATCGATTTCAACGTTATCTTTATTAATATTTATACCCAAAGAACTAGAGTTCCAAATCTCACCAATAAGCCGAGAAGAACGAATAATTGCTTTGGAAGGAACACAACCCACATTTAAGCAATCTCCTCCTAAGAGATTTCTTTCAATTAAAGCAATCTTTAAGCCTACATCTAAACCTGCTGCCCCTGCTGCAACTACTAATCCTGCTGTTCCTGCGCCTATGACTACTAAATCATAGGGTTGAGTCGGTTGAGGGTTTACCCATTCAGGGGGATGGACATAGGAAACTAATTTTTTATTATGTTCATCCATTGGTGTAATATCAACATTTTGAAAGTGAGATTGTACCATGATTGACCCCTTTTATTAATTAAATTTTGATAAAAAATATGATCTAAACTAGTTATATTAGTGATTCGGGAAATATGAATCCAAAGTTATAGTTCTGGGTTAGCTTCACTAGTTTCTTCATCTAAAACTTCTTCATTTAATGCTTTTCTGGCGATACGAGTTACATAAATAGTAACAGCAACGGTAGCAATGAAACCCATAATCCTGAGTATCCATTGCACTGTAGGATCACCTTCTTGTTGTTCTGTGCCAATTAATGCTAGGTTTCCAGCTAAAGAACCAAGGTAAACGTACATCATTGTCCCTGGAATCATTCCGACTGAACCAATAAAATAGTCTTTTAAGGACACACCAGTAATGCCAAAAGCATAGTTTAATAAGTTAAAGGGAAAGATAGGAGATAATCTGGTTAATAAAACAATTTTTAGTCCTTCTCTTGATACTGCTTTATCAATTGCAGCAAACTTAGCATTCCCTTCTATTTTCTTGGCTACCCAACCTCTGGCGACATAACGCCCGACTAAAAATGCTGCGGTTGCGCCTAATGTTGCGCCGATAAAGACATATATTGAACCTAAAACAACGCCGAAGACTAAACCTGCTCCTAAAGTTAGAATTGAGCCAGGGAGAAAGGCAACAGTAGCAGCAATATACAGTAGTATAAATGCAACAACTCCTATTGTGCCTAAGCTTTCAATCCAAGCTAGGGCTTCTCGAAACCAGTCTTGGGGATTAAAGCTACTAGTTAAATCTTGGGCTAAAGCAGGATTATCACTAAAGAAAATAACACTGGTTAAACTTATAAAAATTAGAGCTATCACTTTAAAAACTTTTAACCTAAATTTATTTTCCTTTTTCTGTTTAAACATAGCAATTATAATTGTTTTTTTAATCTTCCCATATCAAGATATATAAAGATTAAAGTTAGCTGAAAAATAACTTATTTTTTGCGAAACTAAGGGTTGATCAATTCTCCCCATCACCCCTTGCTGTTCATTACATAACCGACACCGCGCACAGTTTGGATAAGTCTTGTTTCGTCTTCTGTTTCCAATTTTAAGCGTAGATAGCGCACATAAACCTCAATAATGTTAGAGTCGCCCATGAAGTCATAGCCCCAAACTCGTTCTAAAATTTGGTCACGGGTGAGAACTTGGCGCGGATGTGAAAGTAAGTATTCTAGTAAGTCAAATTCTTTAACTGTAAGTTCTATTTGCCGTTTTGCCCGATAAACTTCTCTGGTAATGCGGTTTAAGCTGAGGTCTTCAAATTGTAATTTTTCTTGCTCATCTTCTGAGTTGGAACGCAGATGGACTCTAATTCTGGCGAGTAATTCTTCAATACTAAAGGGTTTGAGTACATAGTCATTTGCGCCCGCATCTAAACCCAAAACGCGATCGCGCACATCATCTTTTGCAGTCAAGAAAATTATGGGGACTCTTTCTCCAGTTTCTCGCAAACGGCGACAGATTTCCACCCCTTCTATCCCTGGAAGCATCCAATCGAGGAGAATTAGATCTGGTTGGGTTTCTCTTACTTTGGTTAAACCTGTTAAGCCATCGCCCGCAATACTAACTTTATAGCCCTCACAGTTAAGTTCTAACTCGATAAATCGGGCGAGATTGACTTCATCTTCAATAATTAAAATATGTGCATCCATAATTTTTGCTTAACCCCGAACTTAAATCATCGGTAGCGTAATGATAAAGGTACTACCCTGATGCGGTTGAGATCTTACGGTAATACTACCACCCATTTGTTCAAGGAGAGTTTTAACAATTGCGAGTCCCAGACCACAACCACCAGAACGGGTACGGGCTTCATCAACTCGATAGAATCTTTCAAAAATGCGGTTTTGTTGGATGAGGGGGATACCATAACCGCGATCGCGCACTTCGATATTAACTACCTTATTTTCAGGTATAATTGCCACAGTGACAGGCTCATTTTCAGGGGAATATTTGAGGGCGTTATCAATTAAGTTTATCAAGACTTGTTTAACGCGATCGCGATCCGTATTCATCCTAATCGAAAGATCAGGAAAGACCATACAAATCTCCCGTTGACTAACCTGTTTTGACATTCCTACCACTTCCGCAACAAGATCATTGAGAATAAAAAGTTCTACCTGTAGATGTGTTGCGCCACTTTCTGCTCTGGCTAAATCGAGTAAATCTTGTAATAATTGAATAGTGCGTTCTGCTTCCACTGCTGTTACCGTCAAGGCTTCCCGTTGTGCTTCCGTGAGATTATCCCCTCGACGTAACAAACTTTGGATATATCCTTTCACAATCGTTAAGGGAGTACGTAACTCATGGGAAACATTACTCACTAACTGGCGTTGTTGTTCCCAGGTTTCCGAGAGACTCAAGAAAACAGTATTACAAGCTTGGGCTAACTCTCGTACCTCCTGGGGGGCGTGTTCTAGTTGTAAACGGGCTTCAGTGAGGTTTTGGGGGGTAATATCACCTGCTAACTGGCTCATCTGACGCAGGGAACGCAGGGAACGCTTAATATAAATGCTAACGGCAATAGTTGTAATTAAAACCGCTAAAATACTGGTAATCGACAGACTATGTATCAAAGCCAGTAACATCATTTGATCTCTGGTAACATCTTGAGTAACAAAGAGATTACCCAAATTAGTTCCTTTCACAACTAGAGGGATACTGCAAAAAATGACATAGCGTCCCTCCAAGTTATAAACCTGGGGGATCAAAATATTAGTAGGTAAAGACTGAAGTTGTTGTAATAGTTGATCACTGCGATTACTTAACGCCATAGATTGAGCGATTGTTTCCTCATTACCGTTTTCAATCCATAGCCAAACCTCATCTGTTGAGAGATTATTGATAGCAGGTTGAACTCCCGCGATCGCGATTTCATCTTCACTATAAGTTAAAACATCATCAGGAAAGCGATTAGCAATATAAAAAACGTCTTGTTTATAAGTATTGACCAGAATCTTTTCCATTCTCCATGTTGTCCAGAGTGATGTCCCCCCCAAACCTATCGCCATAAAGGAAGCAACCCCAACGGTTAAGCTAACCTGGAGTGAATTAAAAACAATACCCTTGCGAGTTTTTAAAAACCGCTTTAAAAAAGGTCGAAACAATAACATTGGTATAGCAATAATTGGGTATTAGGTAGCGACCAAGATGGTCGCACTCCTCCCTACTTCGCAGTTTAGCAAGACTCTAAATAAGTTTAAACCGTAGACCAATGCTGATTTGCTTTAGTGATAAAACCTGGGATATCCCGTTCCCATTTTTGTTGAACACGACGATCAAAGTTTAAATAAAGTTTACCATCAACTATTTTCCAAGCATTAGGATCAATCTCAACAAGATCGCCTTGTGCTAAAGCCCAAGCACAATGACCGCCATACTGAGGTGCATAAGCTTGGGGATTTTCTACAAAAAGATCACGATTTTCCGCACTAGAAAAATGCCAAGTTGCGTTATTCCACTGATGAGAGAACTCTGAACTACCAGCAACAGGTTTTTGTTCTTGGAAATAGGCTACAGGATCAGTACCTTTAATAGCAATCCCATTTTCTGTAAACACAGGTTTAGCTGAACTTTGATTAGTATTATTAACTGTTTTAGAAGCACAGGGATTTTCTTTAGAAGCACAAGGATTTTCTTTAGAAGCGCAGGGATTTTCTTTAGAAGCACAAGGATTTTCTTTAGTGGGAGAACTACCAGAAGATGGGTCAGCACCAGCGCAGGGATTTGCACAACCCACAACCAATCCTAGCCCCAAAACAGAAACTATTGCAATTGTCGATAGATATTTAACTTTCATAGACTTCTCCTAAAACTTCGTAAAACTCTGAAATCAA
>JBBQDV010000085.1:0-11947 GCA_038320005.1 Cyanophyceae cyanobacterium
CCTTCAGGAATTTCTCTTGATTTCCTGAACTCAACCAAACCGATTTTAGGAAGAAAAATAGTATTATCTTTAACTGAGTCGGGCTTGACTTGAGGAAAACAGAAAGATCTCATCCTCTTTTTAAACCGAGGAAACCCAAAGCCTCTTTCCCACATATTCACAAATCCAGTCTCAAGCTGTTTTAGAGTTTGCTGTAGAACCTGTGACTGAGGGATCTTGAGATTAGGGTTTTCCTTTTTCGCCTGAGTTAAAGACTTGCATTGGCTGGCATAAGTTGGTCTTTGCCTATCTACAGGGATGATGTACTCGCCCCTGATGGAGCATCGGTCTATTCGGCATGATCTAGAATTAACCCAATCCTTCCGTTCACACAGTGCATAGTTATAAACAGAGCGACAGGTATCCAACCAATTATCAATAGTGGATACCTGTTCTGCTGTTAATATGAGCTTGTACTGGTAGTTAAGGGTTATCATCTTCAGGAAATGAACCAATGTTTTCTACGTATAACCCAAAACTAGAAAAGCCGTCCTAAAAAGACGGGGCTTTTGACCCTTTCTTTTTGGTAAAAGCAGCTTGTAAAGCCGTTTTGAGATCCGTTTCTTTCATAGCCATTAAAGATCTTAAAATCTTGACCCAGAGAACAGAATTTCGCGATAAGCTGAGAGATGAAGTTTGCTGTTATTTATGGATAATACACTTATGAAATTAAAAGCATTAGTCGTTGTTGTTGTTAGCTGTTTTTTCTCTTTAGCAAGTTGGGTTGTAACTCCCTCAGCTTCAGCTATTACTCAAATTAAACTCTCTGATCTGGATTACACTGATTGTCCTCCTGAACTTACGGAAGGGATGGTGACGAGTGGTGGTGCTGCTAGGGCTGCAACTTGTTATATGGTGATTGGTAAGGCAACCAATTCCTCTGGTAAACCTGTTTATGATGCTGATGTGTATGGTCGTATCTATGATGCTAATGGCAATCCAGTGATGCAAAATAGGACTCGTGTGGGTTCAATTAATGCTGTTCCCCCTGGAGAAAGTGATTTTGAGATTCGGATTTCTGTGCCAGAAAATGAAGCTTTGCCCTTAAAATTAGAGCAGTTCAAGGCTTCTGGCTTTACAGGTAGAGTTCAACCTCGGTTTTGAGGTCAAACTGCTGGATGTTGACAATCCACTTAAAATAAAGTTGCTGGAGGCAAAAATCCCATCAGTAGTTGTAGAGATAGGATAGCAAGAATGGGGGAGAGATCAAGTCCTCCCAGAGGTGGAATAAAAGAACGAAAAATATTTAAGTAGGGGTCGGTGATGGGACTTAAGAAAGACATGATTTGCTGCGCCCAGTTAGCATTTTGAAACCAACTTAAAAGAATCCTGACAATTAGGAGTGCTGAGTAAATTGCGAGAAAGTTAGCGAGGCTGATGGCAATCAAAGAAGCAGGGTTCATAATATTTATTTTAATTATTTTTTAGACGTTATTTTTGATATTTTAACGGAATTTTAAAAAATTCAACATCGGGCTATTGTTCGGTTATCACAAACCTCAAATACCAAAGAATTTATTGGATTTCATCTTCTGAATGACCGTTAACTGCACCGAGTTGTTGACGCACATCGTCGATCGCGTTATTGAGTTGGGCAATTTTATCTTCTAAACTAAGACGGGCAGTTTCCATACTATCATCTCCACTTAGTTGAGAATTATTATCAGCTTTAAATCGTTCCCGAAACTTAAGTTTATCTTCCCCATTGGCGGTTTTGGCAGACGCGATCGCGCCCACGATTCCCCCGACAATTCCCCCAACAACAATACCCGTAAAAAAGCCCCCAGCAAATCCATCTTGTTGACTCATCTATAATTCCTTTTTTCTCACTATACTCTTACTATTTTAAGTGCCAAAAGCGCGATCGCCAGCATCTCCTAATCCTGGCACAATATAACCTTTTTCATTTAGCCCTTCATCCAAAATAGCTGTATACACTGTCAGACTTGGATAGTTTTGACTCAGTTGTTGTAAGGCTTGGGGTGCAGCCACAACCGCAATAATCCGCATCAAAGCGGGATCTCCACCTCGCTTGGTAATTTCCGCCATTGCCGTCATCATACTTCCCCCTGTGGCTAACATGGGGTCAACTACGAGGATATAGGTATTAGGGGCAAAGGTTACGGGAAGCTTGTTGAGGTAAATGGAATTGTCTAAGGTGTCTTCGTCACGAACTAAACCGAGATGGTAAGTCGAAGCTAAAGGTAAAAGAGTTTGCGCTCCCTCCTGGAGAGCTAATCCTGCCCGTAAGATTGGGATAATGGCAAGGGGTAACTGGGGATTGATTACTGTCCCTGATGTGGCTGCGAGGGGGGTTTCTACGGTGGTTTCTATGGTGGGTAGCCAGTGACGACAAGCTTCGTAGGTGAGCCAACGTCCTAACTCTACCATGGCACTGCGGAATAAAACTGGGGGAGTATCGCGATCGCGAGCCACCGTAAGCCAATGTTTAATTAAAGGGTGATCCGGTACATACACGCGCAGTTGTAACGTCATAGGCTTTGTCGGTTAGTCAGTTTCATCGTATCTTCACTGCTTTATCATACCCTTTTACGGTTTAGATACTGAGAAAAATAGAGAATTTTCCTGATCTCGATACAAATTTGCTTGAATTCTTCGTCGTCTCACCCAGCAATATTGAGAAATTATATCATTAATATTGACATTATTATTCAATAACGTTATAGTTTCTAACAAGTGTTCTCCTCTCATAAAAAATCGGCAGGTGGAACTGGCTACGCAGCAAGCAGGCTAGTTCCCTTTTTTTTGCCAATACATCGGGAAATGGGGAAGAAATGACCGATAATGGAAAGGATTGAATCAGGTTATTTTTAGAGATATAATGACAGCAAATTCCTCCTTATACGATGCTATTATCATTGGTTCAGGCATTGGCGGTTTAGTCACCGCAACTCAACTCGCTGCTAAAGGTGCTAAAGTTTTGGTGCTAGAAAGCTATATTATTCCTGGTGGTAGTTCGGGTTACTTTGAACGAGAAGGCTATCACTTTGATGTCGGTGCGTCAATGATTTTTGGTTTTGGTAGCGAAGGGACAACTAATCTCCTCACCCGCGCTTTAGATGCGGTGGATGTCAGTCTCGAAACTATTCCTGACCCTGTACAGATTCATTACCATCTACCAGGATTAGAATTGAAAGTCCATCGAGATTATGAGAAATTTTTGCAAGAACTAATTACTAAGTTTCCTCAAGAAGAAAAGGGAATTCGTGGCTTTTATGACGAGTGTTGGCAAGTTTTTAACTGTCTCAATGTCATGGAGTTGTTATCTCTCGAAGAACCTCGTTACTTGATGCGTGTCTTTTTTCAGCATCCCCTTGCTTGTCTGGGCTTAGTAAAATATTTACCCCAAAATGCGGGAGATATCGCCCGTCGCTATATTAAAGACCCTGAACTTCTCAAGTTTATTGATATGGAATGTTACTGCTGGTCAGTTGTTCCTGCGGATAAAACCCCGATGATTAATGCGGGAATGGTCTTTTCTGACCGCCATTATGGGGGAATTAATTACCCGAAAGGAGGAGTGGGAAAAATTGCTGAGAAGTTGGTTGAGGGGCTAGAAAAATCTGGAGGGGAGATTCAATATAAGGCGAGGGTTAAGAAAATCTTGATGGAGAAGGGTAAAGCGGTGGGAGTACAACTAACCACTGGTGAGGAGTATTATGGAAAACGAATTATCTCTAATGCTACTCGTTGGGATACCTTTGAGAAGTTATTACCAGAAGCAGATTTACCGAAGAAAGAGAAACAGTGGCGCAAGCGTTATAAAAAGTCTCCTAGCTTTTTGAGTATTCATTTAGGGGTGAAAGCAGAGGTATTACCGACCGATATCGAATGTCATCATATCTTATTAGAAGATTGGCAGCAGATGGAAGACCCTGAAGGAACTATTTTTGTTTCGATTCCCACCCTTTTAGATCCAGATCTCGCCCCAGAAGGCTATCATATTATTCATACTTTTACACCTAGTTGGTTGGAAGATTGGCAAGGATTAACCACCCAGGAGTATAACGAGAAAAAGGAAGATTCTGCACAGCGTTTAATTAAGCGATTAGAAAGTATTATTCCTGGTTTAGAAGCAGGTTTAGATTATAAAGAAGTGGGGACTCCTCGCAGCCATCGCCGTTTCCTGGGAAGGGATGACGGTACTTATGGTCCGATTCCTCGTAAGAAGTTACCTGGGTTGTTGACGATGCCTTTTAATAAGACTGCAATTCCTGGGTTATATTGTGTGGGGGATAGCACTTTTCCTGGTCAGGGTTTGAATGCGGTGGCGTTTTCGGGGTTTGCTTGCGCCCATCGGGTTGGGGTGGATCTTAACTTATGAAATTACGCCAAAGATTCAGTTCAAGGACATAAAGAACGAATAGCTTCGAGAAGTCCTTTGGCTTTATTCAGGGTTTCTTCGTACTCTTTTTCTGGTTCAGAGTCAGCTACTAAACCTGCGCCTGCTTGAACAGAGACAAGATGCTGATTATCTCCTTGGGGACGGACTACCATCGTCCGAATCGCGATCGCGCTATTTAATTGTCCCTCAAAATCATAGTAGCCATAAACCCCAGAATAAACGCCCCTTCTTTCTGGTTCTAGTTCATGAACAATCTCCATCGCCCGAATTTTGGGCGCACCACTCACCGTACCAGCAGGAAAACAGGCTTTTAATAAGTCCCAAGTTGTCTTAGCATCGTCCAACTCCCCTACCACATTACTAACAATGTGCATAACATGGGAATAACGTTCAATCACCATCAACTCATCGACCCGAACTGTCCCATTTTTACAAACCCGTCCCAAATCATTACGCCCTAAATCCACTAACATGATATGTTCTGCGACTTCCTTGGGATCAGCGAGTAACTCCTTCCCTAAAGCTTCATCTTCCTTATGATTCTTACCCCTCCGCCTTGTTCCTGCAATCGGGCGCACAGACGCTTCCATCTTCCCTTCAGGGGTTCTTTCCGCCTTGACCATCACCTCTGGGGATGAACCGATAATTTGCCAATCTTGAAATTGGTAATAGCCCATATAGGGGGAAGGATTAATCAGGCGTAGAGAACGATAAAGATCAAAGGGATGACCGCTATAATCCGCTTGCAGACGTTGGGAAAGGACAACTTGAAAAATATCCCCTGCGCTGATATATTCCTTGGCTGTGGTGACGTTAGCGCAGAATTTCTCCTTGGAGGTATTGCTGCGGAAATCTAACTTTTGATTATCGTCAGGGGAACGTAGTTCTAGAGGTTGGGCTTGGGAAGGAAGAGGAGATTGTAGTTTATTAACTAAACCAGAAACACGATCCTTTGCTTCTTGATATGCTATCTTGATATCTTTATCGCGATCGCGCAAATCTGCATACGCAACCGCCCAAATCTTCCGCTTCACCTGATCAAAAATAATCAAGTTATCTACCTGCATCCAAACCCCATCTGGTAAATCCGCATCACCATCAGGATAGATAGAAACCTTCGGTTCAATCCAGTTAATTAACTCATAGCCCCAAAAGCCAAACAATCCCCCAATTCCAGAAGGTAGTTGTGGTAACTTAATCGGTTTAATCGAAGCCAAACAACGCTCAACAATATCAAAGGGATTACCTTTATATTCCGTCACCTTCCCAGCGCGATCAGTTTGGGTGGTTTTCTCACCCCTCGCAGAAAGTACCCACATCGGGTCACAGCCCAAAAAACTATAACGTCCCAGACTTTCCCCCCCTTCCACAGATTCAAGTAAGAAGCTATAGGGTTGTCCAGCACAAACCTTATACCAAGCGGAAACAGGAGTTTCTAGATCCGCAACCCATTCTTGATAAACGGGAATAAAATTGCCTTGTTGTGCCAGAATAGAAAAGTCAGAAAAGTCAGGGAAAATCATAAGTTGCAAACCCAGCTTCTTCAGAAGAGGATACTGCTAGGGAATAGGGGATAACTAAAATGGTAGCATCCACCCATCCGGTTATCATAAATCATTTGTTCTGCTGCGAGTAATACCTTCTAAACAAGCAAAAAGGTAAGCACTATAACCCGTTCCCCCCAAAGCTTCTCGTACTGCAAATTCACAATGTTGATCTCGAAAGGGAATCCAAGCTTGTTGCGCCTTAATTAACTTTTGTTGACCAGCAGAGCTTAAATTTCCCTTGACTTGTTGATAAACTGAGTTGAGTTCTTGATCTATGTCTTCATAAGCAAGACCAGCACAATAGGTAATCTCAGGAGTGGCTTGAGGACTACCACAGTCAATTTCTTGACCGTCAACGGTAACAACTCCTAGACTGCTACTACTACTGACACCTTCTGTTGAGCGTAAAATGCTATCTGGACCAATCGCAGCAGCAAGTTGGGTGGTACGTTCTTCTGTCATGGTCGCAAGACAAGTATTTAGCAAAGCAGGTTCGATTATTTCAGCTTCAGGGTCAGCAGCATAGGCGCAATTAGCATCACGGAATTTAAGCCAAGCTAGTTGGGCGTTAGTTATTTGCTTTCTGTCGCTACTATCTAAAGTAGCAATTAATTCTTGATAGGTTTGGTTCAGTTCGCGATCGCGTTCTTGATAAGCTAATTCTGCACAATTTCGCCTTGCGGATGTCCCCATCGGATCAGCACAATCTGTCTCTGGTTGCATTAGTCCACTAGTGTTATCTTGATATTCTAATGGTCCAGCATCGAGCACAATCATGCCAATGGTAGCATCGGGATGAAATTGGTTAGTTTCATAATAAGAGCCATCTTCTGTCGCTTCACCATAAATCCCCGCAAACTGACCTTCTTCGCGATAAGCACGGAAACTAAGACGGGGAAAATCAACACCAGACAAACCCGCGTTCGCAAAATCGACATATTCCCTCATTTCATTATCGGTGTTATAATTAAGGGTTGCTTGTCCATAAATCTCCTCCGCTTCTTGAATCGTCATCCCATGTGCTAATCCCTCGGCGGTACTGAACTTGGGATTATCGGTAAAAATCATCGTAATCGGGTCATTATCCCCAAGGGTCTCCCAACTTCCATATACCAAATAAAATAAAGTTTCTCCTCCTTGACGAACCGCGATCGCGTCAAGATCGACCATAAAGGAAGACTCCACCACAAATTCCGCTTGTGACCCTAACTCTGCTTTCAACTCCCCCAAAGTCATGCCTAGACGGGCTTTACCGATACCCTGATCAGAAATAGTGTTTTCTGACGCAATTACCGATTCCTGGTTTGTAGAGGAGTCTGATCCTCCAGTTTCATTTCTCCCCTCAACGGGACTTTCACAAGCAACCACCAATAGCAACAAACTCAGACAAGACCAGAGAGGAATTTTCATTATATTTATGTTCCAAATAAAATAAACTTACTTTTTGGGTGAGAAGAAGAGGACAGGAAACCAACTACGACGCAAGACTTCGTTAGCAAAACTCGCTACAGTCCACTCCAAGATACTGGCGCGGTAGTCGTCCCCAAGCGCGATCGCGCTGATATCATAAACTTGGGCTGCATTTAATACTTCCAAGACAGGATTCCCACGCCGAACTTGAGTATGAACGATGAGATTTACCGTTTCCAACTCTTCCTTCACCTGCGCTAACTTGTCTTCAGCTTCTTTAATACGATGTTCAATCGGTATACTACGACGGTGACTATCATCAACAACCCAAAGCAGCATACACTCTTTCAGGGTGCTATCTGGGTTACTTTGAACATTGTCTTTAACTCTCTTAACTAGATAACGAGCAGCCTCGCTATCATTGTAAGGAACAAGAAGATAACGCCAGAGATGCTCACACCGCAAGTTAAGTTCCTCACAGGTATAAGTTGAGATTAATTGAGGACGCAAAATCATCAGTGGAGTTGAGGTTAATTTCCCCAGTCCAATACTGGTACTTCCCACAAATTTCTCCTCAAGAAGGCTACGGATTGGCGTTCCTGTCACAATAACATCAAAAGAATATTGTTTGAGGATACGCGGAATAGTATCAGTGGGACGACCAGAAGGAGTTTCAATCTTCACCACCATACCTTGCGGTACATTCTCTAAAGCTGGAGCAAGTTTTTCTTGGGCTTTTTGTATTTTATCTTCATCCACTCGTGGGACTTCCCCTTCCGTCCAGAGAGGAACACTGTGTAAAAAGACAAGTTGCTTAACGCCAGCAGCAGCAAAACTAGGAATAAAATTAATTAGGCGGTCTAAACCATCTGAAAAGTCGGTGCAAATTAAGCAGTTTTGAAACATAGCTTGTCAAAAAAATTTCAATCAACATCTAAGTATATAATGCCTGTTCTCATCCAAAATTTGCGAATCACCCCCATTGATCAAAAATATCCTTAAACAAGACCTCCTCCATCCAAGTTTTAAACACCACTGTTAAGGGAAGGGCGATAATTAACCCTAAAATACCAAACAAAGAAGCAAAAACAAGTTGAGCGGTCAGCGTCACCGCAGGTAAAAGAGAAACTTGTTTCGCCATCACCGTTGGGGTTAACCAATAACTCTCTATTTGTTGGACAACAAGATAAAGAATTAAAATCGGGACTGCTTTCCAGGGTTCATCTAAAAGGGTAACTGCAATCGGTGAAACCACACTTAGAGTTGGACCAATATTAGGAATAAGATTAAAAACACCTGCCAGGATACCATGAGCCAGGGCGAGGGGAACTTGCAAAATAACTAAACCAATCCCACTGATGACCCCAATAAAGCACATATTGATCATCAGACCAATCGTTAAGCCACCCAGAGAGACTTGACAGAGAGAGAGGATTTCTTGAACCCGTTTGCGATAAAAGACAGGAAAGATACGGACAAATAACAGGCGATAGGGGCGAGGATTAGCAAGGAAAACCAGGGTCAAAAAGATAACTAAAATGATCTGTAAAAATATAGTGACAGAAGCGGAAAATAAGTCTATCGTCCGTTCAAGAAATTGAGTAATAAAGTTCTGTAGTTGGGAAATCAGGGTTGCAATATCTGGAATATTAATAAAAGCAACATCTGCAAATTGCGCCTCTAGCTGATCTAAAAATCCTTGAATCAGTCTCAAACTATTAGGTAGCAGTTCGAGTAATTTCTGAAACTGTTCAATGAAGGGGGGAATAATCAGGAGAGATAAGACGCTAAAAATTGCTAGTAAGCCCAAGGTGCTAGTAAAAACCGCCTGAGTACGGGAAAAGTTCCATTTTTGCAATTTCTCAACCAGTTGATTTAAAGCAGTCGCTAAAACAACCGCAGCAAAGACTAACAGAACTAACTGTCGAATCTGCCAGAGAATAAAGAAGGAAGCAATTAATGCAAATAACCCAATAGCTTGATTTAATTTCACTATATCTATATTCTGAATCAGGCGTTTAACGAAGCTTCGAGTAGCTTCATAATAATATAGCAGTACGAAAACACTTGGGATAGTTCAAAATATAATTAAGGGGGGTCAAAGTTTTGAGAAGTGCATTTTCACTAGAACTATTCCCGATTCCCCGTTGCAGGATTACTGAACTACTCTCTTGAATTTACCCAAAGCCACATCTCCCTCTGAAAGCCATCTCAATCAAGCCCGTGCCAGCTTACAACAAGCTTTATCCTGGTATGGCAACTTTCGCCGTCATGGTTCGCATCCCCCCGATATGGAGCTACAAGCTGCGGTACGTCCCCAATTACAGATCCTCAAGTCTGCTTTAGAAAAGTTAGATCAGAAGGTAATTAAAATTGCTACTTTTGGCTTAGTCAGTCGGGGTAAATCTACGGTGGTTAATGCCTTATTGGGGCAGAAGGTCTTGGAAACGGGGGCGGTGCATGGGGTGACTCGTTGGCCCAAAGCAGTACGCTGGACTCCCCCAGGGGAGAAGCTACAGATAGAACTGATTGATACCCCAGGGCTAGATGAAATTGCAGGGGAGGAAAGGGCGCAAATGGCGAGGGAGGTGATGCGTCAAGCGGATCTGATTTTATTTATTGTTGCTGGCGATATTACGCGCACGGAATATGAAGCTTTGTGTGAATTGCGCCAAAGTCACAAGCCGTTAATTTTGGTATTTAATAAGATTGACCTCTATCCTGAGAAAGATCGCCAGGATATTTATCAGCAATTGCAACAGTTAGGGAAAGAAATGCCCTTACTATCAACAGATGAGATTATTTTAGTAGCTGCTGAACCTGCTCCTGTGAAGGTAAGGATAGAATGGCAAGATGGTCGGGTGACTCATGAGTGGGAAACGCCACCACCACAAGTAGATGAACTGAAACAGAAAATATTGGACTTACTTAATCAAGAGGGAAAGTCTCTGTTGGCTTTAAATGCTTTATTTCAAGCGAGAAATGCGGAAAGCGCGATCGCGATTGAAACTCTCAAACATCGCTCTAGCCAAGCTGAAGAAATCATCTGGAATTATAGTAAATATAAGGCTTTAGCGGTGGCAGTAAATCCGATTGCTGTCTTTGATTTTGTCGGGGGGACTGTGGCAGATCTTGCCTTAATTCGGGCTTTAGCGAGGCTCTACGGGCTACCAATGACCAGTTATGATGCGGGGAAACTCTGGCGTAAAATCATCATCAGTGGGGGATTGACATTATTTACTAGCATTGGTACGAGTATCTTGTTGGGATTGGGGAAAAGTTCTGCTGCGGTGGTGACTGCGATGGAAAACCCTAGCGCGATCGCGACTTATGCTGGATTTGCCCTAACCCAAGGTGGAGTCGCAGGTTACGGGGCGTATGCAGTTGGAAAGGCTGCCCAAGCATATCTCGAAAAAGGCTGTAGTTGGGGGTCTTTAGGAGCAAGTACAGTTATTCAGGAGATCTTACAACAGGTTGAACCTAATACCATCATCTATCGCTTACGCCAAGAACTCGAACAACAATTAGGATAGTTCTTAATAAAGTTGTTAAGATTCTTCTAGCCACTTTACCAAATCACCTTGTGATTGAAAATCAAAAACTGCCTCACATAACTCCTCCGCCTGTGCCGTTGACAACTGCTGTACCTGTGTCTCCAACTCTGGTGGAATGTCTTTAAAACGCTTCCGCAGTAACCGCAAAGCCAAAGCTAAAGCCTCTTGTTTCGCCCCCTGTTCAAGCCCCTGTTCAAGCCCTTGTTCAAGCCCCTGTTCCATCCAACTAGTAACAATTTCCATTACCTGTTCCTCCTCTGCTAATCCTAAACTTTTCAAATCCCGTTGAAACCAAACTTCCTCATCTTTATTTAAGCGCAAATAAGTATCTACAAACCCAGAAATGAGTTGAGTTCGAGCAGGATCTAATTGTAACTTTGTGAGCATTCGTAAACATTCTAGCTTTACTCTTGGACGGTCTTGGGGTTCAATCTGCATTTTTGCCATTAGTGCTGCTGCGATGGGGTTCGCTTGTCGCAAAAATGTCCGCCAACTCAACTGATTAAGCTGAATAGTGGCAAAATTAAAAGCTAAAATCTTGCGGTCTGGAAAGCTAACTTCATAAGTGTCTGGTTCAGGTCGAAACGGTTCATCAAAGGAGAAGATAGCAATGGGATAAATGGGTAGATTATACTTTTGATGCAATCTTGCAAAATAGTTAAACATACGCCGATTAAATTCAGCTTGGACATAGGATTGATTTTCTACATGAATCAAAAAGAATGCTTCTGTCCCTTGAAACCTGACCTGCGCCAACAAATCAACTCTGCGCTTTTCCCCAGATGTAACATCGGTGAAGACTTGTTCTGGTAGAAAGTTGAGGGAATCCCGTTCCACATAGCTAAGAACCTCTGGTAAAAATAGTTCAATAAACTCCCAGAAGAACGTAGACAGAAGCTCTTTAAATAAACGGTCATGGTCAATCATGTTCTAGTAATTCGTTCTAATAGTTGTGATTTTAACTTCAATATCTGCCCTCTAACCTTTTACAATAATTGAGGACAGTAATTTATTAAGCAAGATTTAGGAAA
>JBBQDV010000086.1:0-11808 GCA_038320005.1 Cyanophyceae cyanobacterium
CCATCCTTCTTGTGTATTGATGAACAATATTTATAACTGATACCTGATACCCTCCCAGATTTAGTGACAATATCGAAACTACCTGTAGCCCTACACAGTAATCGTCCGACATACCTGCCAACCTTCTTGCCCTTAGTAACAACTGCTTTAACAATATCTCCTGTCTGAAAACCCTTATGTATTTTTTGATTAGTTCGATGACGAATAGGGAAACCATATTTATTGTTTCCACACATTTGCCTGTTTCCGTGTCCAGTAGATTTAATCAATAAAGGTTTATTAGTTAAAACCTCAAGCTTGGGTGTATTACCTACACAGGCAGCATCAAGGTAATGTCGTTTCTCTAAACCTTGTTGAGTACGATTAAACTTAGTGTTTCCCCCTGTTCCAGTGGTTACAGGCAGACCAGTTTCTTTGAGTGTATTAAATAGCTTCCAACGAGTAGAGTTAACAGCAGCAGCATCCTTAAGAGGTGCTTTAGCTTGAGACAAAACTCGCCTTAAGATACTTGGTTTACCAGTTAAGAAATCTTCAATAGTTAAATTGGATTTAGCTTGATTACAGGGTACACAAGCAATAGTTAAATTAGAAATACGATTAGAACCTCCTTTAGACTTTGGATGAATATGTTCAACTTCTAGAGGCATATTCTTTGCTCCACAATAAACACAAGTGCGATTGAATTTCTCTAAAAGGTACTCTCGGACTTCATACTGATACAAAGTGCCTTGCTGATACTCAACACCTGATATTTTAGAATTATTTATTTTTTGAGTATCAAACTTAACCAACTCCATCGCTATTTCAGTAATAGGGCAAATTTTGATTAACTTTTTAACCCAGGTCAACGTAGTCAAGACTCTATGTTTTAAGCTAGGGGCTAACCAACCTTTTGGTCTAGTTCTATTGAGAAAACGAGGTTGACGATATCTGGTGTTTCTCCCCCTACGTCCTCGTCTCAATGAACGACGAGATTCTAAATCGTTTTTAATCTGTTGACCACGATGGGTTAATTCTGCTGCCCAGATGAGTTTGTTGTCTTTTAGAAGAGCTATGCCCGTAGTTCTAGAGCCTGGGTCTAGTTTTAATTGATACTTTTCTTCTCTAAGTTCAACCTCCTTTTTAAGGATGATGGTGAATGGGTATTGTTTAAATACCGCAGCCTTGCCTACTTTAAGTAAACTCCTAGCTACTCCTGGGCTACAGGGAGATAAGGGCTGTTTGTTGGCATCTAATACGAAAACGTAGTTGGTAGTAGACATTTTTGCGTCTCTTCTCCATAAAGGTAATGTTTGCCTCGTCAATGTTATCTAGGCTTGTGAGGCTAACTACACTTCCTTACCCCTTGTAAAGATGTTTAATAGTTAGCGATAGAGCGAGAGGCTGGCAAGCACCTCAAGGTATCCTGACTTAGATAACGTAGCCAGTTAAGGCTTAGACTGGTCAACTAACTGAGTAATCCGAGGCATGAAGCCCCGTTACTTCAGTACGGGGTGCTGACTGACTCTTTTTTATTTTATCTCTTCTGCCCCTAGATTGAGTTCTGCATACCTCTTTTTGAGATCCCCAATGGAAAACAAAGCTTGGAACTGTAACCCTTTCGAGTCATATAACCGCGCTCCCCCTTGATCGCGATCGACAATGGCGATAATATGCTCAACAGTATAGCCTGCATCTTGTAAACGCTCTACCGCTTGTAGTGCAGAATTTCCCGTTGTCACCACATCCTCTAAGACCACAACCTTCGCACCAGGTTCTAGGGTTTTCCCTTCAATATACGCCTTTGTCCCATGTCCTTTCGCTTCCTTGCGAATAATCAAAGCTGGAATTGGTCTATTTTCTAAAGCTGAAACCATACTCACCGCAGTCACCATAGGGTCTGCGCCTAATGTCAGTCCTGCAACTCCCTGAGTATCCCTTGGTAGTTGGGCAAAAATCAAACGTCCTATCGCTAAAGCACCATCAGGAAGTAACGTAACCTGTTTGCCGTTAATATAGTAGTCGCTTTGTTGTCCAGAGGAAAGGGTAAAATCACCTTCTTTATAAGCAAATTTTACTAATAAGTCTAAAAGTTGCTGCTGTAAAGATTCCAACTGAGATAAAGAAGCAGGATTAGTTGTCATAGAATGAATAATTAATAAATTGACTTTAAAAGAAAAAACATCAACCAAAGTGATATTTTAGGTTATTAGCAGCAATCTTGTTAAAATTAAAGCACTTGTGAGGAGCAAAAAATGTTTACCCCCCTATCTCGTTTCATTTCAACTCTAGGCTTATCTGCTGTCTGCTTATCTCTGGGGATGAGTGCGACAGCACAAATGAACTCAGCTAATTCTGAAAACGTTGTTCACCTTGGTTCTCCCGCCAATATCCTTGAAGAAGTTTTAAGGCTTGAATCAGGAGATTTTTCTAACAATCTTACCTTTGAAAGTCAAATAAACTCTATCTTTGGACCTGGTGCAATTAACCGTGCTTCATTTTCTGAACTCCAGCTTCAGCGCGATGCTAAGTTGTTAAGTATAGTTTACCAAGATCTATTCGAGCAACAGGTATCCAGTGACCCCATTATTCGGACTCCTGACTTAGAGAATCCCTACTCTACCTCTTTACGGCTCAATCCGAGCTATCGCGCTTTACCGAATAATTTTTTCTCCCCATCTCCTGGCTTACTTGGGACAGAATATCGCTTTAATCGCCCATTTTCAGAATAAGTGCTATGCAAGTAAATCCAGGGTGCAGGAGTTGAACCTGCCTTGGGCGAATTATGAGTTCGCTGCCTCAACCGCTCGGCCAACCCTGGTAAAAGTGATTATTCTAAGTTAAATAAGTTAGAATAGTCGCCTGTTTATTATATATCCTTTCAGGGAAAAATGACCGCAAAGCCTTAGCACCCAGTTGCTAATTATATGATAACTAAGTGGTTCGGTGCAAGTTTGCGATTAACTAACTATTATAAAGTCAGGATCTAGATCGCTCTAGAAATCATCAATCTCTCAATTGCGCACTTCAAAACCGACTCAAAGCTATAACCTATAATATTTCCAGTAAAATCAGATGAGACTCAATACAACGGTTGTTTTAACATTATTGCTTTTGCTTACTATGTCGGGAGCAGGTACAGCTAGTGCTTTGTGGGGATTTAGGATTGGTCGTGCAGCCCTCACCAGTGTAAGACAGCCCGATGTAAGCCCGACAAGAAGGTTAGCAGGTGGTGATAGTGATCCCAATCTGGACGAAGATGGTTTGAATATTTTGCCAGAGTCAGAGATTTTAGTGAAAGTATATGACTATGTTTATGCTCAAGAACATGGCGGAGAAGCACCGACAACCAGTCCAGGGAATGAAGCAGAAGAGAACAAAACCCAAGTTGTTGAAGACGGGGAAGAGGAATCTCAACCAGAGCCAGAGTTAAACCTACCTATTAAGAGTCAAGATCAAGGGGTGACAATGGAAGTTACCAATGTAACCCGTAATGATGGTTCGTTAGTATTGGATGTTAATCTCAATAATGAAGGTTCTCAGGCAGTCCGTTTTCTCTATAGCTTCTTGGAGGTCAATAATGACCAAGGACAGCCCCTCAGCGCGATTACAGATGGCTTACCAGGGGAACTTCCAGCTACTGGACGGAGTTTTTCTGGCACGGTGAAAATTCCAGAGGTTTTATTAAATGATACTAAAAGCTTATCTATTTCCTTGACTGACTATCCAGATCAAAAATTACAACTTAGTCTTGCAGAAATTCCCGTAGTGGAGTAAAGGAGGTTAGCAATAGCTGAAGAACAGCGAAACAGATGATTGTTTCTAATTACATTTTTCTATTTTTACATGATGCTATTCCCCTCACAGGTCAAGATATTTTTCTGCGTCTTTTTTCGGTATTACTGCTAATTACAATTAATGCTTTTTTTGTTGCGACTGAGTTTTCTATGGTGTCGGTACGCAGATCGCGCATCAACCAATTGGTAGAAGCAGGAGATATTCAAGCCCAAACGGTGCAGTCTCTCCAGCGTAGTATTGAACGGTTACTCTCGACAACTCAGTTAGGTATTACTCTTTCTAGTTTAGCTTTGGGTTGGATTGGGGAAAGTACAATGGCGGTAGTTGTCGCCAGCGCGATCGCGCAATTTCCCTTATCCCAAGAAATCATTAATACTCTCGCCCATTCTATCGCTATTCCCGTAGCGTTTTTTCTCATTGCTTATCTACAAATCGTCCTGGGAGAACTGTTCCCCAAATCAGTAGCTTTATTATATCCTGAAAAGCTTTCGCGCTTTTTAGCCCCTTTTAGTCTCACGATCGCGCGATTTTTTAATCCGTTTATCTGGATTCTCAATCAGTCCACCCGTTTGTTGTTGCGCTTAATCGGGGTAAAGCATACAGAACGAAGGTTATATAATCGCGTCACTCCTGAAGAGTTACAAATGATTATCACCACTGAACGAGAATCAATGGGACTGGAAGCGGAAGAACGGGAATTGTTGAAAAATGTCTTTGAATTTGGGGACGCGATCGCCAATGAAGTAATGATCCCCCGTACCAGTATTATCGCCTTACCTAGTACCGCCACATTCCAAGAAATTCTCTCCCAGGTATCTAACTCTGGACATTCCCGTTACCCGATCATGGGAGAATCCTTAGATGATATTCAAGGAATTATTGATTTTAAAGAACTCGCCCTTCCTTTAGCCCAAGGTGAGTTAATCCCAGAATCCCCTGTTCTTCCCTGGGTGCGCCCCGTGCGTTTCATTCCTGAAGTTACTCCCATCAACGAACTGTTATCCTTGATGCAACGTTCCTCTTTAGAAATGGTAATGGTTGTAGACGAGTTTGGGGGGACTGCGGGACTTCTTACCACCCATGACCTGATTGCAGAAATTATTGGCGATGAAGCAGAATCAGAACGAGAAGAAGAAGCAATTCAAATGCTGGATGAACAAACCTTTCTTGTCCAAGCCCAAATGAACCTTGAAGAAGTAAATGAGGCTCTTGATTTGGAACTTCCTTTAACTGATGAATACCAAACCTTAGCCGGCTATTTACTCTACCAGTTTCAGAAGATTCCCCTCCAAGGTGAAACCTTACACTATGATAACCTGGATATCACCGTTGTTTCCGCATCAGGACCACGACTAAATCAAGTGCAAATTCATCGACGCGAAGTAGGAAATCTCCTTCAGTCTTTAACCCCAGAAATAAACTATGAAGTCGATCTTCGCGAAAATGAAAACGAAACAGAGTTAGACTAAATCGTTGTTAAAGTAATGAATTTCTCAATAATCGACAAAGGTTTCCTTAGAAGCATCATCGACTTGACCTTCACCTCTACGTTTCTTGGTGTTGTCCGTCGCAGCTTGAGATTCAGGAGACTCAATCTTAATCTGAATTTGTGGACCTGAACTGGCGAGGCGAATAATAATCTCATCATGGATAGGCATTTTATCAATTCGCTTACCGTTGACGTAAGTTCCGTTTGCCCCTAAGTTCGCAACTTCCCACACAGAACCATTGTTCTTGATTTCAGCATGATTGCGAGAAACAACCGCACTATAGAGGACTACTTCGTTATTTGTTGACCGCCCAATACGAATATCAGAATCAGACTCGAATGTCCAGCTTTGAACTGGAACAGCTTTAATTGGATGTAATAAGGTCAATGTAATCACTGGGATTTCATCGTCAAGTTAGGGATTTCCGAGGTACTGCTGATTGTTGTGAAGCTCTGAAAACTTTGATAATTGCATTTTAGAGTTGATCTCGCAAGTAAAAGACAATTCTCTTTATTAGAGAGGTTTCACGAATCAAAACAAGCCCTATTATTATAATAGAGTTTCTTTGGTAAAACCTATCATTTGATTATATTTTTTGTCTCTATATCTATCTCGAAATGCAAAAATGCGAGCTTAAGAATCCCCCGTTAGATTGCTTTAGCAATTAACGGTGGGAGTATGTCAAAGGTATATCAACTTGTTCTCCTGTCAAACTGAAAGGACGAATTTTAGTAATTCTCACCTTGACAGTTTTTCCTTGCAATTGTTCCGCATTTCCCGTGAAAAAGGTCAAACGATTTCCGCGAGTTCTCCCCATTACCTGGGTCGGATTTTTGGGATTAACAGCTTCCACCAGTACTTCTTGAATACAGTTATCATATCTGCGCGATCGCGCTTCCGCTTTCACCTCTACTAGACGATTTAACCTCTGTAAACGATCCTTTTTGACCTCCTCACTCAACTGCTTATCCCACAGGGCAGCAGGAGTCCCAGGACGGGGCGAATAAGCAGCAGTAATGACCATATCAAACTCAAGATCTTGCAATAATTGCAGGGTATTTTGAAACTGGGCTTCCGTTTCCCCAGGAAAACCAACAATCGCATCTGCACTCACCGACGCATCGGGAAGATATTCTCTAATTTTAGTGATAATCCGACGGTATTTTTCGTGAGTATAACCGCGACACATCGCCTTAAGAACATCATTATCTCCCGACTGAAAAGGAATATGAAAATGTTCACAAACCTTCGGTAACTCCGCACAAGCGCGAATTAAACGCTCATTAAAATAGCGCGGATGACTTGTCGCAAAGCGAATCCGTTCAATCCCAGGCACATCATGAACATAATAAAGCAAATCTGTCAAGGTGTACTGATGACGACCAGAAGCCGTACTTCCCTCTAAATCACGCCCATAGGCATCAATATTTTGCCCCAATAGGGTCACTTCCTTATAACCTTGTTGCGCCAAACCCTCCATTTCTAACCTTATCGCATCAGGAGTCCGAGATTGTTCAACCCCCCGTACCCCAGGCACAACACAATAAGTACAACGTTCATTACAACCGTAAATTACATTCACCCAAGCACTAACTTTGCTATCTCGGCGAGGTTTAGTAATATCTTCAACAATATTAATCGCCTCTGTCGCCACCACCTGATTACCACTCATCACCTCTTCTAAGAGGTCTTGGAGACGGTTGGCGTGTTGCGGTCCCATCACCAAATCTAACTCAGGAACACGGCGTAGTAGGGCTTCTCCTTCCTGTTGGGCAACACAACCTGCGACAACTAAAGTCAAATCTGGTTCAGAGTGTTTGCGTTCTGCCTGTCTACCCAAATAGGAGTAAACCTTTTGTTCCGCATTGTCGCGAATAGTGCAAGTATTGTACAGTACCAGATTAGCTTCATTGGGGTCATCAGAACACACCATTCCCATCCCATCCAAAATGCCAGCCATCCGTTCTGAATCTGCCTTATTCATTTGGCAACCAAAGGTAGTGATGTGATAACGACGAGGAGAGGTGGTCATAGGTAGCTATAATCAATTTTCAGACTGTTATTCCTTTTCTATTCTAGTCCCACTCTAAATACAAAAAAAGAATGATACCCACTCGCTGATAATTTTGCGAGAATACAATCAAGTTTACAGTACAGTTAACCGTAAATGCCCTTACCTCGTTTACTCACATTATTAATCGGTCTAAGTATCATCTTGGGGATGGCACTCTGGTTGGTTAATTCCCTCTACCGCCTCTACATTCAGGTAGCATTTACTGCGCCCCTCTTAGCAAATTTGCTCTTAATGTTGTTGATTTTGCTATTGGGGTTAGTGATTTTCATATTTATTTACTACTACGTTTTACCCCCGAAAACTCGTAAGCGGGCAAACCGTCGCCTCCTCCCCAGAGTCCCCCAACAAAAGACCGAAGCAGCAGGACAAACCCTCAAAGCAGTACGCAAACAAGTTGATCAAGTTCAAGATGAAGTCGCCCGTAAAGCTCTTCTCAGTCGTTCTCAAACCATTGAAACTAATCTGACGCGCCATGAAATTCAGGTGGTGATGTTTGGCACAGGTTCAGCAGGTAAGACTTCTTTAGTCAATGCTTTAATGGGAGAAGTAATTGGGGAAGTCAGTTCACCGATGGGGACAACCCAAGTTGGGGAAACTTATACCCTTGAGTTGAAAGGACTCAATCGCAAAATTTATATTACCGATACCCCAGGTATCCTAGAAACTGGAATTGCTGGGACTGAACGGGAGAAACTGGCGCGAGAGTTAGCAACAGAAGCAGATTTATTATTATTTGTTGTCGATAATGATTTACGCCAATCGGAGTATCTACCCCTACAAGCCCTAGCTGGAATTGGCAAACGCAATCTCTTAATTCTGAATAAAGTAGATCTTTACACCCCTGAAGATCAGGAGAAGATTTTAGCACAACTGCGAGAACGCACAGAAGGTTTTATTGCACCGACAGATGTGGTTGCGGTGAGTGCGAACCCCCAACCCGTCAAGTTAGAAACGGGAGAAATAGTTCAGCCTGAGCCAGAAATAATCCCCCTGATTAAGCGTTTAGCTGCAATTCTACGGGCAGAAGGGGCAGATTTGGTTGCAGATAACATTTTGCTGCAATCACAACGGTTAGGAGATGAAGCAAGGCGTATTATTGATCGTCAACGGCGAGAACAGGCGGAGAAAATAATTGATCGCTTTCAGTGGATTGGGGCGGGGGTGATTACGGTAACTCCTTTACCTGTGGTGGATATGTTGGCTGCTGCTGCGGTGAATGCGCAAATGGTGGTGGAAATCGGCAAAATCTATGGCTGTGAACTGAATATGGAACGAGGGCGAGAGTTGGCGTTATCTTTGGGGCGTACTCTGGTCAGTTTGGGGGTGGTAAAAGGGGCGGTGGAGTTATTAGCAAGGGCATTACAGTTTACGGTTGTAACTTATGTGGTAGGTAAGGTGATTCAGGGAGTGACTGCTGCTTATTTAACGCGGATTGCAGGAAAAAGCTTTGTGGAGTATTTCCGCCATGATCAAGATTGGGGGGATGGGGGGATTACGGAAGTAGTGCAACGTCAGTTTAAGTTGGTGCAAAAAGAGGAGTTTATTAAGGCATTTGTCCAGGACGCGATCGCGCGAGTCGTTAAACCCTTAGCCCAACGGGAAGAAATGGAAGAGGAAGAAATCTTTATCGAACCCGAACCCGAAACTGAGTGGGACAGTGATTCTGGGCGTTATGATAAATGGTAATATCATCTCCTTTTCGCAAGCTAAAACCGTAATATCTAACAATGTTGCTACAAATGTAGTAACATCTAGAAAACAGCTAAAAAAACAACTGATAAAGAGGAATAAATATGCGACTGAAATTAAAAAAACGGGGCAATTCACTCAGCGTCATAGTACCTAAAGAAATGGCTGCAAGTATGAATGTAGATGATGGTGATGAACTTTTTGTTACTAAAACTTCCACTGGATACGAGATTTCACCCTACAACCCCGACTTTATAAAGAAAATGGAAATTGCGAGACGGGGTATGAAGAAATATCGCAATGCACTAGCTGAATTAGCTAAATGATAGAACCATCTTGGCTAGACTATAATCTTGTCTGTGCTATACAGAATGAGATTATTGCAGAATCAGGAGGTGCTACAGGGATCTTAAACAAAGTTGCACTTGAATCGACCTTAAACAAGCCTAAAAACTGGTATTACTATTCTGATAATGCATCACTCTATGATTTAGCAGCAGCTTACGGATATGGGTTTATAAAAAATCATTGTTTTATAGACGGTAACAAGAGGGTGTCTCTTATTGCAGTCTATACTTTCTGGGCAATGAATAACATAGAACTTGTTGTTAGTGAAACAGATGCAGTTACCTTCTTTTTAGAACTAGCAACAACTTCAGTAACGCAAGAAGATACCATTGAAAAGTTTTCAAAATGGCTGAAATTAAATAGTGAAGAATACACTTAATGTACAGTTAATCGTTACAGGCTAAAAGACCTCTAAGCAGTCCCCCACCCCATCACCCCTTCAAGAAATAACCGTTGTAGAAAAAGAGAAATTCTTGCCTTTATATCCTGATTTTCCCATTTAACTGCGTTCTAATAGTGATCGTCTTCAACCCCTGCAAGCTAAGATGCAAGAATATTTAGAGAATGGCTTGCGATTGGGATGGTTAATAGATCCCCAAAGGAAAGTTGTAGAAATCTATCGCCCTAGTCTAGCCGTCACTACTTTAGAAAATCCTCGAACTGTATCAGGGGAAGATGTCTTACCAGAATTTGAGTTAGATTTAAGCGAAATTTTCAACTCTGAAACATAGTCCTGAAAGAAACTATGCTTACGATAATCTCACTTTCCGTAAGCTAAAAAGTTACTATCAACTCATCATATAGCTAGTTTAGTTAGGAAATTTTAAAAAATAACATCTAAAATATAAAACACTTATCATAAGATATTATTTTTAATAAAAGTAATATAGTTCACGGGGTGACAAAGGGGGTGAAGTTATTACAGTAAGGTAAACGGAGCAAATTATGGTAAAAAAAAGAGGTCAAACCTAATTGAGAATGACCCTGCTTCAAAATGTTACCCAAATTCTACCAAAACTGCCTAGAAAGTCAATTAAATCCAAGACAATATCGAAGTATTCAAATCCTGTTATACCTATTACAAAATCACAAAACCGTCCAAATTGAAAAACTATCCGCCCTATTTGGATTGCCAATAAAATATGAAAGTCGTCGTCGCCATATTCAGAGATTACTCCATCTAGCACAGATGTCCGTTAAGTCCCTCTGGTTTCCTCTATTTAAAAAGATACTCAAACAACACTATCAGAAAAAGAAAACCTGCTACGTTGTCATTGACCGAACTCAGTGGCGAGACCGTAATATCTTCATGGTAAGTGTAGTCTATAAGAAGCGCAGTTTACCGATTTACTGGCGAATTTTACCAAAAAAAGGAAGTAGTAACTTCAGAGAACAAAAAGCCCTTATTAAACCCATTTTGCCTTTAATGAAAGGTTACTCATTTGTTGTTGTCGGAGACCGAGAATTTGGTAATATCAGACTCGCAAGCTGGCTTGATGATAAAGGTATAGACTATGTACTGCGTACTAAATCAAACAAATATATTCGTGGGGAAGGTCAAGACTATCAACGCATTAACACAATAGAGTTAGCTCCAGGACAAAGTTGGTATTTAGCACCAGTTCAACTAACTAAGCAGAAGGGATTTGGAAAGGTAGCTTTAGCTGGATATCGTTCCAAATCTAAACAACTCAAACAAGATGAAGAAGGTTGGTATTTACTAACCAATTTAGGGACAACTTCCGCAGCGATTAAAGCCTATAAATGTCGTTATGGGATTGAAGCTATGTTTAAGGATTGTAAAACAGGTGGCTATAATCTGGAGAAATGTCATGCCAATGTAAAACGTCTTGATAGCCTGATTTTACTCATTACTTTAGCTTACAGTTGTGCAGTTTTAAGAGGGCAAAAACTCAAAAAGATGGGAATACAGTCTTATATTTCTCGTCTTAATGAATTAAACCGTAATACTAATCGACACAGTAACTTTTGGGTCGGTTTATATGGGCAAGCCTGGATTTGTGGCATGGAGTTTTGTCGAGAGTTAGTTCAAGAGTTAATGCAACTCACTCCTAATAAGCTCCCTTTTTACCAACAGGGTATGCGCGCTATGTCCCTTATCCTCTCTACCCTTTAACCTTCTTGTCACCCCGTGAAGAAAAATAGCTTAGGATTATCAGGGTAGTATTGAGAAAAACTACAGACTCCTAAAATAGTTAGCAATCTTTAATGAAGAAACTCCTAGATTACTGCTAATTTTCAGAATGGGGTTGAGCGAGAATTGGAAGAATGGAAAGTCCCTGTTTCTGAGTAATGAAGTGTCAAGCTGACTCTGATATATGACTAGAGGAAAAACTATTTCTGCTCATGTTACAGAAACAACAGTTGCCAAAATTGACCAATTAGCGAAACTTGAAAACCGTTCACCCT
>JBBQDV010000087.1:0-11752 GCA_038320005.1 Cyanophyceae cyanobacterium
TAACAAGTGTAGGACAATTCCTTTTAAACCAGCGGATTGCTAAGATTTTGAAAGCAGGCTTAGACAATCTCGCAACAGACTGAACAGGATAATTAAAGAAACGCAGACGAACTCGCTGATTAATGAGGTTAACCGAACCAATATCATAAAGACGGTCTAAGACAGCTTGTATTGTTACTTCTTCCCGTTCAAACAAGTTTCCTAGAAGTAGGTATATTTCACTCATACGTTCCTCTTCTACAAACTTAGGTAGTTTTTCGATATCTTTAGCTTTATATTTACTTGGCATTTATTGCTAGTACCCTCTTTTCTCCCTTATCCCTTATATAGTATATAAATAGCAAGAAAGACGCGACATATCGCGTCTCTACCAAAAATAAACCTAAATAAAATCTAGATTTACGTCAAACCAGCGTTCATTCCTGGCTTTCCAGTGGCGAGTTCTACTTTCATAATTTTGCCACCCATTTTCATGATTCTTTGTTGCTCATTAAACCAATTATCGTAAGCAACCAGTTTAGTGAAATAGGTGTTTTGCAATTCGCGCTGTGTGCGAACCCGAGTTTGACTCGGTACACAAGCAGTTACCTTAAACATTCTCATAATAAAATCTCCTAATCGAGTTAAAAATCTTTTTATCTCTATGCTTTTTCTTCAAAGGTAAACCATACCTAAGCAAAGTTCGGGAGTCTTCAGAGTCAATATTAGTTCATCAAAACTTATCTTTAATTCAAGACAAGCCTTTAACGAGCTAACACTCACCTGCTTACTCCCGAACCTTAATCTACGGGTCTAGTTCGACACGATGCACAGGTCTAGCTTAAGCCAGAACAGATGTAGTCAAAGTAAACACCCATTTCTTTACCAGCATCAGTACCAACCAAACTAGCGGTGACTTCTTTCATCGCTTGAATTGCTTGAACTGTTGCATTAACGGGTACACCTAGAGAGTTGTAGGTTTCTTTCAAGCCGTTGAGAACACGCTCATCGAGAATGGAAGGATCACCTGCTAACATAGCGTAGGTGGAGTAGCGGAGGTAGTAGTCCAAGTCACGAATGCAAGCAGCATAGCGACGAGTAGTGTACATGTTTCCGCCTGGACGAGTGATATCGGAATAGAGCAGAGATTTAGCAACTGCTTCTTTAACGATGTTTGCTGCGTTAGCACTAATGACACTAGCAGCACGAACTCGAAGTGAACCGCTTTGGAAATAGCCCTTGAGCTTGTCCATTGCGCCACCATCAAGGTATTTGCCTTGAACGTCAAAAGAATTGATGACAGAGGTAATTGCGTCTTGCATTGTTTTGTTTCCTTATTTCAACAAGAGTCTAATTTTGCTTCTCTCCGATTAAGAGAGGTGCATGGCACTAGGTGCGCCAAATCAGCCTTACTGCATTGCGCCGATAACGTAATCGAAGTATGCACCAGCTTCACCAGCGTCTTCTGTCGACATCATGGCAGTAGCAGCATTTTTCATTGCACGGATACCTTCAGCAACTCCATCAACAGGAGTACCAAGGGATCTGTACATTTCGCGGACTCCAACCAAACCAATCTCTTCGATAGGAGTGGTGTCGCCAGCAACGATGCCGTAAGTAACTAAGCGGAGATAGTAGTCCATGTCGCGTAGACAGGTTGCTGTCATTTCTTCACCGTAGGCATTACCGCCGGGAGAAACAATGTCTGGACGCTTTTGGAACAACTGATCACCAGCTTGCTTAACGATGCGCTCACGAGATTCGGTTAAAGTTTGAGCAATGCGGAGACGGCTCTCACCAGAACTTACGAAACTCTTGATTCTATCTAATTCGCCAGGACTGAGGTAACGTGCCTCAGCATCTGCATTCACGATGGACTTCGTGACAATACTCATTATTTGGATTCCTCCAACCAGAAATTGTATTATGGGACGGTTTCTACCGAAATAAATGACCTTAAAATAAAGTCATTTTGGTTTTTCTCAGATTATTACGCTTAAGTTGCTGATTATATTTGTATTTGCAAACACATCAAAACTCAAGAATATTTTAGAGTCCTTCCGTGATTATTCTGCGACATTTTGTGACCAACTGCTCCTGCTTCTTAATAGTTTTTAACAATTCCCTGCAAATTCTTGTTTTATTTCTTTCCTTCACAATGAAGCTATTTTGTCAAGGATTAACGGCAATTAAACGAGTTTTTTTCAAACGGTTCAGCCAACCTTCAAAATAAGCCCGATTTTGCTTTTGTTCGTCAGGGTTAGGGCTATCTAGGGGGAAGGGGGCTAATCCTAAAATCGCGGAAGTTGTGACACAAAACATGGATTTTTGGAAACTTTGACAAATTTTGACGAGAAAATCCCCTTCTCTACGACCTGTTTTGAGATAAAAATCTCGTAAATAGTCGGGAAGAAAATGGCGCATATCGTGCATTAACAAGGTTGGGGGAACTCCCGCAGTTCCAGTGGGTAAGGGGTCAGCGAATAAAGCCCCATAGTCAAAGTCTTCTTGATCCGTGGGAATTTGATAAGCTTGGGCGTTATAAGATACTGTCCCCAGGAAGGGTGTCCCGCGAAAGAAAACCGCTTCAACGTATGGAATCGCAGTATCTGCGAGGAAGGTCAAGCCAGCAGATTTGGGAATAATCGGGAAATCTTGCCCTTTAATGGTGACAGAATAGGTAATAGGATTAGCAGCAGCAGCGACTAAAGCAGATTTAATATGTTCAACAACTTGGGGAATTGAGGTAATTTTCTTTTGTTCATATTTTTCTGAGAGGGTGGTAAACATATCACTCATTACACGCCAAAACTGACCCAAAGCACTATAGTAGGCTGATTGGCGGATTTGTTCGAGGGGAAATTCAGGAAAGAGGGAGTTTAGCCCATTCATGAGGGGATTAGTTTTAGTTTTGGCTTTAGTTGCTTTCTTTGCTAAGGCGATAAATTCTGGAGAGTCGAGATAAGTATCTAATCCACCACCGCCATGCCAAAGCATGGTTTTCATGCAATACTCAGCATATTCGTAGTTAATGCGATCATGCCAAAGATAACGGAAAAATTTACCTGGGGTGACTTCACCGTTAAAGTAGCGTAAGAAGGAAAAAGGCACAAGAAACTGACACTCTGCGGTATAGATGAGGTTACGAGAATAAGCATCTAAGACGATAGCGTAGCTATGCAAAACCCCAACTACTTCGAGTAAATTATCGGGGGTGTCGGCTAATAAGGCTTGTCCTGATTCTAAACGGTGTACGTATTCCGCGAGAGGATGTTGGGAGGGTTGTAGTTGACTCGTCACCATATTTTTATTATCTAGTTTTTTATATCTGCGCTCACATAGCTCATTTTATAATCATCTGGGGTTGGCTTGCTCAGTGATTAGCTTGTGGAGATGCTATTTCCAAACCAGTGGCGTTGCTGAACGGATAAAATAATTCAGATCATTAATTGAAAAAATAAATAATGGATACAGCACAACTGTTGATTAATGGAATTGCTGTCGGGAGTATTATTGCTCTGGCTGCTGTGGGCTTAACTTTGACTTATGGTATTTTGCGCTTATCCAATTTTGCTCATGGTGACTTTCTGACTCTGGGGGCTTATTTGACTTGGGTGGCGAATACTAGCGGAGGGATCAATATCTGGCTATCGATGATTTTGGGGGTGGTGGGGACTGTAGGCGCAATGCTGGTTTCTGAGTTTCTGCTTTGGAAACCTTTGCGCGATAGGCGTGGAACGGCGACAACTCTAATTATTGCCTCTATTGGCTTGGCGTTGTTCGTCCGCAGTGGTATTTTGTGGATTTGGGGAGGGAGTAACCAACTATACGATTTACCTGTTGTACAGGCTTTGAACGTGGGAGGATTGAGGATAGAGTACAACAAGCTGATTGTGGTGGGTTTAGCACTAGTGGCGATGTTGGGACTGCACTTTATTCTGCAAAATAGCAAGATTGGTAAGGCGATGCGAGCGGTGGCGGATAATATTGATTTAGCAAGGGTTTCAGGGATTAATGTGGAGCGCGTGGTGCTATGGACTTGGGTGATTGTGGGAAGTCTAACTGCGGTGGGGGGTGGAATGTATGGTTTAATTACGGCGGTGCGTCCCAATATGGGCTGGTTTCTAATTCTACCGATTTTTGCTGCGGTGATTTTGGGGGGAATTGGCAATCCTTATGGCGCGATCGCGGGAGGATTAGTGATCGGTATTACCCAAGAAATGAGTGTGCCTCTACTCGGCTCTGAGTATAAGTTAGCGGTCGCTTTAATCTTTATGATCGCGATTTTATTAGTTCGTCCTCAAGGACTCTTTAAGGGGACTTTATAGCTATTGATAGTCTCGGTTATGGGCGATTTAATTTACACCCATAACCGTTGTGTATTGCTTAACTTATGGCGAAAGCAATCTAGGGATTGAAAATGTGGAAGTATATACCAGCAATGAGAATATTTCCAGCTAGGAGGAGAATCCCCCAGAAAGCACGGAAGGGATAGGGAGGATTACCAGATTGGGGAACAGGACGATTTTTATTAGTAGCCATGATTTTTTCCTTTTTATTGGTCTTTCTTTAAGAGTTAGCAGACTTTGACCCCTTTTTGCACCTTCCTGAAGTAATAATTTACAGTTGGGAATGGAGAATTGAGAAAATTCGTTACTCACCCCCTCACCCTCTCACCCTCTCACCCCATCCCCGTTGTTTAGCTAAAATTGAAATAATCTGCTGCGCATCGTAAAGCTTTAATGAAAAACTTGGGCAACTTCTTCTTTAAAATAATTATTCTAGTCCTGGGATTTTGGCTAGGATTTGATTTAATTGCCCGTTTAGTTGCTGAACTATTTTGGTTTGCTGAGGTTGATTTTCTCTTTACTTTACTGAAGCGTTTACAAACACAGCTAATCTTGTGGGTTGTGGGTGCTGGGATTTCAATTAGTTTTCTGCTTGGTAATCTCGTTATTGCCCATCGTTACAAATGGCAGGTTTTTCCGCAAGAAGATAAAGAAAAAGCGAGGTTAATTCCTGCTGCGGTTGAAGCGAAACATCCTATTTCCCAGACTCCAACCCTTAGTATTAGCTTGATGTTACCCATTGTCATCTTTTTGGGGGTCTTGGTGACATTTATGCTGATTTACTATAGCGAAGTTGCGATAGATTTTTGGCATCCTAATTTTAATCTTCCCAATGTAACACCCCAACCGCCTCGAAGATTCGCGATCGCGTCAACAAGAGAAATCTGGTTTCAGATATCAGAACAATTTTGGAAACTAGGTATTTTTGCTGCGGTTGTCGCCATCTTATTGGTAAAAGCAGAATTTTGGTTTAGCTTGATTGCGATTACCTTTAGCCTTATTTTTGCGATGGTACTCTCAGGGAGTTGGACAAGGGCATTAACCTATTTATCCGCAGCCCCTTTTGAATTAGCTGATCCAGTTTTCAATAATGATATCGGCTTTTATGTCTTTGGTTTACCAGTTTGGGAATTAATTGACTTTTGGTTAGGGGGACTATTTCTTTACGGTTTAGTTGCTGTCACCCTTGTTTATCTACTGTCTGGGGATAGTTTATCTCAGGGGAAGTTTCCTGGTTTCACAGGGATGCAACTGCGTCATATCTCAGCTTTAGCAGGAATAGTGATGTTAACCCTTAGCTTGCGTCACTGGCTATCACGATATGAACTCTTATATTCTCCTCGTGGCGTTACCTATGGGGCGAGTTATACCGATATTAATATTCAGTTACCCGTTAATACTGCCTTAAGTCTAATGGCGATCGCGATCGCGTTACTGCTATTTTTTAAAGCAATCACAGGCTTTCAACCTCGTACCCATCCCCAAACAGAAATAGGTATCAAACCCTCTCCCTCTTTTCTCTACAGCCCTTATACCTTAGTCCTTGGATTTTATTTTCTCTCAGTCATCGTTGCAGGAAACATTCTGCCCATGGCGATACAACGTTTCTCTGTTGAACCCAACGAACTCTCCAAAGAAGAACCCTTTATTCAACGTAGCATTGAACTGACCCGTAGAGCCTTCAATCTCGATCTAATTGACGCTCAAATTTTCACCCCTGAAGGAGAATTAACCGCAGAAGACATCGAAGAAAATGACCTAACCATTGATAATATTAGACTTTGGGATAGTCGCCCTCTCCTCGCCACCAATCGTCAACTGCAACAACTACGCCTTTATTACAAATTCCCCAATGCAGACATTGACCGTTATACCCTAAGAATAGATCCCGCAGCAACAGCCCCCACAGCCCCCCTCACAGAGGATTTAGACGAATTAACTGAACCTCCCTTTGCAGAACCAGAACTAGGCAATCCTAACCCTGGAATCTTTACCCAGCAAGTCATCCTTGCACCCAGGGAACTCGACTATAATGCTGTTCCCCAACAAGCCCAAACCTGGATTAACAAACATCTTATTTACACCCACGGCTATGGTTTCACCATGTCCCCCGTCAACCAAGTCGCAGAAGGGGGTTTACCAGCCTATTTTGTCAAAGATATCGGTACAGGGGAAACAAACGCCGAACCAGGGACTCTGGAAGTGTCTGACGAATTTATCCGTGATAGCATTCCCATCGGAAACCCTCGTATTTACTACGGGGAAATAACCGATAACTACATAATGACCTCAACCAAAGTCCCTGAATTTGACTTTCCTAGTGGGGATGAAAATGTTTATACCACCTATGATGGGACAGGGGGAATCTCTCTTGCTTCACTCTGGCAGAGGTTGATATTTGCTGAGTATAAGAAAGACTGGCAAATGCTGTTTACCCAAAACTTTACACCCCAAACAAAGATATTATTTCGGCGTAATATCAATGAACGGATTCGCGCGATCGCGCCTTTTTTGCGCTATGACCGTGACCCCTATCTCGTTGTTGCAGACACGACTCCAGACAATGATAATGACGAAGGGAACTATCTTTACTGGATTATCGATGCTTATACCACCAGTAACCGCTTCCCCTACTCCGACCCAGGGGAAAACCCCTTTAACTATATTCGCAACTCCGTCAAAATTGTCGTAGATGCCTTTAATGGTGAGGTTTCTTTCTATATCGTTGATCCAGACGATCCGATCATCCAAACCTGGGATCGCATCTTCCCCAACCTACTTAAACCCATCTCAGAAATGCCTGTCACTCTGCGCAGTCATATCCGCTACCCCATAGATTTTTTCAATACCCAATCAGAAAGGCTACTCACCTACCACATGTTAGATACCCAAGTCTTCTATAACCGCGAAGACCAATGGCGGATTCCTCAAGAAATATATGGTGAAGAAACCCAGGCGATTATGCCTTATTACATCACCCTGAGACTGCCCAACGCAACCGAAGAAGAATTCATCCTCCTCCACCCCTATACCCCGACAGCGAGAAATAACTTAATCGGCTGGTTAGCAGGACGTTCTGACGGGGAACAATATGGCAGACTGCTGTTATATCAGTTTCCCAAACAGGAACTCGTCTATGGACCTGAACAGATTGAAGCCCTAATTAATCAAGACCCCGTGATTTCCCAACAGATTTCCCTTTGGAATCGACGCGGTTCAAGGGTGATCCAAGGGAACTTACTGATTATTCCGATTGAGAACAATCTCCTCTACGTTGAACCCTTATATATTGAAGCCACAGAAAATAGTTTACCGACTCTAGCAAGAGTCATTGTTGCCTACGACAACAGTATTGTCATGGCGGAAACCTTGGAAGCATCATTACAAGCTATTTTTAGCCCCAAGGAAGCAGGAACTCCTGCCATCATTCGCCCCATAGAAGGCTTACCTGCTGCCGTAGACTAGGGGTAAAATAAAGATAAATACAACTCATCAAAGAGTGTACAACCCCCTATTAAAGATTCGGCTTTTTCTACTGTGGAATTTTACTGCAAATAGATACATTTAGATTAAGAAGATTAATAAAAGTCAAGCCAGCTCCATTTTCACTATTAAATTATTATAGATCCTAATGTTTGAACATTTTACAGATAAAGCGATAAGAGCCATAATGCTTGCCCAGGAAGAAGCTCGCCGAACTGGACACAATCTAGTTGGAACAGAGCAACTTCTCCTTGGGATCATTGCAGAAGGGACTAGCCTGGGAACGATTATCTTGGCAGAAATGGGGATTAGTCTCAAAATTGCCCGTCAGGCAGTACAAAAAGCTATTGGTAGAGGAGGGGGCTATGCACCAGCAAATATTCCCTTCACACCGAAGACGAAACGGATTTTTGAGCAGTCCTTCCAAGAATCTCGTCAACTGGGAAATAATTATATCGCTCCAGAACACTTATTGCTGGCTTTGACAAAAGAAGATGAAAGTGTTGCAGCAAAAGTATTAGAACAGCTTCAGATTGATCGGGCGGAAGTCCGCAACGAAATTATCCGTCGTTCTGGAGAAATTAACTCAAGTTCCCAGGAGACAGCGACAGCAGGAAGAAGTCAACAACGCCCTGGCTTTGGTTTTGGCGGTGGTTCTCAGCCAAGTAATAAGTTAGAAAACTATAGCGTTAACTTAACTCAACGGGCAAGAGAGGGCAAAATTGACCCAGTGATTGGACGAGAGAAGGAAGTTGAACGTACTGTGCAAATTTTGGGTCGCCGTACCAAGAATAATCCTATTTTAGTGGGTGAACCTGGAGTTGGCAAAACCGCGATCGCGGAAGGTCTAGCCCAACGTATTGTTACGGGTGAAATTCCTGAACTACTCAAGGAAAAGGAAATCATTAGCCTCGATATGGGCTTACTGATTGCGGGAACTCGCTTTCGCGGTGACTTTGAAGAACGCCTCAAGGCGATTGTCGAGGAGGTTCGCAAGTCAGATAACATTATCCTCGTAATTGATGAGATACACACCCTCATCGGTGCAGGAGGGGTCGAAGGAGGCATGGATGCAGCCAACCTACTCAAACCTGCTTTAGCAAGAGGTGAGTTTCAATGTGTGGGAACAACTACTGTTGATGAATACCGCAAACACATTGAAAAAGATGCAGCCCTAGAACGCCGTTTCCAAATGGTGAAAGTGGGTGAACCTTCTGTGGAAGAAACCATTGAGATTCTCTATGGCTTACGTCAGGCTTATGCAGACCATCACAAGGTTGAAATTACCGATGAAGCCCTAAAAGCTGCTGCAAATCTTTCCCATCAATATATTTCTGACCGCTTCTTACCCGATAAAGCGATTGATTTAATTGACGAAGCAGGTTCACGTATCCATTTGCGTCACTCCCTCAGTGAGAAGATTGAAGCAGGGATTGAAGTTGAAACTGATGAAAAGTTTGATGCGGTGATTCCAGCCATTGTTGATGAGGAAGAAATTGCTCATATCGTCTCCACTTGGACAGGTGTTCCCGTCAATAAGCTAACCAAGCCCGAAGCGGAACTACTTATGCACATGGAAGACACTCTCCATGAACGTTTGATTGGTCAAGAAGATGCAGTTCAGGCTGTCTCTCGCGCTATTCGTCGCGCTAGGGTTGGTTTAAAAAGTCCTAAGAAACCGATTGCGAGTTTCATGTTCTGTGGTCCAACAGGAGTTGGTAAGACTGAATTAACTAAGGCGTTAGCTACTTATCTATTTGGTTCTGTTGATGCAACTATTCGCATTGATATGTCTGAATATATGGAACGTCACACGGTGTCTAAGTTGATTGGTTCACCTCCAGGGTTTATTGGTTATGACGAAGGGGGACAACTGACTGAAGCGGTGCGTCGTCGTCCTTATTCAGTAATCCTCTTTGACGAGATTGAAAAGGCTCATCCTGATGTCTTTAACCTTATGTTACAACTCCTTGATGAGGGTCGCTTAACGGATGCTCAAGGTCGCGAGGTAAACTTTAGAAATACCTTGATAATTATGACTTCTAATATCGGTTCGAGGGCGATTGAAAAAGCTGGAAGTGGCTTCGGTTTTGAATCTAGTGGTAATGAGACAGATGCTAAATATAACCGCATTCGTAATCTGGTTATGGACGACCTCAAGAATTACTTCCGTCCTGAGTTTATCAACCGTTTGGATGATGTAATTGTCTTCCGTCAGTTGACTAAGCCTGAAGTTACTGAGATTGCTGATATCTTACTAAAAGAAGTGCGCGATCGTCTTTTCCAAGAACGTCAAATACGCTTGGAAGTATCTGATAGTTTCAAAGATTTAGTGGTTACTCAAGGCTATGATCCTAGTTATGGCGCAAGACCTTTACGCCGAGCAATTATGCGTAATCTCGAAGACCCGCTTGCGGAGGCGATTCTTTCTGGCGAAGTGAATAGTCAGGAAACCGCGACTGTCGATATTGATGAGAATGGTCAGGTTGTGGTGAAATCTACTGAGAAGCAAGAGTTACAGTTAGTGGGCTAAATTTCACTTGTTATCTATAATTTGGGGTATTCCTACGGGGATGCCTTTTTTGGTGGGGTGAGGGGAACTTGCATAAGTAGGGATCGATAAATAGGGAGAGGCAAAAAATGCGCTTAGTTCTTACCCTAAAAGTGAAAGTAAACGGGATAGATAGATGCGCCAGATTATTGTCGAAGTTCCTCAAGGACAAGGGAAAAAGGTTCTGCAAATTGCCAAAGCTTATGAGTTAGTTAATGTTGCTCAATTGGTGGGTAACGATAAAAATAGCAATCCTGTAGATATAATCATTGCTCATATCTCCAACGGTCGCCTTGAGGATTTTCTCGGCGATTTGCAACCAATGGAGGATGTGCATATTTCCTTGATTCCCAGGGGCGTGATTACCTTTCGACCACCAGCAGGTGAAGCTCCTGAAAAGGTAATGGATGTTGAGAACCTCAGCCCGATTGAAGTTTTCATGACGGGACTGCAAAGTATTGGCTCTTGGCAAGGGTTTCTGGGTTATGCTGCGGTAGGGGGGGTGATAGTTTGGGCGGGGCTTTATACTAATACGGTCTATTTATTGGTGGCTGCGATGTTGATTGCGCCGTTTGCGGGTCCAGCGATGAATACCGCGATCGCGACAGCAAGAGGAGATTGGCTATTATTAAAACAAAGTCTAATCCGTTATTTCTCTGGTTTAATCCTCACCATTGCGGTAACTGCGCTGTTAAGTGTTCTTTGGCAACAGAAAATAGTCACCAGTTTGATGGAAGATGTTAGCAATATTTCTAGTATTGCTATCTTACTACCCTTATCGGCGGGTGCAGCAGGAGCTTTACAACTATCTCAATCAGACCGCAGTAGCTTAGTTCCTGGGGGCGCAGTGGGTATGTTGGTCGCAGCATCTCTCACACCTCCCGCTGGCTTGATTGGTATAGCTGGGGTCTTAGGACGTTGGGAAATGGCGATCAGTGGCTTGTTTATCCTATTTTTGCAACTGGTGGGAATTAATCTTTCTGCTGCTTTGGTGTTTCGCTATTTTGGTGGAGTCAAGTTTAAGGGGGCGCGATATAATCGGGGCAAAAGCTGGCTTTTTCCTTTAACTTTAGGGATTTCTACTATGGCTCTAGCAGGGCTGTTAACTTGGCAATTTGCTAATCCACCCATGTTACAACGTTCGACCCGTGCGAAACAGGCTGAGTCTGCGGTAGAGGAGGTTATTGGAAATTTTGAGGAGGTTAAATTAGTCGATTCTGAGATTTATTTTGCCCGTGCTGATATTGCAGGTCAAAATACGCTGATGTGTCTGTTGTATGTGCAACGGGAGGAGGGGGTTGAGTTGTCTGATGAGCAATTGCGCGATCGCGTTTCTGCCCAAATACAAAGTAAATTAGCCCAAGAAGAATTTAATCTTACCCCTTTAATT
>JBBQDV010000088.1:0-11696 GCA_038320005.1 Cyanophyceae cyanobacterium
ACCATTGCACTTTCTTGCCAAAAAGGTATGATAAAAACAATCTCAGACTGATATTTTTGACAGACTTCAGCAATTTGCGAGAAGGTTTCAGCAAGCTGAGTTTCAATTTCTAATCCGAACTGCTGTTTAAGCTGTCTGCGATAAAAAAAGAAGAGATCCCACTGGGCTTTCGTCACTTGATCTCTCTGTGTCCCGACAATTAAGGCTTTCATTTAAAGTACCTCAATGGTGGGAAGCAAGGGTCTTGAGTTCAGTAAGGAAACAGAAGTAGTAATTTTCATCCTAATCGAAAAAAATATACTTAATTTGCTAGTAAATGCTTAGTGGCATATTAGCAAATTAAGTATAATCAAGCAATTTTCGCTTTCTAAATAAAGATACTAGATTCACTTATACCCAGCACCTTAAGATCTGTCCCATCGAGAATCAGCAGAAAGGTTTCACATGGCAAATTCCTATCGCGACAAACTGCACAGGTTCAATCCCCCCTCAAGATTACTTAATAAACAACATTTCTTGATAAGTTGGTAATGGCCAGAAACCATCTGCCACCTCGCATTCAAGGGCATCAGCATATTGGCGAACTTCACTCATCGCGGGAAGAATCGTTTTTGCGCAATACTGCATCTTCTCTTCAGTTGAAGCAAAATCATGCTTATCTAAAGCTGCACCTAGCTGTTCTGTTGCTACCATCATTAAATTAGTCAGATTGACAATTTTCCCCGCACTCTCCTTACTAAGATCGACTCCCAAATTACCCAAACTGGTAATTGTTGCTGATAGTTTCGATAAATACTCAATCGCTGCTGGATAAATCATTGTTTTTGCCATACTGATCATTAGTTTGGCTTCCACTTCAATCGAAAGGATATATTGCTCTGCATAGACTTCAAAACGACTTTCAAGTTCAATAGGCGTTAACACTCCCATTTTCTTAAATAGGTCTTCAATATATTCTTTTTTCAGAAATGGTAAGGCATCCGCAGTAGTGGGTAGATTTGCTAAACCACGCTCTTCAACCGCTGATTTGTGCCATTCTTGAGAATAACCATTGCCACCAAAAATAACCGCACTATGATCTTCCATCAATTCTTTGAGAACGGTAATGATCGCAGTGCTGAGTTCCACGCCTTTAGCTAATTCACTTTCGAGGCGATTACCAATCCACTCGAGAGAATCTGCCAATATGGTGTTGAGAACAATCAACGGACCTGATACCGATTGATTTGAACCCACGGCGCGAAATTCAAAGCGGTTGCCTGTAAAGGCGAAGGGAGAGGTACGGTTGCGATCTCCTGCATCTTTGGTGAGATGGGGTAAAACATCAACACCGAGATCCATAACCCCTTTTTGTTTAGACTCAGTGACTGTTCCCGTTTTAATCTGCTCGAAGACTTCTTCTAATTGTGTTCCTAAATAAACCGACATAATTGCAGGAGGTGCTTCATTTGCCCCCAGTCGGTGGTCATTACTCGCTGTCGCGATCGCAGCACGCATCAGAGGTCCATATTTATGAACACCCCGAATGACAGCACCACAGAAGACAAGAAACTGAGCGTTTTCGTGAGGAGAATCTCCTGGATCAAGTAAGTTACCCTGGGTTGCATTCCCCACCGACCAGTTAACATGTTTCCCAGAACCGTTAATACCAGCAAAGGGTTTTTCATGTAGTAAGCAAAGAAAACCATGCTTCTTCGCTGTATGTTTCAGAATCGTCATCGTCAGTTGTTGATGGTCACTCGCTACGTTGGCAGATTCAAAATAGGGAGCAATCTCAAATTGACCTGGAGCAACTTCATTGTGCCTGGTTTTAGCAGGAATGCCCAGCTTGTACATTGTGCCTTCCACATCCTGCATGAAGACTTGTACCCGCTCTGGAATTGCGCCAAAGTAATGATCATCAAATTCTTGACCCTTAGCAGGTGCTTTGCCAAATAGAGTTCGCCCAGCGAGGAGAAGATCAGGACGTTGACTAGCAAAATTAGCATCAACCAGAAAATACTCTTGTTCAGCACCGCAGCTAGAGTTGACATTAGCAACATCGGTGTGACCTAAAAGCTTTAAAACCTTTTTCGCAGCTTTATCCACAGCGGTGATAGAGCGCAGGAGTGGTACTTTTTTGTCAAGGGCTTCCCCTGTCCAAGAGACGAAAACGCTTGGGATACAAAGGGTTGAACCGTTACTCGTTTCCATTATATAAGCAGGACTGGTTACGTCCCAGGCGGTATAGCCTCGGGCTTCAAAGGTGTCTCGAATCCCACCATTAGGAAATGAAGACCCATCTGGTTCACCCTGTACTAAAAGTTTGCCAGAAAATTTGGCAATAGCACTACCATCTCCCTGCACCGAAATGAAACCATCGTGCTTTTCAGCAGTTATATTTGTCATCGGATAAAAAACATGGGCGTAGTAGAGTGCGCCTTTTGACATCGCCCAGTCTTTCATGGCGGTAGCAACAGCATCAGCGATAGAAGGATCTAGCTTTTTGCCAGTGACAATGGTTTTTTTGATTGATTTGAAGATTGTTTTGGGAAGTCTCTCCTCCATTTTACTGAGGTTAAAGACATTCTCTGCCCAAATTTTCTCTAGACTTTCTAGGGCTTGGGGTGGCATCAGTTCTCGGTTAGTGATCTGATGAATTGCTTGAACGCGGGATTTATTTCCACTCATGGCTTTTGCTTCGACCTTAAATTATTTGGTGGTATTTGAGTTATCTTACTGCTTTCTAAGCTACAGAAATGCCAACCCTGAACAATTACAGTGATGTAGAGGAAAGGACTCAGACAGACGTAATCAGATATTTTTTTTGTTTTACAAGTGTACAAAATAACGAACTATGAGCAACCATTTAGTTGACGGTAATCCGTTTACTAGCCCTGATAGCTTAAAAGAACAAGACCCGTAAGTCTTGCCCTTTATTCATTGAGGTTTGGCCTCGATCTGATTATATATTGTTTTGGGCGTTTGCTGTAAAAGAATATATTTGTGGGCTGTTGCATCGACGCGATCGCGCCATCTTTTTACCCTTAGTGCCATTGAAAAGGCGAACCAAGCGTTATTAGCGGAAAACGAAGATGAACCATTACAAACTCAGATTAATCTGGCTGTACGTTATTGGAATGCAGTATGTGAAAACATGCCCAACTGGAAGCAGGTATTTCAAGGAGAGATGAGTGCAGGAAAGATTCGTCAGGACTACATCCTAGAAGCAGACTTGAGCTAATCACAGCGAATTAACAGCCTCAGCCATGAGACCAGATTCTACGGCTCCTAAAGCTTTGAGCGTTGCTTTTTCTGCATCACTCAACCCTGTCACCCCACTAATCTCCATTCCTTCATAGGGACGATGGGCAACTAATGAGGTGTGACTGTTTCCCCTTGCATCCCACAGTTTGATGCTTTCATCAAAGCTGGCACTGATAATAATTTCCTTGAACCACAATAGAGAAGAAATCAGCCCAAGATGTTCCTTGATCACTTTCCGGCAAAAGCCCCCTCTCACATCCCAAATACGAAGGGTGCAGTCAAATCCACCACTGATAAGAGATTGACCATCGGGGCTATAGGCTACCGCAGCCACTGGGGTATTATGTCCTGCTAAAATATGCGCACATTGACGGCGGTTAAAGTCCCAAATCCGAACCGTTGTGTCAAAACTCGCACTGGCTAACCACTGACTATCGGGACTAAAGGCAAGTGACCAAACACTATTTTCATGATCACTGAGGGTGGTAAGGCATTGACCTGTTTTGACCTCCCAAATTTTAATCGTGGTGTCAAAGCCACTACTCACCAAATATTGACCATTGGGACTAAAGGTAATGGCAACAACAGAACTGCTGTGACCCTCAAAGGTACATAAACATTTTCCCGTTTTCACTTCCCACAGTTTCACCGTTTGATCGTAACTTGCGCTGGCAAGATAAGTTCCATCAGGGCTAAAGACCACTGACCACACCCAACTGCTGTGTCCTCGTAAGGTTTGCAAGCATTGTCCAGTTTGGGGATGCCAAAATTTGATCGTATAATCCGCACTGCCACTTGCTAGAAGCGTCACTTCTGAGGATTGATTATCTTCACTCCAGTCGAGGGGAACGGTAATCGGGACAGGGGCAAAAGCCACTGACCAAACGCGGTTGGTGTGTCCATATAAAGTTTTGAGGTATTGTCCTTGGCGGAAGTCCCATAATCTTACGGTTTGGTCTTCATAGCCTCCGGCTAAAAGTTTTGCGTCAGGGCTGACAGCAATGCCTAACACCGAGTTGGTATGTCCCCTTAACGTTTTTTCACATTCCCTGGTTTCTAAATTCCAGAGTTTTGTGGCATGGTCATCACCCCCACTGGCGAATTGTTTCCCATTGGGATGAAACGCAACTGTCCAGGCTCGGTTACTATGTCCATAAAATGTTGTCTCACAGTCTCCTACTGACAAATTCCAAAGTTTCAGGGTTTGGTCAAAGCTGCTACTCACTAAAAACTGCCCGTCGGGGCTAAAGGCAACACAAGTAATCGGTTTAAGATGACCTGACAAGGTTTCCACGCATTCCCCTGTAGAGATTTTCCTAACTTGAATCGTGCAGTCATAACTAGCACTGGCGAGGTATTCCCCGTCAGGACTAAGGGCAATGGATCGAATCCAGTGAGAATGGGCAGGAAGAGTCTGCACGCAAGTGCCTGTTGTCAGATTCCAAATCTTAATTGTTAAGTCCTCTGAACAGCTGATCAAGGTGTTATTATCCTGGCTAAAAACTAATGACCAGACTCGTTCAGTATGTCCTTGCAAGGAGGGTAAAATTTCTTCTGCACTTCCAGGATGGGTGATATCCCAAAGGCGAATGATCGTATCTTGACCACTGGTGGCGAGGAGTTGACCATCGGTGCTGATCGCGATCGCGTTCACAGAATAAGTATGTCCACTAAGGCTTTGCAAGCACTCCCCTGTTGTTGCATCCCACAGTTTTACTAAATAATCATCAGCAACACTGACAAGAGTTTGTCCATTGGGTGTAAACGCCACTGCCCAAACCCAATGAGCGTGACCTCGCCAACTTAGGAGTTGTTTCCCATCTTGAGCTGAACAAATCTGAATTTGTCCTCTGGTGTCACAACTTGCTAGAAGTTTTCCATCGGGGCTATAAGCAACACAGGTGACTCCCCCAAAGGTTTGAGCAAAGATAGAGTTGTGAATGTGGGTATGGGAAAAGTTAGTGTAATGCAGTTTAACTGTAGGGAGGTAGGCTTGACGAATAGTGAGGTGAGAGAAGTCGTAACCGCTTAAATTGGTTTGAAACTGCCAGTAAAGATTGAGGAGATTACCTGCACCATAACCTTGATGAACTTGAGGTGTATTGCGAAGGGTAAGGAGGACTTGTGCCAGTTGCCTTTCTAGGGCAGTTTGGGTTTTGTAATAATCTTGGAGTCGTTCAATTATAGGTTCGAGAATTAAACGCACCTGAGTTTCCCGAATATAATCTTTAGTCTCTGCTTTGATCAAAGCCTGGGTATGGAAAGCATCAAAAGTTAGGGTGGTAATTTCTCTAAAGACCTGCTCAATCAACTGATCGGTAATAAACTCCATGATGACAGGTTGTTGGCTACAGCCTGTGGGAGTAGATTCTACCAGCGATCGCGCTTGTAAGGACTGTAGAATTTCCATAACTTGTGAAATCGGCAACTTAGGGAGTAAATCCTGTTGTAGTTCCGTTATGGGCAACCAAGTCCGAGAAGTTGCCAACCAATACATAATCGCTTTTTCTTGAGAAGAAAGGCGAGTAAACTGTTGGGTAAGAACTTCCCGAATATCGCCAACAACCACTGTGCTTTGGCGGACAAAGGTTTGTACATCCCCAGCAAAGACAGATTGAATCGTGGCTGCTGCATTGATCAAGGCGAGGGGATTACCGTGATAGCAGTCACTCAACATCTGATAGTTGGTTTTACAATAAATTAACCCTCTTGCTTCTAGGAGTTGTTGACTCGCCCGATAGTCCAATCCCATCAGGGTAAGGGAGCGCACAGGTAGCGTCCTCCCTTCACGGATACTAATTTCTTTCGGCTTTTCCCGACTGGTGAGGAGGAGACAACCGTTGTGGCGTTCATCACAAAAGCGAGTAATTAAGTTTTTGTACTCTGCATACTGAGGACGATAAGTTCCCACTCGCTCACAGGATTGAAACAGGGTTTCTATGTTATCGAGAACAATGATACAGCGTTTTGAACGCAATTGTACCATCAGCAGATCTAGTAAGTCTCCTACTTTAGTAGGTAGTTCCCGAGAGGGTTGGGGTTCGAGAAATAAAAGAATATCTGTAAGTAATTTCGCTAAAGGTGGGGCGGATTCTAAACTGCGCCAGATGAGATACTCAAAATTATCCTGAATTTGTTCTGCTACCTTTACCCCTAAACAGGTTTTGCCTACCCCTCCAATGCCGTTAATGAGAATAACGCGGGCAGAATCTTCCTGAATCCAACCCGCGATTTTTTCCGTTTCTGCTTCCCGCCCATAGAAGTTTCCCAGATCTAGCAGTTTCTCCCAACTGCACCTACTTTCAGTTGATTGCGTTAACTTATTCGCTTGAGCATAGCGTCTTAGGACTAACAAAAAGTTTTTCTTGGTAACTTGCCCTCCTAAAGCCTTTGAAAGCTGTTGCCACAGCCTAGAGCCTGCATCCTTAATATAGCCAGGGTCATATCCTAACGTCCTGGCAATGGTATCATAAGATTTACCTTCCCAGGCTTCTCGAAAAATCTCTCGCTGTAACTGGGTCAGAGCATCTGACTCTAGGGCTTGAGCGATTAGTTCTAAGGCATCTTCAATAGTCATAAGTTTTTCTTCACTTCGGCGAAAAAGAAGATTAACTTATGATAGCTGCAAATGGTATAGATTTAAGTAAATAGAAACAAAAAATTTCGTTAAGTTTTGCTCTACAAACGTTCAGCAAACCTTTGTACAGCTTTGGGGGCAAAAGCAGCAACTAAAAAAGTACCTGTAATGAATTGTCCGTCATTATCATCGCTAGTTATTGTAACTGCACCAAAGACAATCGCGGCAATAAGAGCAATAAAACTCATCGCTCGCATTGTGGAATATTTACCATTATTCTCCTGAAACAGCTCTGCCAATTTTTGTCCATGTTGAGGCTGATTGGCTTGATCTAATTCCCCTGGAGAAATGGTCGGAACTATTGTTGAATTAGCTTGCATAATTTGATGTCCCTCATTATCTAAAGCTAGCTGAGTTGCTGTTGCATCAGTTTGTGTCATTTGAGTTTCTTCCTTATGTTGAATTGCTTTGATTTCTACTAAATAAGGTTCTTCGTTCATTCAAGCCACTCGTAAACCATTAGCTAAAGCTACTAAATTTTCAAAAGAGCCATTGAAACGGTTCTTATCAACTGGACCACTAACGCCTGAGACAGTCCCGTTCTCGGTGTATTGCCACATCGTATAACTGTTACCTCCCCAATTACTTGCAGGAACATCAGGCTGAAGTCTAGATGTGTAGTGAGCAAGCCAGAGAGGATGGGATGTCAACTCTTGTGTATCATCCATATACTCTCTCCAGAAAGAAGGACTGGTATAAATAATTGGTTTTTCTCCTGTGGCAGTTTCTACCTTTTTTAACCAAATTTTGACTCGATTAATTCGCTCATTAACAGGAAGAGTTTTCCATGCGTCACCCACTGCCTTGGGCCAAGCTTCTACATCTAATACGGGCGGTAAATCTCCAGGTTCAAGAACGTTTTTGACGACTTCAAGAAAGTTATCAACTTGCTCTTCAGCCGTTTTTTGGGGACGAAAGTAATGATAAGCCCCACGCATAATTCCTGCTGCTTTCATTCCAGACCAATTTGTTGCAAAGGTTCTATCTTTCCATGTTCCCCCTTCTGTTGCTTTGATAAAGGCAAATAAAACATTAGCTCTTTTAACTTTCTGCCAATTAATCGGAGGGTTATGATTAGATACATCAATGCCTATAATGGGGCTAGAAGCAGGGTCAGGCTTAGAAACATCATGCGTCACCAGAAAAAGATCAATTGCATCACTAGCAACTTCCATATCGGCAGCATCAAACCCTTTTGCAATAATCCGGCGTTTTCCTGCGCCATTAAATGGATACGTTACTGACCAACTCTTATTAATGACAGTAATATTACTCAATAAATACCGTTCTGCAAACAGCTCTACTCTGACAACAGTATCATCCGCAGTTCCTTGAAGTAAAACTGCATCTCCAAATTTCAATTGAGCCAAATTAGCGGGGCTAGTAATTTTCACAAGCATTTTGGGTTTCCTTAAATTTCTGAGTGGTAGTTATGAAAGTCTTATTAAACAATTGGGAACTGTTTCAGTAAGTCATCACCTGGAATAATAGCTGTCCAGAAAAGATAATTCTTGTTAATTTTGTAGCGACGATCTTGAGTTATGAGATTCATAAATGTCTCGTGATCAGCTACTGTACGTCCGACTAAACAGCCCGCACTCCACTTCCCAATATCATGCCGTGGGGCACCATTCGCATGATGTTGATTAATACCAAAAAGTCCTGTATCCAGCTTGTCTCCAGTACGGAAACCATCACGATTAAAATCTCGATGAACCGTAACATTTTCATCCTGTCTCAAGGCTCTTGGTTGATTTTTATGAGCGCCAAATCGCCATGCTTTATATTGATTGAATTTAATTCGAGCAGCACCTTTAGTATCCATAGGATTTTGAGTAAAGTACCTTCCCGGTTCTGTTGTTGCTTCCCAGTTGCCTACAATTTTCGGGATACCCTCGACTACTTCAATAACAATACGACGGTCATTAAATTGATTGGGAGCGTCATTGTTTTCTGTCCCGTCAGCATTCATTCCTTCAACATAGACAATGTTATACTCCTTTTCTTTATTAGAGACATAGTAGTTTTTAGTGAGCATATACTTGATGATTCGTCCCGCAAGGTCATCTCCTGGTCGTAATCGTGGTAGGGGTAATTCTGTTGGGTCAGTCTCGATTAATTTTTTAGCGGTATCAGTGTCTAAAACGCCAATTTTTGGACACTTCATCAGCTTCTGAAAATTTTCCAACGCTGCTGTTGAAATTGTGCCAAATTTACCGTCAACTGATGAGTCTAGTAGTTGTAGCCATGCTAAGCACGTCTGAATGTCTCTTGATAACTCCTCATCATTCGCTACTTGTGCAATAGTGTATTCTTGTCCCGATTGATAAAATTCGTAAATGTCCATATTTTGCTATTGTGAGTAAAAATATCTATTGAAGTAAATTGTCAGTACAGTAAATTAGAATTCTGTTACCAGAACAGTTTCTCTCTTCTCCTTCCATAGCGAGGAAAATTTAATTAAGTTAATTCCTTGTCCTCCGTCTAAAGATATAGAAATTAGAATAACTGAAAAAATTGCTCTTGTCTAGCCAGAAAGGTCAGATAAAAGTCAGATTTCTTACGTATTTCTTTACATTGTTTTTTACAATTCTTTACCATAAAGAACTTGACTAAAATCCCTACTGTTGTAGTGCGACCATCTTGGTCGCTGCGGTACTCCAATTTCAATACAAGTAAGGTATGAAGTTCACCCACCTTTTTAGAGGTGGGGGTGTCTATGCCACTCTAGAACTGTTAGTGTTCCACAAATCACAGAGACAAGCCCAACTTCTAGGCAATGGAATCTTAAGATTTAAAGACTTTCAGTAATATAGAAATACTTGCACTGTAAGATTCTCATTGTGACAGGAAATTCTAGAGTACGGAGGTATCTTACAGTGCAAATCATTGCCACTATCGCTGTTGTATTTGTTGCAGTTATACATATTGTTATTTCAGTAGTAGAAATGTTCTTGTGGGGAAACCCCTCGGTTCACGAAAGGCTTGGATTTACAAGAGGCGTTGCAGTTCAAGTGGCTCCAATTGTTAAAAATGCAGGTCTATATAACAGCTTTATTGCTGCTGGCTTAATATGGGGAGCGTTTACCGCAAGTGATATCTTATCGGTACGGGTCTTCTTTCTCGTATGTGTTGTTATTGCAGGTATTTTTGGAGCATTGACTTTGAGATGGACAACTCTTGTGATTCAGACACTCCCTGCATCCATTGCACTGTTTTTTGTTTGGTTAGCTTTTATTCAAACTAAGGGATAAGGCTAAAAAGATTAGTGGAGATAGACATGAAAACTAGCGCGGTCTAAACAATTCAAATGCAGCGGACAGTCGAGAGTCGTTGGTGCTGAGTTCGAGTCTAATCGTTGACGGAGAAATCAGGTTTTGAAGAATTATTATCGCGATAGCTTTGCTGCGCCCGTAGGGCATCGCGCCTTAGTTGAATCTTCCTCTCCCTTTTCTCTGAAAGCCTTGTAAAACAAAGACTGTAAATATTTTAATACCCAATGGCTTAGAGATTTGAGCGAACCGTGAGTTACAAGGCTTCCCTCCCCAACAACCCAACCTGCTGAGTGCTATTCAGACTTGGCTAGACGAATTATCGGGGTAACGCCTCCGTGCTTGCCCCAGAATAGCTAAAATATCAGTAAATCCAAAACAAAAGCAAAGCTATGAACGAAACCCTATTAGACAAAACTAAACTCAAAGAACTGTTCAAAACCGCCATATTTGAATTAGTCCAAGAACAAAAAGAAGTATTTTCTGAACTAATTCTAGAAGCTTTAGAAGATATTGGCATGGAAAACGCTATTAAAGAAGGCGAAGATACTGAAATTGTCAGCCGAGACGCAATTTTCCAAATCCTTAAAGGCAATGAATGAAAGTTGAGTTTAGAAAAAGTTTCGAGAAAGACTTGCTGAAACTCAAAAATCCTAGATTATACCAAAAAGTTCAAAAGGTAATTGAAAAAATCGAAGCAGCAGGTCAACGCAATGAGATTGCGAACCTTAAGAAACTAAAGGGTGAAACTGCTTACCATCGTATTCGTGTCGGAAATTATCGCATCGGTATCAAAGTGAATGATAAAGTTGTTTCATTCGTAAGAATACTGCATCGCAAAGATATATACCGATATTTTCCTTAATAATTCTAAAATCGCTATTGCTAGACGAGTTAGAGGAAGGCTAATCGCGTCTTTACAACAAGTCCTTCCACTCAGGAGAGCGAGTTAACATCACCCATTGCCCTTATCCCCCTTCATAGCCACAGTCAAAGAATCCCCCTTGATCATAATCATAGGTACGCTTGGCATTATCGAGCGTGCCATCTAATCCCGTTGGATCAAGTAACAGCATCTGAGAGATACTGTCCTTGATGTCCTCACGCAAGAAGATTTTGACCCCATAGGTACGTTGCTGTTGCTGATAAATAGAGTCGATTGCTTTAATCAAAATAGGAGCAGTACAGAAATAGCGACGAGTCAATAAGTCCCCCTTCCCTTCTCCCCGAATCGACTCGATGACACTGGGGGTGAGGGCGCGCAACCAATTCAAAACTCCGGTAATGCTGCTGTCACTAAAGGCAATTTCACTCCTTAGAAGCTCAAATTTACCAGCTGCGGTATCTATCACCTCCCCCACTAAAGCTTTCTTCTCAGAAGATGACAAAATTACCTCTTTGCGTAGCCATTTTTATTATGCTTGCACAACAATTGAAAAGGTTATTTTTTTCTTATTCAACTGTTACAGACTTCGCTAAATTCCGAGGTTGATCCACATCTAAACCGCGACGGGCTGCAATGTGATAGGAAAGCAATTGTA
>JBBQDV010000089.1:0-11661 GCA_038320005.1 Cyanophyceae cyanobacterium
CAACTGGCTTGGTTTATCAATGTTAATCTTAAGTCGTTTAACAACAACTTGAGGATGTCTAGGCAGATGTGTATCTTCAGCAATGTAAGTTTCACCAAAACCACCAATTGCCAAAGGTTTAACTACTGCATACCTCCCCTTGAGAATCTTCCCAATTATGCTAAGACTTTATTTTAAGGAGCATTTGTAAGAATGATGCTCTCATTTTACTGAGTGTATTGCTATATCTCTATTCTGTCAATGCTAGTGGTTGTTTTTCCTCAGTTTCTGTGATATAACTTTTTCCTTGAGTAGAAAAAGGAAAGTTGCTTAGTAGATTTAGTAGATAAAAAAGTCATAATCTGAAGCCTAAAATTCCCATTACATAAATATTATAGAGGGCAAATTCGGCAAGAAAATGTTTCAATTCTATAAAGGTTAGGGAACTCATTGAGCAGGTCAAACAAGAAATGTTAGAAGAAAAAGGCAATCTCAGACTAAAACTTTTGTAAGTACCAAAACTACGCGATCGCGATTTCTGCCATAATCGTAAGGAGTTGTGATTGAATTAAAGCATGAACTCCGCACTCAAACACCATAAAGCTAAAGCCCTTAAACCTACTAGCCCTCGCCCTGCAAAAGAACTCTGTAGTGAGTGTGGCTTGTGTGATACCTACTACGTTCACTATGTCAAAGAAGCCTGTGCTTTTCTCAATCAACAGATTGCAGAACTAGAAGCAGAAGCCCACGGGCGCAGCCGTAACCTCGATAACCCCGATGATGTTTACTTTGGGGTACATCAGGAAATGACCGCAGCTAGAAAAAAAGAACCCATAGAAGGGGCGCAATGGACAGGAATCGTTAGTACCATTGCTTGCGAAATGCTAACTCAGGGGAAAGTGGAAGGGGTGGTTTGTGTGCAGAATACCACGGAAGACCGCTTTCAACCCATGCCTGTTATTGCCCGTACCCCAGAGGAAGTCTTAGCAGCAAGGGTTAATAAACCCACCTTATCCCCAAATTTATCAGTTCTAGAGCAGGTAGAACGCTCAGGAATGAAGCGATTATTAGTGATTGGGGTGGGATGTCAGATTCAAGCTTTACGGGCGGTAGAGAAGAAATTGGGCTTAGAGAAGCTCTATGTTTTGGGTACTCCTTGTGTGGATAATGTTACCAGGGCTGGTTTACAACATTTTCTCGATACTACTAGCCGTTCTCCTGATACGGTGGTGCATTATGAGTTTATGCAAGACTTCCGCATTCATTTTAAACATGAAGATGGTTCGATTGAAAAAGTCCCCTTCTTTGGCTTAAAAACTAACGTTCTCAAAGATGTCTTTGCGGATTCTTGTATGAGTTGTTTTGATTATGTCAACTCCTTATCAGATTTAGTTGTCGGTTATATGGGTGCGCCTTTTGGTTGGCAATGGTTGGTAGTACGCAACGACACGGGCAAGGAAATGTTAGATTTGGTACGGGATCAAATTGATACCCAACCAGTCATGTCTAAAGGGGATAGGAAGCAAGCAGTACAGCAAAGTATTCCTGCTTACGATAAGGGTGTAACTCTACCAATGTGGGCTGCGAAAATGATGGGAGTGGTCATCGAAAAAATTGGTCCAAAAGGATTGGAGTATGCCCGTTTTTCCATAGATTCTCACTTTACCCGTAACTATATTTTCCTTAAGCGCAATCATCCTGAAAAGTTGGCAGACCATGTGCCAGATTATGCGAAAAAGATTGTTGAACAATATCAGTTACCTGATTCTTGATGAGTAATTAGCCCTTACTATTTCTGAATTTGGTCGATAGTATCAGAAATAACTGCGGTGAGGCTTTTACGGGTTTGGGCATGGTTTTCCTGTTCAATTTGGAGAGCATTGAGAGCGCGATCGCGTTCTTGCGTCACCGCCATTAGTTTACCTTGTAATGCCTCCACCGTAGTAAACTGAGCAATTTCTTCCGCCAAATCACCTTGAGCCTCATTTGTATCAACTGTAGTCGTTAAATTAAAGCCTTGCTGTGATAACTGAGCCTTAATACTCTCAATTTCCTCTCGCGCTAATTGTACCTCTGAGCGTCTTTGTTGAGCTTCCGTTGCATAAAGTTTACGCCAGTTTTCCTCCCTCACAATAGCTTCATCCCTTTCCTTCTCACTCTCCGTTAGCTGTTGCTTGAGAGTCCGAATTTCTGCCAACCACTTGACAAAATCTTCGCTCATAAATACTCCTTATTATTTTTTGTTGTGCAATTTCATTAAACAAATAGCTTCATGTTTATATCATACTACAAAATATTATAAAATACTATATTTATGTTATTCTTTTGTGATACTTTGACTTTATCGGACAAAACTTGTTGCTATTTCAGAGATTATACTTGAGAGGAGAGAACTCGCCTCTTGAGTGAACGAATCACACATATATGTTTATCATAGAGATTATCCTTGAAATTCCCCCATGTTCTCTTACCGTTTTGTGCGTTTCTTTCGCTATCTTAACTTTACAACCCTCCGAAAAACGGTTGTGCGGGCTTTTCAGAGACGACTAATGGGTTTATCTTCAGAGATGGCGTTTAATGCCCTTCTTTCCCTTTTTCCTGCTATTCTGGCAGTCTTTACCGCCGTTGGACTATTTGAAGATACTTTAGCAGCCCCTGTCCAAAATTGGGCAAATCAAATTAAAGAAGTAGCACCAGAAGAAGTTTGGATTCTCTTACAAGGATTCGTCATCAGCTTAAAAAACTCAAAAAATAGCGGTTTATTTTCGATTAGTTTTGTTGCTGCAATTTGGATTGCTTCTAGTGCATTAAGTGCTGCGATGAATGCCTTTGATCAAATCCATCAAATACCCCGAGAAAAACGGCGACCAATTTGGAAAGCAAAGCTAATTTCCCTAGTGCTAACTGCTGGAACAATTGTCTTACTCCTTCTCGCCTCATTTCTTGTTTTTGTTAGTGATTGGCTAATTAATATTGCTGTTGATCGAACAGGGGTTTCTTTTGTCGAAACTGCCTTCTTATTCTTACTTAGTTTTTGGCGATTGTTAAGTTGGCCTATTGCTTTAGCCATTATCTCGTTTGCCTTTGCTATCATCTACCGCATTGGTCCAAGTCATTGGGATAAAAGTCGTCCTATTTTACCTGGGGCAGTTTTAGCAGCCTTTTCTTGGGTCGTTCTTTCAGGATTATTTCGGGCTTATGTTGCCAACTTCGGGAACTATAATCGTGTCTATGGTACATTAGGAGCATTCATAATTTTAATGCTGTGGCTTTATATGACTTCTTTAATTATGTTACTTGGAGATCAACTTAATACCACGGTGGGAGAAGCAATGTTAGCAAAAAATAAACCTTATCGCCACAATTGTGATCAAGATTAAACCTATCTATTTAATGCAAATGAAGCAGTTTTTATACCTGAGTGTGAGCTTATTCCTTTTTGGTATAAACCCAACTCTCTTAGCCCAAGTTCAGCCCGGAAATCTTGAACCAAATCGTCCGATTTTGCGTATAGGGACAGAAGGAACATCAGTTTCCCAAGTTCAAGGAGTCTTGAAGTTACTAGGATTTTATCAAGGAGAAGTCAATGGTATCTATGACGAAAATACCCAGATGGCTGTCTCTCGTTTTCAAGAAGCAGCAGGTTTAGAAGTAGATGGAATTTTGGGTAATAATACTTGGAATCGCTTGCTTCCCTTCAAACCGTAAACCCTTGATTGAGGATAACCGAACAGCCCAGACCTTTTTTTTGGTAAAATCTACTATAATATTTTGGTAAGATCAACTATAACTAAATATTAAGCTAGGTTTGCTCCCAAAACCCCTTATTGAAATAAAAAGGTAATCCTCTACTGTGTTTACATCTGTCCTCCCAAAACCCAACCAGAATTCTGACCTCCCTTTTGACCTATTTGCAGCTATTAATGAACTAAAACAGGAATTAAATGCTGTTATTTTAGCTCACTATTACCAAGACCCTGACATCCAAGATATTGCTGACTATATTGGGGATTCTCTCGGTTTAGCTCGACAAGCAGCTAAGACTAATGCGGATGTTATTGTCTTCGCTGGAGTGCATTTTATGGCGGAGACAGCAAAAATATTAAACCCTGATAAATTGGTCTTGCTACCAGATTTAGATGCGGGGTGTTCTTTAGCTGATAGCTGTCCTCCTGCTGAGTTTGCTGCTTTTAAATCTGCTCATCCTGACCATATAGTTGTATCTTATATCAATTGCACCGCTGAGATTAAGGCGATGAGTGATATTATTTGCACCAGTTCTAATGCGGTTGACCTCATTAACCAAATTCCCCTAGACCAACCAATCATTTTTGCTCCTGACCGCAACTTAGGACGCTATGTGGCACAACAAACAGGACGAGACTTAGTATTATGGCAAGGAAGTTGTATTGTCCATGAAACTTTCTCAGAAAGACGGATAATTGAGCTAAAGGTTGAGCATCCTCACGCAGAAATTATCGCTCACCCAGAATGTGAAGAAAGAATATTACACCATGCTGACTATATTGGTTCAACTACCGCTTTATTGAAATATGCCAAATCTAGTCAGAGTAGTGCGTTTATTGTTGCTACTGAGTCGGGGATTTTGCATCAAATGGCGAAGGAAGTACCCCATAAGCAGTTGATTCCTGCTCCTGCAATGGATAATTGTAATTGTAATGAATGCCCCTATATGCGTTTAAATACCTTAGAGAAATTGTATCTAGGTATGAAGCATAGGCAACCTGAGATTATTTTACCAGAAGATATTCGCTTACGGGCTTTGCAACCGATTCAACGAATGTTGGCAATGAGTAATTAAAATAATAGTGCCAGTTCCATAATCTTTGAGAACTGGCACTAAAGGGACTTAAGTTATTACCTGTTGTATATTTAGGATCTTTATCTGAGCTGATCCCAATTTAATCTTCAATTATCATACCAAAGGTTTTTTAGAATCATGATATTTATAATTATTTCTTAATATTTGCTAATAGGGATAAACTCTAGGCTAATTTCGCTCTTGTGGGGCTTCTCTTTGGCGACGGATAGCCCTAGTGGCTGCTTCATGAGCCGTTAGGGTTTCACTGAAAATATGAGTCCCATCATAACGAGCAACAAAGTAAAGAGCGTTTGTATTTTCTGGATTAAGGGTAGCTTGGAGACTACCTAAGCCAGGCGCAGCAATGGGAGTTGGAGGTAAACCTTCATTAATATAGGTGTTGTAAGGGGAAGCTGTTTCAACTTGGCTGTAAGTGAGGGGTTGGTCTGCGGTTTGACGAATACCTAAGCCATATTCAACGGTGGGGTCAGCTTGTAGTCTCATCCCTATTTCTAGGCGTTTGCTGAAGACTCCAGCTATTATTCTCCTCTCTTCTTCAACAACAGTTTCTTTTTCAACGATACTGGCAAGAGTAACCCATTCAAGCAGGCTGAGTTTTGTTTGCCGTTGCTGTGCTTCATAGACAGGAAGACCAACTGTTTCAAACTGATTTAGCATAATAATCACCATTTGCTCAGGGGAAACGCGATCATTTCCGAGGGTGTAGGTATCAGGAAATAAGAAGCCTTCGAGGTGGGGTAAACCTTCTGGTAGCCAGGGATACGCCTGATCTGGGATATTGCGAGTCGCTGCAATGAATTCCTCAGCGGTGAAATAACCCAAGGACTCAAAGTGATTTGCCATCTGCTCAATTTGCCAACCTTCTGGAATTGTAAAACTGAGTTGGATAACTTCTCCATCCCAAATCTTTTGAGCGATGCTAGATAAGGGTTGAGAGGTTGAGAGTTGGTAAGTTCCCGCTTGGAAGCCTCCCTGTTGATTGAGTAAACGACGTGAGTAAGTCCAGATTCGCCAGGCAGAAGCAGAGCGAATAATTCCCGCAGCTTCTAAGTCTTGACCAATTTGCCGTCCAGTTGTGCCAGCTGGAATATTAATTTGCAGAGTGTCTTCCTTCTCGCTTGGGTCTAGGTTTGGGGGCGCTATTGACCAATTCCAAAGAAGCCAACCTTGCCAACCCAAAATTCCCATAGTAAGAGGGAGTAAGAGCAGATAATACAACCATTTAGAAGCTCGGGGCAGAGATTTCATTTATTCTAATTCGTTTTCGTTAAACAGGAATTCTTCTAAAAGAGGCTGTACTTCTTCAAGATCTTCAGGAGAAAGTAGTTCAAATTGCTTATCTTCTGTTTGTTTCGCAAAAAATAGTAATGGGGTTAAAGGGGTATAAATACCATACTCTTGATCTTCATGGAAGAAGCTGGCTAAATACTGAAATTCTTCGGGTTCAGCCATAGGGTCATCATCATCTAATTCAATAGCTAAAACATCATCTTCCTCAATTTCTGGTAAGTCTCCAGCAATAGTGAAAGTATAAGCTGTAGCCTTGAGAGTTAAATCTTGTTCTGCTAGAACTGCTCTTGCGTCTGGATAAATTTTTTCTAATTCTTGGTCATCTTCAACCCAGGTTGCATCTGAAGACTCCTCATCATCATCCCAGGCGATAAAAGTAACTGGTGTATCAACGGGTTGCAGAAGCACATAGGTGATCTCGCTAGAGGTAAAGGTTTGTTCAACGTAACAATCAAGGGAGCGTTCTGCTTCATCGAGTAGAGTAATGATTCCTTGATTCGGATCACCGTTAGGAGGGGAAAATGAGGACATGGAGGTTATTAACGTTATACCAAAAATGAATATTAGCAAGAGCTTTTTAACTCTTTGCTCACCCTACCAGAATATCATCATTGCAGTCATCAGTCAGTAGTCGGGTTATTTGCTCTGATTGAGGCTAAGGTGAATAGACAAAGTTACTAGATAACTGGAGTTGTTTTTTGGTGACAAGAGTGGTTAATTTGCCTTATGATGTGAGCGAGATTTTGCTAACTTCGCTTACTTAGTTTATGAAAGAATTTTTGTCTCGCCTGAAGCCTTATTTAAAGTTAATTTTTGGCGTGGGGACAATCTTATTTTTAGGCAGAACCTTAAGTAATAATTGGCGAGAAGTTGCTTCAATTCGGATTGATGGTGAGGGGGTCATTTTTTTAGGGCTAGGTTTAATCTCAACCCTGATTGGTTATGGGGTAGGGGGCTTAATGTGGAGTTGGATTCTGCGCGAGTGTAGCCAATCTCTTCCGGTTTTTTGGCTGATTCGAGTTTATCTAAGAACAGGTTTAGCGAAATATATACCAGGGAATGTTTGGCACTACTATGGTCGCATTACGGCTTTGAAAACGGTGGATGTTTCTACGGGGACAGCGACATTTAGTGTATTTATTGAACCTCTATTGTTTTCAGCATCCGCTTTATTGGTGGTTCTTCTTAGCAGTCAAATGAGTCGTAATCTGTCTCAGTCTTCTTGGTTTAGTTGGCAAACAGTAGGATTGATCGGACTTTTAGCAAGTTTGCATCCGTTATTTTTAAATTCGGTGTTGACGCTGTTGGGGAAGTTGAAAATGAAAGTAACTAAGTCTTCTGCTGAGGTTAAGGTGAGGGTACTGGAATTTAAACGTTATCCCCTTCTACCTTTGTTAGGGGGGCTTCTTTATACCGCATTTCGTGGTTTAGGCTTTCTTTGTGTTTTTCTGGCTTTCTCTCCTGTAAGCTGGGAGCAATTTCTTCTAGTTTTGAATGCTTTCAGTTTAGCTTGGATCTCTTCGGTGTTGATTCCTGTTGTACCTGGGGGCGTGGGGGTATTTGAAGCAAGCGCGATCGCGATTTTGGGGCAATCTTTCTCTACGGGACTTGTTTTTAGCGCGATCGCGATTTATCGTCTTGTTAATACCCTTGCGGAAATTACTGGCGCAGCTTTAGCGAGTATCCCCACCGTTCGCAAAAGTTAATCTTCCTGCCAATACTGATAAGCTGCATAAGCTAAAGTCACAACTCCAGTAATAATTGCTGATTCATCTACTTCAAACTGAGGATGATGCAGAGGATGGTTTTTATTTTCCTCTCGCCCTACCCCTAAGCGAAACATACTACCAGGGGCATGTTGCAGATACATGGCAAAATCTTCTGCACCCAGGGAGGGTTCGGGTAAAAGTTGGACGTGATCTGCCCCCCACGCATCCCGTGCAGCACTTTCGAGGATTAAAGTGAGTTTTTCATCATTTTGGACGGAAGGAACACCTCTTTGATAATTCACCTCGTAAGTCGCGCCATAGGTCTGGCAGATATTGGCGACAATATTTTCAATCCATCCTGGTAAACTAGCATGGGTATCAAGATGGAGAGAACGCACTGTTCCTGCTAACCGCACTGAATCTGCAATTACATTAGGCGCACGTCCCCCACTAATTTGCCCAATCGTCAACACCATCGGACGCAGAGGGTTGTGAGTACGGCTAATCGCTTGTTGGAGAGTGGTGATCACTTGAGCGGAGATCCAAATCGCATCAATAGATTCATGAGGACGCGCCCCATGTCCAGATTCCCCGTGAATATAGATTTCCAAGTCATCCGCAGCAGCGGTTAAAGCCCCATAACGAATCCCAATGGAACGAGCGGGAATTGAAGGAAATACATGAACGCCAAAAATGCTGGTAACGTCTCTCATTGCGCCATCTTGGATCATCCAGGTCGCACCTTGAGCAATTTCTTCGGCGGGTTGAAACAGAAAGCGAACATTTCCTGAAAATGCTTCCCCTAATTGAGCTAAAACCATTGCTGTCCCTAGTCCTACAGTTGTATGGACATCATGTCCACAGGCGTGCATAATCCCTGGCTTTCGGGATGCAAATTCAATCGAGGTTCTTTCTTGAATCGGCAGTGCATCCATATCGGTGCGGATTGCTAAAAGCTTTTTATCGTCAGGGTTAGAGATTAATTCCCCCACAACCCCCGTTTTTCCCACGGCTTCTTGTACTTGCAACCCACAGGATGATAATACCCCTGCAACATAGGCAGCGGTTTGATATTCTTGACCACTCAATTCAGGATGGGCATGGATGTGACGGCGAATTTCAATTAAGCGACCCGCTATTGTCTGGGCAATGTCTTTAATCTGACTAAGCATTCGCTGGGTATCCGCTTTCTATCAGTGTTTACTGATTTTATGGTAGCGTGTCTGCCCCAAAATTAAAGGGTTATTCCCTTGACTTTGCATTCTTGACATGGTATTCTGTAGATGGTGGAAAAGGTGCGTTCCTAAAATTTGAGTTTAAAACTGCAAAGTAAATTAGATTGAAGCCTCAAAAAAAGCCCTTTCAAACAACAAATCTAAGCTGTCCTCATGTTTGGGAGGTAACGATTTCCTCTCATGAAGCTAAAAATTCCCGTACCTTTTCTAAGTAAGTGGGTGCATCTTCTAACATGGGAAAATGAGCAGTACGAGACATTTCAAAATATTCTACTTGTTCATTTAATGCAGCAGCTTTGCGTCCCATTTCCGCAGGGATGATAATATCTTTTTCCCCTGCTACTAAAAGGGTAGGAACTGAAATACGACTAAATTCCCCTGGCATTATTTCTGAGGCTTTTTTGCTGACGGAGGTGTAAATTGTGCCTGTAGCTGCTTCGTAGGTTGCTAAAAGGAAGTCTTCTAGGAAGGCTTGTCTGGCTAGTTTGGGGATAGGACGATGGAGGAAACGCGCCATGAAGAGTTGGTCTGCAAAAGGTATTTTTAAAAACCACTTATAGCGAAATTTAACTACATAAGTTCCAGCTTGATGAAAGGTATCAAAGGCAAGTTTGTTATAGTCGAAAATACCGCTACAGGTGAGGATGGCTTTCTTGACTCGTTCAGGGTAGCGGTTAAGGAATAGGGTTGTAACTGATGCGCCTGTGGAGTGACCATTGAGATAAACTTGATCTAGGCTGAAGGCATCTAGTAAGGCAACTAAATCATCGGCATATTCTTCTAATTCATAGTTAATTTCGGCACTAATCCCAGAAGAACGTCCAAATCCGCGCATATCGTAGAGTAGACAGTCGAAGGAATCTGATAGGGCGACCGCGGTGCTTTCCCAATATCGGGCTGAACCGCCCCAACCGTGAATAAATACCATGACTGGCTTTGGTGTGGAGTCTTGGGATTGGCGTATCCACTGATAGTAGTGTTGGACTCCGCGAATGTTGATATAATCTTGGTCTATAGTCACTAAATATCTCCTTGTCAAGGGATTGTATTAAAAGTTTATCGAAAAATAAATAGCCTCTAGGTGATGACCCGAGGCTAAAGGTTTCTCTGCTTTGGCAAATTCTAGATTAGCTTGATGGCGCGAAATCCAAAGTAAAGTGAAAGCGCGATCGCGGAAAAACCGAACAAAATTGCGAAGTAGGAAACAACGGCAGTTAAAGTAATCGACATAGCATCTCCGAATCATATCATGGTTAATTTTACTCGGAATTGGTGATTCTTGTCTTGATTGCCAGCAAAAATTTGAATCTTGTTGAGAAGAGAAGCTAATAAGCTCAAGCTTTATTAGCGAAGAATTATAACTAATTTCTGGGATAAGTTGGGGACTGCTCACGTATTTTGTTAAACTTAGTGAAGGATATGAAAAATTTAGCAATCTATTGTAACTATGGGTCGTGTAGGGGTTTTATTACTAAACTTAGGGGGACCGGATGAAATAACTGACGTTCGTCCTTTCTTGTATAATTTATTTGCAGACCCAGAGATTATTCGCTTGCCTTTCCCCTGGCTACAAAGCCCTTTAGCATGGCTAATTTCTAGTTTGCGCACAAGCAAGTCTCAGAAAAATTATTTGGAAATTGGCGGAGGTTCGCCCCTGCGCAAGATTACAGAAGCCCAAGCAGACGCAATTCAGGTACAGTTGCAATCTCAAGGGCATGATGCGCGAGTTTATATTGGTATGCGCTATTGGCATCCCTTCACGGAAGAAGCCTTAGTAAAAGTAAAGCGCGATCGCGTTGAAAAATTAGTAATTTTACCTCTTTATCCTCAATTCTCCATTAGTACCAGTGGTTCTAGTTTCCGTTTACTTGAGAAGCTTTGGCAAGAAGACCCCGAATTACAAAATATCGAATATACGGTTATTCCCTCCTGGTATTCTGCCCCAGGTTACTTAGAAGCAATGGCAGATCTGATTACCCATGAATTAGACCAGTTGGAAAAGCCTGATCAAGCACATATCTTCTTTAGCGCCCACGGTGTCCCTGTCAGCTATGTTGAAGAAGCAGGAGATCCCTACCAGCAAGAAATTCAAGAATGTACGCAGTTGATCATGGAAACCCTGAACCGTCCTAATGATCACACCTTGGCTTATCAAAGTCGAGTTGGTCCTGTGGAGTGGCTACAACCCTATACAGAAGATGCGATTAAAAAACTAGCCCAGGAGGGAGTCAATAATCTCCTTGTTGTTCCTGTCAGCTTTGTTTCTGAACATATCGAAACCTTACAAGAAATTGAAATCGAGTATCGTGAAGTTGCCGAAGAAGCAGGAATAGAAGATTTTCGCCGTGTTCCAGCCCTCAATACCCACCCTAAATTCATCCAATCCTTAACGGATTTAGTGGAAGATTCTCTTGAAAGTGAACCTCGTACCTTTGAAGAAGTCACCCGTATGAAAAAGAAGGTGAAGATCTATCCTCAAGAACGTTGGGAATGGGGTTGGACAAGCAATGCAGAAGTTTGGAATGGACGTTTAGCAATGCTTGGCTTTCTTGGCTTAATAGTAGAATTATTGACGGGGATAGGACCTTTACACTTTATTGGCTTG
>JBBQDV010000090.1:0-11630 GCA_038320005.1 Cyanophyceae cyanobacterium
CTGCCTATACCTCTCAAGAATGCTCTAACTGTGGTGCAATAGTTAAAAAGTCTCTGTCAACGAGAACTCACGCTTGTGGGTGTGGGCTTGTGTTAGATAGGGATTGGAACGCAGCTATTAATATTCTGAAAATCGCCTTGAGTACGCTAGGGCATAGCGGAACTTGGATCTTAGATCCGAACGCTTCAGGAGATTTGACCTCTACTTTAGTTGGAGCAATCCTGCTCTTAGCAAGTTGAGTCTATGAATGAAGAATCCCCTCGCCTTTAGGCAGGGGAGTGTCAAAGCTAGTATTTAGTAATTTATTGAAATTTTCCACCTTGATCAGCGATTAAGGTTTATCTTATAAATTAAGACCGATAAATCAAAGTGTGGGTTCAAGGATAATATTTTGATCAAATATTGCTTGAGTCTTAATTAAATATTTTCTAATCAGAACAGAGGTAAGTTCATGAGTCAGGCTTTTAGCGATAGCATCTGGCTAGTTCCCTGCTATCCATTAATTGGAGTAATTTTAACCATTCCTTGGTCGCCAGGGATTTTGCGGAAGATTGGGACTAGACCAGCGGGATATATAAACATTTTAATGACCTTTATTGCCTTGCTTCATAGCGTTTTAGCATTAAAGGAAACTTGGCATAGTCCACTACAAACATTCTCTTTTACTTGGTTACAAGCAGCAGGTTTAGAGATTAGCTTCGATGGTATTGTCTCATCAGTCACCGTTTCCGCCTTAGTTTTGGTCACTGGCTTAAATCTGCTGGCGCAAGTATATGCTATCGGTTATATGGAAATGGATTGGGGCTGGGCGAGGTTTTACGCCCTGTTAGCACTTTTCCAAGGGGGGATTTGTACCTTGATACTGTGCGACTCGCTATTTTTCAGTTATGTTGTTCTCGAAATCCTCACTCTGGGGACTTATCTTTTACTTGGATTTTGGTTTAATCAATCTCTGGTAGTGACGGGGGCGAGGGATGCTTTTCTGACGAAACGGGTGGGGGACTTATTCCTCTTGATGGGAGTTGTGGCGTTGCTTCCCCTGGCTGGAACTTGGAATTTTACGGAGTTGTCTGTTTGGGCGCAAAACGCTGACCTAGACCCGACTGTGGCGACTTTATTAGCCCTGACGTTGATTGCGGGACCTGTGGGGAAATGCGCTCAGTTTCCCTTGCATTTGTGGTTAGATGAGGCGATGGAAAGCCCTGTCCCTGGGACGATTCTACGTAGTTCTATTGTTGTTTCTACGGGGGCGTGGGTGCTGATTAAGTTGCAACCTGTGATTGCGTTATCTCCCGTTGGAGTGGATGCGGTGATTTGGATTGGGGCGGTGACGGCGGTGGGTGCGTCTTTAATCGCGATCGCGCAAATTGACATAAAACGCTCCCTATCCTATTCTGTTAGTGCTTACATGGGCTTAGTGTTTATTGCTGTAGGTACGGAACAAATTCAAACCGCCTTGATGCTGCTATTAACTTATGCAGTTGCTATGTCTTTGCTAATCATGAGTATTGGAGGCGTAATTCTTAATACTATTACCCAAGACCTCAGACAATATGGGGGTTTGTGGTCGCGTCGTCCGATTTCGGGTTTATCCTATCTGGTTGGGGCTGCATCTTTAGTCGCCTTACCGCCACTAGGAGGCTTCTGGGCGTTGTCGAGAATGGCAAATAACCTTTGGGATAATCATCCAGGCTTATTCGCGGTTTTGATTATCGTTGAGATGTTAACAGCGTTTAGTATTACCCGTGAATTTTGTTTAGTGTTTGGAGGTCAACCGAAACCGATGATGGTAAGGTCTCCAGAAGGCTTATGGGCGTTAGTCTTACCCATGACAGTTTTAGCAGGATTTGCCCTGCATCTACCATTAATTTTAGCGCAATGGGACTTGTTACCCAACTGGCAAAGTTTAAACGTGGGAGGGACTTTAACCTTAGTCAGTGCAACAGTTTTTGGTAGTGCTGCGAGTGCCTTAATTTATCTAACAAATATTTGGCGTAAACCGATTATATTGAAGCCCAAATTTATCCAAGACTTCTTTGCTTATGACCTTTATACCGCACAAATATACCGCGTTACTATCGTTTTTGCTGTCGGTGTAGTGTCACAAATCATTGATTGGTTAGACCGTTATTTAGTTGATGGTGCAGTAAATTTAGTTGGCTTTGTTACGGTGTTAAGTGGTCAATCTCTACGCTATAACAACACTGGTCAAACCCAATTTTACGCCTTATCAATTGTTTTAGGAGTAACTTTGTTGGTGTTATTATTTTGCTCACCTTTTCTTTTCGGCTTACCCATGTTTGCTAATTTGTTGTAGATAAATAAAACAGAATTTAGGAGATTACCAAGGATATCACCAAGATGTTAAGTGTATTAATCTGGCTACCGACCCTATCCGCAATTATCATTAGTCTGCTTCCGAAGACGACTAGTGGGAAAAGGTTACAACAAATTACTAGCCTCCTCGCGCTGATAATTTTCGCTTGGACGCTGTGGTTATTGTCACAATTTGACCTTAGTTCTTCTCAACTCCAGTTTTCGGAATATTTACCTTGGGTCGAACGCCTGGGCTTAAGCTATAGCGTCGGAGTTGATGGCTTATCCCTACCCCTATTAGCATTAAATGCTTTATTAACTTGGGTAGCCATTGCTGTCACCAAAGAGGAAATTGAACGTCCTCGCCTCTATTACGCCCTAATTCTCTTGATTAACGCTGGAATTGCAGGGGCATTAATGTCCCAAAACCTCTTGCTATTTATCCTCTTTTATGAATTAGAACTAATCCCTTTTTACCTGATGATTGCGATTTGGGGCGGTTCAAAACGGGGCTATGCGTCAATGAAATTCCTGCTTTATACTGCGGTTTCGGGGCTATTAGTTTTGGCTGGTTTCCTGGGAATAACTTTCTTAAGTGGTTCAGCCAGTTTTGACTATGATGCTATTTTGACTCAAAACTTGGGCTTGAATACCCAGTTAATGCTACTAACAGCTTTACTCATCGGCTTTGGAATTAAAGTTCCCCTTGTCCCCTTCCACACTTGGCTACCAGATACCTATGTTGAAGCTTCTCCTGCTGTCACCATTCTCTTAGGGGGAATCTTAGCAAAACTAGGAACTTATGGCTTAATTCGCTTTGGCTTACAACTATTTCCTGATACTTGGTCGGTAATTGCCCCTGGATTAGCGATAATTGGAGTTATTACAGTATTATACGGGGCATTAAGCGCGATCGCGCAAAAAGATATCAAGCGTATGGTCGCTTACAGTTCCATTGGTCACATGGGCTATATTCTCGTTGCTATCGCTGCGGGAACTCAACTCAGTGTCTTAGGCGCAGTTATGCAGATGGTCAGTCATGGCTTAATTCTTGCCCTCCTCTTCCACCTTGTCGGTATAGTGGAAGCTAAAGTAGGAACTCGCGATTTAACCGTCCTCAACGGCTTAATGAATCCAGTGCGTGGTTTACCCCTCACCAGTGCGTTACTAATTACCGCAGGGATGGCGAGTGCAGGAATTCCTGGCTTAGTAGGATTTGTCGCAGAATTTATTGTCTTTCAAGGTAGCTTCTCCACCTTTCCCATCCCTACCATCCTCTGTATCATCGCCTCTGGTTTAACCGCCGTTTACTTCGTCATTTTGCTGAACCGCACCTGTTTTGGCAAACTAAATAACACCTTAGCTTATTATCCCAAAGTGCTATGGGCAGAGCGCATTCCTGCCTTCGTTTTATCCGTAACCATACTCTTCCTGGGACTACAACCCAACTGGTTAGTCCGTTGGATAGAACCCACCACCAACCGTTTAGCCATTACCACTCAACCTGCTGTTTTAGTCAGCGAAGCGATTAACCACACTCTGAACTCTAAACTCTAAACTGACGATGACAACCATCTTTCCTCAAACAAAAATCCCCCCATCCACTCACGAATTTGCCGAAATTATCCACCGCTTAGAAGCTGGGGGTTCAATGCTTCCCGATACCCCAGAAAACCTGATGCAAATTATCGGCATCTATAAAGCCTATGCTGTCCCAATGGATTTTTATTGGCGTGACCTTTTATATATAGCGGAACGAGTCTTTTTACAACCCCTACCATTCTTTAAATACTTCCTTCCTCAAGAATACCTAGACCGCCAAAATCATTATGCTGGGGACGATGCAGATTTGCGAGTATGGCGTGGGACAGGTAGCGCGCACCCCGAACTATTAGCCTTTATGCAAAAAGGTGAAACCTTCCAAGCCCCCAAACTATTTCACCACCTCATGCACGACCGTATTAATATGGAGTTTGCTGAGGCTTGTATGCGGGCAATGTATTGGCATGGTCGCGATATGGGCTTAGGGAAATTTGATGCTTATCTAGATACAGATGAATATAAGGCAAATGCAGATATAGCGATTAAAGCTTATTGTAAATCCAATCCTGCGATGTTGGGCTTATATAAACTCTTCCCAGAAATGTTCATCGAACAAGTACGTCAACTTTCCTACTATGCCAACTTGGGCTTATTTTGGGAAGTGATGACACCCGTTTTCTTAGAGATGTCAGACTTATATGATGAAGGAAAATTAACCAGCGTTCCCGAAGCAATGGATTTCCTGGTTAATGGTATTTTTGCCGTAGCAGGTCGTCCGATTTATCATCATGTTTATATTGGGGGAGAATGCTATGAAATTATTCCCAAAGCAAAAGGTTTCACTTGGCTTTATGAAGCAGCTTTACCCTACGTTGAATCTGTCTTTTATCGCACTTCACCCTTCCGAGGCACAAAGTCTTATAACGCCCAAGCTAATCAAGTTCCCGATGAACAAAAGGACTTTCATTATGGCATTTTGTACGCTGACCTTTTCCCGATTGGGACAGCAGGAATTCCGCCAACATTACTAATGGATGATATGCTGCATTTTCTCCCCCCTTATTTAGTAGAATACTACCAAAAATATTGTCGAGGCGAGGATGATATGCTTATCCAATTAGGTGTTACTTTCCAACGCTCAATGTATAATGTTACTTCAGCAGTAATTCAAGCTTTACGACAAGCTTTATTATATCCATTAGATGATCCTAATCCTAAACATTTGATGAAAAATCGTCAATTCCTTGAATCTCAACTTGACCGCTTTAAGCGGACAGAAGCGCATTTAAGAGATATTCAAAGACAGGATTATCGTTAATAAGTGTAAGGAAATAAGGTTGGGTTCAACTATTGTGAAATTCAACCTTATCTAATATTAGCCCATCAAAATTACGTTATCAATCACATGAATAACGCCATTGTCTGCTTCAATATCTGCGGTGATTACTGTTGCATTTTTGACTTCAAAGTTATCTGTACAATCAATCGGAATCGGTGAACCTTCAACAGAAGTAACAGTATCAACTTTTTCTAAGTCTGACTTCATCAGCTTTCCTGCGACAACATGATAAGTCAAAATACGACTCAGTTGCGGAATATTCTGCACTAATGTGGTGATTGTTCCTGGGGGAAGTTTTGCAAAAGCTTCATCTGTGGGTGCAAAAACGGTAAAAGGACCTGGACTCTTTAGTGTCTCAACTAACCCTGCTTCTTTAACAGCAGTCACGAGAGTTTTAAATGAGTCTGAACTAACCGCAATATCAACAATATCAGCCATAAAATCAGTGAGTTTAAGTTTATAAAATATCTACTTTCAATATAGTTGATTTAAGCAGGAGCTTAGACTAAGAAAAGTAACCTAGCCAAATAATGACCATAAGGAAGACTAGAAATTAGAGACCTAACTCATAAATAAGTTGCTTAACTGAAGCAATTTTAGAGTTTAATTCTTTTATTATCTTTTCTGTATTTTTATTTTGAGATTGATGAAAAAACTTCGCTATCTTTGTCTTTTGTTCTTCCAATTCAGCCGTTTCATTAGCAATTGCTACTGCTATTTGAAACCTGGGTTCAACATTTTCTGCTGAGTTAGACGAAAGTTTGCCTAATAAGGCTAAAATACTTTTCCTCAATTTAGGATGACGTTTGAATGTCGTTAATAGATCGTAAGCGACAGGTTTCACGTGAGCTTTTTCCCAATCAATAACGTACAAATGACCTTTTTTACTTTTAAGTAGATTGCTTTCAGCTAAATCACCATGACATAGAGCAATAGGAACTGTACAGTCAGGATTAAAAATTTGGTCTTTAAATAAATTAATTGGCAAATATTTCTTTATTACATCTTTATCTATAAATTTCCATAAAGGTTGCGGACGAGTTGTCACATTATAAATTAAAAAAGCTTTTGAATCCAAAAACTCCTTTAGCTTATCTTCAGCACTAAAATTATATGACTCCAAGATTAATTCTTCTTCTATCCATCTTCCTTTTTTATGATCGTAGTCAATAAGTTTTGGAATAGTTTTAGATAATTGCTTTGTGAGAATTTTTCTCGCTTTAATTTCGCGAAATAAGCAACCACGGCGATAATCACCATGGCGATTCATTCCTTTTAAAGCAACTTTAATAGATACTTTTTTATTTGAACCGTATCCAAATATACGTATATTATTTCTAACTTTTATAGAACTACAAGGAAAAGGAAGTTCTATCGTTTCAGGAAAAGTAAGTTGATTTAAAATGACTTTTGCTAAAGGTTTAGGATTATAAAAAACTCTTTTAATGGGGACAAGATCATTTGGTCCATACATAAAGTACTTATGTGTAGAGCTACTGTCTTCTGTATATTCAGTATTAAAAAATAAAAGCTGTTCGACCACATAATCGATCTGATATCCCCAACTTGTCTCCATAGCTATATCTCCTTTACGTCTTAAGGATTATTTTACTACGTCTTAACCATTATTTAACCTAGTTTTAAAGTTTTGTTAAATTTCCTTGGCTATATTAACGCAAATCCCCCTGTCAAGGACAAGGGGGATTTAGGGGATATCAGTACGTAAAAGGATTTATTTTTTTGTTAACCTTGCGCAAGTCCTACTTAATCTAAGTCAGTGACTGCACCAACACTACTAGAAGATACCAATTTGGCATATTTAGCTAATACTCCTTTGGTATAACCTGTCGGACGAGGTTGCCAATGGTTACGACGAATTGCTAAAACTTGATCATCAACATGAAGCTGGATAAGTCTTTGATCCGCGTCTATCGTAATAGTATCACCTTCATTAACAAGCGCGATCGCGCCACCAACCGCAGCCTCTGGCGCAACATGACCAACAACCATCCCGTAAGTTCCCCCAGAGAAACGACCATCAGTGATTAAACCCACTGAGTCCCCTAGTCCCGCGCCAATAATCGCAGAAGTGGGGGCTAACATTTCCCGCATCCCTGGACCACCCTTCGGACCTTCATAGCGAATAACAATCACATCTCCTGCTTTGATTTTCCCATCCAGGATAGCAGCGAGACATTCTTCTTCTGATTCAAATACCCTCGCTGGACCAGTAATTTTATATGTTTTCACACCACCAATTTTTGCAACTGCGCCTTCTTGGGCGAGATTCCCTTTAAGGATAGCGAGGTGTCCCTGTTTATACATGGGATTATCCCAAGGACGGATTACATCTTGATTGCTTGGAGGGGTGGAAGGGATATCAGCTAAAACTTCCGCAATAGTTTGTCCACTGATAGTAAGCGCGTCCCCATGTAATAAACCATGTTCTAATAATATTTTCATCACCAAAGGAATACCACCAACTCGGTGTAAATCTGTGGCGACATAGCGACCAGATGGTTTTAAATCACAGATAACAGGGACTTTAGCGCGGATAGTCTCAAAGTCATCTAAGCTTAATTCTACGCCAATGCTGTGCGCGATCGCGAGTAAATGTAAAACCGAATTAGTCGAACCACCCACCGCCATAATTACGGTAATCGCATTTTCCAACGCCTTACGGGTAATAATCTGACTAGGAAGAATCTGTTTGCGAATCGCTTCAACCAAAACAAAAGCTGATTTTTCCGCACTATCCGCCTTTTCCGCATCCTCCGCAGCCATCGTGGAAGAATAGGGTAAACTCATCCCCATCGCTTCAAAAGCAGAAGACATGGTATTAGCCGTAAACATCCCCCCACAAGACCCTGCACCAGGACAGGCGCGGTGTTCAATCTCATCTAGTTCATTTTTGTCAATTTTGCCCGAACTGTACTGCCCAACGGCTTCAAAAGCACTAACGACAGTTAAATCTTTACCATTATAAGAACCAGGTTTAATCGTGCCACCATAGACAAAGATACCAGGAATATTCATCCGCGCGATCGCGATCATCGCCCCAGGCATATTTTTATCACAGCCCCCAATCGCCAGCACCCCATCCATACTCTGTCCAGTACAAGCAGTTTCAATGGAGTCTGCAATCACCTCACGGGATACCAAGGAATACTTCATCCCCTCCGTACCCATCGAAATACCATCACTAATCGTAATCGTACCAAACATCTGGGGCATCGCGGACGCTTGACGCAAAGCAGATTCCGCCCGAATCGCCAAATTATTAATACCCATATTGCAGGGGGTAATAGTACTATAACCATTAGCTAAACCCACAATCGGCTTCGTAAAATCTCCATCCGTAAAGCCTGTCGCCCTTAGCATGGCACGATTGGGCGCACGTTGCACCCCTTGGGTAATCGCTTGACTTCTTAAATTATCGCTCATAAATAAATGTATCCTTGATCAACACAGCTATTGATCTATTTTCGCGCAATTCCTCCCACCTTTCCCAAAAAAAGACTTTTTCATCTTTACTTTAAGCAGAAAGGGATAGGTATTTACCAACTTTTACCAACTTCCTAAACTCACTTCCAGTCATCGGACGACCAAAGAAATAACCTTGAATCTCATCACACTCGTACTTTCGTAAAATCTCAACTTCTGCTTCAGTTTCCACCCCTTCCGCAATCACCTTAAAATTGAGTTGATGAGCCAAATTAATCACAGATTGAACAATAGCATGGTTTTTCTCATTCTTAGGTAAATCTCGCACAAAGCAGGGATCAATTTTGAGGATATCGAGACGAAATTTTTGCAAATAATTAAGAGAAGAATAACCCGTACCAAAATCATCCATTGAAATCTGCACTCCTAACGCTTTCAGCATTTCCAACTTTCTTTGACTCAGAATCGGATTACTAATTAAAGTCCTTTCTGTCACTTCTAAATCTAGAAAACGTGGCTCAAGACCTGTTTTTTTGATGATTTCAGCAAGACGTAAATGCAAATTCATTTGGTCGAACTGGCGACTAGATAGATTTACCGCAATTCGGAGTAAACCTAAATTTTCTTTTTGCCAATTATAGGCTTCCTCACAAGCCGTTTCTAAGACCCATTCCCCAATCGGAGCAATTAAACCTGTTTCTTCCGCGAGAGGAATAAATTTATTGGGAGAAATTAACCCTTTTTCAGGATGATACCAACGTATCAAAGCTTCTGCACCTACAATTTTTCCTGTACTCAAATTTACTTGAGGTTGGTAATAAACTTCAAACTCCTTGTTTTCTAAAGCATGGCGTAGGTCAGTTTCCAACTCTAAAAGATTAGCAGATTGTGAATTTTGTAACGCCATCGTATAGATTTTAGATTGGTTTCCCCCCAGTTTTTCAACTTGTTCCATCGCCATTTTTGCTTGACGTAACAATTCTTCAAGCTTGCGTGACTCCCTTGGATAAAAGGTAATACCGATACTCGCTGGAACAAAAACCTCTTTATCAGCTAAGAGAAAAGGTTGAGCTAGGCGTGAGATAATCTTTTGCGCAGTATCAACAGCAATCTGTCTAATCTCAATAGGAGGGAGAATAATGACAAACTCATCACTATTCATCCGTGCAATTTCGCTCTTGTCATTGATACAGTTTTGCAAGCATCTTGCTACAGTTTTAAGTAACTGGTCACTCAATTCATAACCAAAACTCTCAATGACTCGCTCAAAGCGGTCTAGACGCAGATAAAGCACTGGTAGTAAGTGATTTTTCCGTTCATGGTCTTCTGGTTGATACCATTCCTGCAAACGCTCCTCAAATACTTCCCTTAAAGCCAACTGGTTAAGAAGATTTGTTAAGGGATCTCGTTTCAACAAACGGGTTAATTCAGTTTCTGCTTTTTTGACCTGAGTAGCATAATTATTTTGTAAAGCCGTTCGTTTGTTCAACCTAGTTGAAATTGCCTTTAAAAGTTCATCAGTTGTAAACGGTTTAGTTAAATAATCATCTGCGCCCAAATCCATTCCCTGACGAAAATCTAGGTTAGTTCCTTTTGCCGTTAGAAAGATAAAAGGAATAATTTCGGTTTCGGGTTGATTGCGTAATTCATGAAGAACACCATAGCCGTCCAATTTTGGCATCATTACATCACAAATAATTAAATCTGGCTGATGGTTTAATGCTAGTGCTACACCTTCTTCTCCATCTACTGCTTCAACTACTTCATAATCTTCTAAAGTTAAAAGATTAGAGACTAATTCTCGGATTCTTCCTTCATCTTCAATCACTAAAATCTTCGTCACAATACTTCCCCTGTGATTGGAATATAAATTTTGAAAGTTGTTCCTAATTCAACGGAACTAGCAACAAAAATTTGACCTTGATGCAATTCAACGTACTTTTTGACAATATGAAGACCTAAACCCGTACCTGGAATGATGCTGGTATTTGTCCCCCGGTGGAATGACTCAAATAAATGAATCTGGTCTTCAATCGGAATACCAATACCCTGGTCGCTAATCAAAAAACTGATTCGTCCCCCTTTCAAATCATAGCTGATTTCAAACTCAACTTGACTACCAGGTTTAGAATACTTAATAGCGTTAGAGAGAATATTTAAGAGAATATGCCTAATTAATTTTTCATCTAAATAAAACTTTTGCGATTTTTCGCGAAGAGTCAACTTAAGTTGATGCTCTTTCCCTACACCCACTTGAATCTCTTCAACTAATTGGCGCGTAAAATCTTCTAAATCAAGAGGGGCTAAATTTAAAGATATTTTTCCAGAATCAACGCTACTAATATTCAGAACATCGTCCAATAAAGATTGCATATCGATGGCTGAACTTTGGATATTTTGTAAATATTTAAGTTGTTTTTCAGGAGTTAGTTTTTGTTGATATCGCTCTAATAGTTCTGCAAATCCTAAAATGGAAGTTAAAGGAGTGCGAAATTGATGGGAAGCCATATCAATAAATTTAGTTTTGAGATCATTTAAATGTCGTTCTTTCGCTAAATTTCGATAGGCTTCTATTTCTGTGCGCCTGCGTTCGGTAATATCAATAGCGATCCCTAAAGTTAAAGGTTTAGTCTCTTTCAGAGATTGTAAAGGCATTTCAGTTGTTTGGAAATAACGGATCTCTCCCGTTAGGGTTGTAATCTTGTTTTCCGATACTGATGGTTTTTGAGTCTGAAAATGAATATCTCGCTTACCGACTAAAGTTTCTACTGTTGATTGATATAAATCTGCAACAGCTTGATTTACTAAAGTAAATTTCCCTTGCACATCTTTAACAAAAATAAGATTAGGATTAGTATCTAAAATATTACGGAGAAAGTTTTGATTTTCTTCAAGGTTAATTTCGGCTAATTTACGAGCAGTAACATCTCGATACATACAGAGATTACCGTCATAGCAACTATCTAAAAAAATGGGGACATAATCTAGT
>JBBQDV010000091.1:0-11605 GCA_038320005.1 Cyanophyceae cyanobacterium
AGTAGAAACCATAGATTCAGTTGTCAAGGTGCATCGTCTGCGTATTAAGCAGCAATAGGGTTTTTTGAGTGGTTGATTACCCTCCCACAAACTATATTTTACCAGAAGTCGTCCTGAAAGGACGAGGTTTTATACCCCAAAGTTTTTGATAAAGATCAAATAGGTTGGTCTAAAAGAACAAAAAATCAGTAAGGAGAAGAAGTTCTCCCTTAACGAAATTTTTAGGGTTCTCTGGGGTTTCCTCATCAAACAACATTTGCGGTAAATTAAGGATTTGTCGCCAAAGTTCTTGTGGTCCGATGCCAAAAACTAGTTGTAAAATCAGCACAATAACAGCAATAGTAATCGCCGTGCTAATACTGGCTTTAACCACTTTAACTAACCAGGTGAAAACTAACCAAGCAACAAAAATTGCTGCAATCAAAATAATTAAATCTACAGACATAACTAATGTCTAAACCTTCACTTCATCAGCGAAACTAGTCCAACGGACAAAATGGAAAGCCCCTGCTGCTGAACCCCATATCCGTTCATCTGTCTCTAAATTCCTTCCTCGATCTAAACTCATAAACTGATGCTCGTTAATTTCAAAGGTACTATCAAGATAGGTGTCTTGTCCTCGCCAATCTACTTTACATTTTTTACCTGGTTCAACATATCCTTTAAAGCCTTGTCCTGTCCATTCGACAATCAGGTTACAGCCTGATAACTTGTCAATATCTGCGGACTGTATTTGTTGCAAATGGGAGAGATTGCGAGAAGCCCCGTAGAACTTTTCTGGAGTTTTGAGAGTATAATTTTCAATCTCGATATGGTTATTCACAGTAATTAAGCGAATTACTCGCACCCGATAGGGATCATCAAGCATATAATCATAAGCTTGCTCTACTAAAAAGCTAGGTGTATTGAGAACTTCTAAGGGTAAAGGACGCATACAAACGCGAATATGGGCGAAGAAGGGCGGATTTTCATAAGCTTGTTCTTGATTACTAAAATCTGCTGCCATCCAACGGGCTAGGGTGAGAATATCTGTAGAATGAGTCATTTTGCTTGATTAACTTTTGACGATACGGAATAGTAAAAATTGGTTGACTTGGTATTCATTAAAATTATTATCACTGACGAGGACTAAACTGCGACTACCATCGGGTAAATTTGGTCCAAAGGTCATTCCTTCTAGATTATCAAGATAAACGTCATATTTGTCTAATCCTTGTAAATCAAGCACTAATCTTTTTCTCAGGGGTTGAAGTTGACCGAGTTCTCCTCCTAGCGTTTCTACCTTAGAGGTATCGGTTGCATCACTGACCACAACCTGAAAAATCTTAGCACCAAATCCTGTTAAGCCAAAGGTTCGTTCTAAACTCAAGAAAAATCCTTCTGTATCCAGTGCCATAATTTCCGAAAGACCATATTTGAGGCTACTTTCAGGGATAGTATCTAATAAGTATAGGTGTTCGGCGACAAGATTTGGCTCACCAATTGGACTGAGAAGATAATGCAAAAAGCGAATTCGGGCGGGTTCTTCGATGGGAGTAGCCAGGGTTTGGTCTTGGTATAAGGCTGCTTCTGTGGCGGTAAACAAACGGAAGGGGTCGCTTTGGGCTAAACCGTTAGGGCTGAGGGTAAGGGATTCAAAGGCGAGGTTTTCGCGAATACCCAGGGGTGTACCATTTTCGTCTTCGTTGGGTAAGAATCGGTTGGGAATAGGTAACTGTTGCAACCATTCGCCACTATTAAGCTCAAATTCCGCAATAAAAGGGTTAACTTTATCCTTTGGACTACCTTCGCTGGAAATAAAGAGGGTGTTTTGGGGAGAGAGGGCGATTCCTTCTGCGTCTATGCTTCCTGGAGGATATAATTCTCCTTCTTTATTTTTTAAGAGGGTGACTTTTTCTATTTCTACCTTTTGGAGTTGAGTTTTGGTCTCGCGATCGCGGATCATTTTAAGAGTATAAAAGCGGGCTGGAGCAAGATAACTACGATCATCAGAAACAGCGTAGAATAGATCATTAGCGCGGTCATAGGTAATCCCTGATAAACCTCCCACAGGGGTATCTTCAAAGTCAAGTTGAGGTAGTTGATATTCTCCGAGAAATTCTAGGGAGAGGTCAACAAACAGCCGTTCCTCAGCACTAACACGGGGAGTCCCACAAGCGGTAAGTATTACCAATAAACTACAAAGGATTAGACCCCATAAAAGCCTAAACTTAGATTGAAGGGTATTAAAGATGGTTTGCATAAAAGAAAAATAGTTTAATTCTTGCTCACTCGTTATTTTAGTTGAGGAAAGCAGCAACCTTTTCCAAAATGTAATAGTCTGCAAAAGTTGGGGGATTTGGCTGCATTGTACTTAATTGGAGAATTTTGCAAGAAAAACTGATGAGAATATGGCTTTCTGCTGGTACGTTCAGTATTGTTACACTACTCACTCTTAATTTTATCTCTCCTTTCGAGGGGATATTTTTTGCAACTACAGCAGTTTTTGCTCAACCTAATCCTAATCCTAATCCCCTGGATATTAATCAATCCCCAGCACCTAAGCAACTCCCTGAGCTAAATTATCCACAAGAAGTTGAGGTTTTGACTCGGTTAGGAGAAACCGCCCAGCAAGAGAATCGGACTGAAGATTTGCAAGCTATTACCCAACGTCTGAGGGAAATTGCAGCAGAAGAGATAGAGATAGAAGTGTGGTTCGCTTTGGGAGAAGCCTATGAAGTTGTTCAGCTTGCGAAAGAATCTGCTCAGGCTTATCAGCGTTGGTTCGAGCAAGCTAGAGATAGCTTAGAGCCTGAAACACAACGAAAGTGGTTGCAAAGAATTGCTAAATTATATTTAAATAGTTTTCAGTATCCCGCATCTGCTCAAGTCTATGAAGATTTATTGAGTAAACTGCAAATTCAACCAAGTATTAATGCTGAAGTGGTTCAGACTTTACAACAACTGGCTTATATCTATGACCAAATGCAGCAACCAGATAATGCTGTAAGAGTTAAGCAGAATCTCTTGGAAATCTATCAAAGTCAAAAACAAGTTGAGAAAGTTGCTGCTCTAAAAATAGCCCTAGCTCAAGATTACCTTACTCTCAATCAAGCAGAAACTGCTAGTCAGTATTATCAAGAAGCCTTTCAATCCGCTTGGGAGTTAGAACAGTTGGATGATGCGAAGGACGCTCTAGAACAACTTGGTCAACTTTATGCTCTCTATGATGAATTAGACTACGCCCTGGAAGTTTATCAAGAACTCCTGAAGGTTCAGCAACATTCTTATAGCTATTACGGCTTAATGATGACCTATGACAAGATGGGCAAGATTTTGCTGCAACAGGGAGACAGGACAGAGGCTCTAGGCGTTTATCAACAGGCTTTGGCTTTAGCTCGCTCTCTTAACCATCGGGAAAGCTATTTCAATGAGCAAGTCGAAATTTTGCTTAATTAGGAACTACCCGTTGTTTTTTTGCGTGTAATTACTTATAATAGATGAAGTACTGTCTTATCATCCAAGATAGTGCTTAATTAAATTCATGACACTTGGCATCCTGTAAGGATTAAAACAATGTTGAAGAGTTCCGCTACTATATTTATTCAACGGGCATTAGATCCAATTACCGCTATTGCTATTCTTGTCGTTTTAAGTTTTTTCTACGGAATTGAGTTTGATACGCCCTATATACTTCTCGCTGCAATCAGCTTCTTATTAATCCTTCCCCTCTTTAGCACCGTTGGTTTATATCAATCTTTTCGAGGTAGATATTTGGGAGCTGAAGTACCAAGGATTTTTTTAGGTTGGTTTATGGTTTTTGCCATTGAATCAGTGCTTGGCTATAGCACTCAGACTCTTGATCTTTTTTCTTATCCCCTACTTTTATCTTGGGTTATTGTGACACCCATTGCTTTATCGTTAATTCATCTATCTATACGAGCATTTCTGCACCGATTACGGGCAGGGGGACATAATACCCGTACTGCGGTGATTGTGGGAAATAATAGTTTAGGTCAGTGTCTAGCGGAAGAAATTAAGATTTCATCTTACTTAGGTATTGAATTAATTGGTTTTTTCGGAGATAGCACATTTACAAAAAAAACATCTCATTATCCTATCTTGGGAGAAATGCATAAAGCTCCTAATTATGTCCGCCAAAATAAAATAGATATTGTTTACATTGCGACTCAGATGGGGAAGGATGAAGGTATTGGGTCTCTTGTTGAAGAGTTGCAAGATACGACCGCTTCGGTTTACTTTATCCCCAGTATTTTTGTGTTTAGCTTGATGAGAAGGCAAATGCAAGACCTCAACGGGATTCCTCTAATTGCGGGCTGGGATGCACCTTTTTCTGGGGTTGAGGTTTTACTAAAACGCTCTGTTGATGTTATTCTGGCGAGTTTAATTTTAGTTCTAATTTCGCCAATTATGATCGCGATCGCGATCGCGGTAAAATTTTCTTCCCCAGGTCCAATTCTCTTTAAACAACGTCGCTACGGTATCAAAGGACAAGATATCGTTGTCTATAAATTTCGCTCCATGACCGTAACTGAAGATGGTGAGCAAATTATTCAAGTAAAACGAGATGATCAGCGAGTCACAAAAATTGGGGCTTTCTTACGTAAGACTTCCCTCGACGAACTACCTCAATTTATCAACGTTCTCCAGGGAAGTATGAGCCTTGTTGGTCCTCGTCCCCATGCGGTTGCTCATAACGAACAATATCGTCGTATCATCAACTGTTATATGCTCCGCCACCAAGTGAAGCCAGGTATAACAGGATGGGCGCAAATTAACGGCTATCGGGGAGAAACCGACACACTTGAGAAGATGCGGAAACGAGTCGAATATGACCTACAGTACATTCGCGATTGGTCACTTCTACTTGACTTACAAATTATTTTAAAAACTGCTTTTGTCTTCTTTGACCATAAAAATGCTTATTAAATTTTTCTATTTAGAGATATACTTCTAACAAAATACTCTGCAAAATACTTAGACTGTTGATTGGAGAAAACGCTAAACCGCATCACCCTCGTATTGTAGTCATCGGTGCTGGCTTTGCAGGGATGCAAACCGCCCAATCCCTTGTTTCTAGCCAAGCAAGAATTTGCTTAATTGATTGCAATAACTATCATACATTTATCCCTCTACTATACCAAGTTGCCACCGCTCAACTAGAACCTGAGAAAATTGCTTATCCTATCCGCACCCTTTTCCGAAAAGCGCGTAATTTCCACTTTCTTATGGCAGAAGTACAGCGAGTTGATTTAGCAGCTAAGAGTCTCCAAACGAATCTTGGGCAGATAACTTATGACTACTTAGTAATTGCCACAGGAAGTAAAACCAAATATTTAGGCGTTGCTGGGGCTAATGAGTATGCCTTCCCCATGCGGACTCTAGCAGAATCAATCCAGCTTCGCAATCAGATTCTTAACTGTTTTGAGCAAGCAGACCAAGAAACCGACCCACTCGAACGGCGAAAACTACTAACCTTTGTAATTGTGGGAGGAGGCGCAACAGGGGTTGAACTAGCAGGGGCTTTAGTCGAACTAATCAAAAGTCCCCTCAAAAGAGATTATCCCCATCTCGATATGAGAGAAGTGCAAATCTTTATGATTCAATCAGGGGAGCGTCCCCTTGTCAATTTACCCGCAAAACTTGGTGACTATACAGCCCGTAAACTTCGCAATCTCGGCGTAAAGATTCATCTTAATACTAGAGTGAATAATCTCAGTCCTGATACCGTTGAACTCAGTGACGGTCAAATCATTTCTACCGCTACAGTAATATGGGCAGCAGGAGTTGAAGCATCTGCCCCTAAATTATCTCCTGAAATACCTGTGGCTGAAAAAGAAAAACTAGTAGTAGAGCCAACCCTGCAACTTCAGAATCATCCTCAAGTATATGCCATTGGGGATGTCGCCTTTGCAACATCTGAAGGAAAGCCTTTAACAGGCGTTGCGCCAGAAGCTCTACAACAAGGCGTAACCGTAGCCCGTAATTTGAAACTACAGTTGCAAGGTAAATCCCCTCAACCCTTTAAATATTTTAATAAAGGTCGCCTGGCGATTATTGGCAGATTTTCTGGTGTGGGGAAAATTGGTAAATTTAGCTTTGGGGGCTTTCTCGGTTGGTTGATGTGGTTAGGGGTTCATGTTACTTATTTACCTGGATTCCGCAATCGTCTCCTGGTAATTATTAGTTGGTTTCACACCTATTTATTTCGAGATAGAGCGGTACGCCAGATTCTTGCTACGCCCAAAAATAGATAAACCAAATCCTGTCCAGTCCGTAACGCTTCTGCTTACAACTTATAATAAGATTAAGAGTCCACTATCTACTCAATCTAATCTAAGAATCTTATATTCCTTGCTCAAGATATTGCCTGTATAAAGCATTTTTACGAAAAAATATCAAGGAAATTAAAGAAAAAGTAACTAAAGGAGAACTAATGTCAACTGAACAAGCATCAAGCTGGAAAGAGCTTCTAGGAGATCAAATTCCTGCTCAAATGGCAGAAGAGATTGATACTTTCGAGAACCAGATGGAACTCCGCAAGGAAGGTAAACTCGAAGAAAAAGTCTTTGCAGAACTACGCTTAAGAAGAGGAGCTTACGGTCAACGGTACGATAATGGTACTCGTAACGATGGCGAGAAAGCGCAAGAAATTCCTTTTCCTCGTCGGGAATTGACCAAAGGACCTGGAACGCTCTGGCAAGCCCCAGGAATGCAAAGGATCAAGATTCCCTATGGGGGGATGACGGCGGAACAAATGGAAGTCCTGGCAGATATCGCTGAGGAATATTCTGATAATATTCTCCATATCACTACCCGTCAAGATATTCAACTCCACTTCCTCTCTTTGGAAGATACCCCTGATATGCACCGTCGTTTAGCTGCGGTGGGAATTACTACCCGTGAAGCTTGCGGAAACTCGGTTCGCAATGTTACCGCTTGTCCGATTGCTGGGGTTTGTCGCGATGAAGCCTTTGATGTCACTGGCTATGCGAATGAAACTGCGGAATATTTCCTGGGACACAAGGATGTGCAAGATTTTGGACGTAAATTTAAAGTTGCGTTCTCTGGTTGTGAACAACATCCCTGCGGTTTAACCTATATGCACGATTTGGGTTTAATTGCTAAAACAAAAGTTATTGATGGCAAGGAAGTCCAGGGCTTTGAAATGTACGTTGGTGGCGGTTTGGGCGCAGTTCCACACCTAGCAAAACTGTTTGATGACTTTGTTACCCCTGAAGAGCTTTTACCCCTTTCTCAAGCGATTGCTCGCGTTTATGCAAGATTGGGCGAGAAGAAAAATCGTAACAAGGCGCGGATTAAATTCTTGGTGTCTAAGTTAGGGATTGATGAGTTTCGCCGTTTGGTACAAGAGGAACGCAAAACCCTGGAACATGAGCCTGAATGGACAAGTTGGTTTAGCAAGATTCCGTCTTATGAGGAACAAGGTTTAGCTGAACCTGTGAGTAAGGGGGAAAATATTGAACTGGGTCGGGATGCAGCAGATTTTGATAAGTGGAAATCCACTAATATCTATAAGCAACGTCAAGAAGGCTATGTTTGCGTAACGCTTAATTTACCGTTGGGCGATATTACTTCTGTTCAAACTCGCAAGTTAGCTGATGTTGTGCGTCGCTTCACTCCTGATGCGATTCGTACTACTGTTGAGCAAAATCTCTTGCTGCGTTGGATTCATGAAGATGATTTACCTGCGTTGTATCTGGCGTTGAAATCCGCGCAATTAAATACTCCTGGCGCACAGTCTATTGTCGATATTACGGCTTGTCCTGGGACGGATACTTGTAAATTGGGGATCGCTAGTTCTCGCGGTTTGGCTGGGGAATTACAGAAGCGGTTAACGATTAAGGGTTTGCAGTATGACGAAGCGATTAAAGATACTCGCATCAAGGTGAGTGGTTGTTTTAATTCTTGCTCTCAGCATACCGTAGCAGAAATTGGTTTCTATGGTTCGAGCCGTTTGGTCAATCGTCGTCGCGTTCCTCATTTCCACCTGATTCTTGGGGGAGAATGGGATAATAATGCGATTGAATATGGACAGTCTCTGGGGGTAATTCCTTCTAAGAATATTCCTGCGGTGGTGGAGTTCTTGATTGATATGTTTATGACGGAACGCCAACAGGGAGAGAAGTTTTCCCAGTTTGTGAAGCGCACGACTAAGAAGGAAATTAAGCAACGGGTACAACCATTTACGAAAATTCCCAGTTATGAGGAAGATAGTTCTTTTTACTCAGATTGGTCTGATTCCCGTGAGTTTACCCTGGGAGATATTGGTATCGGTGAATGTGCTGGAGAAGTGGTTTCGCTGACAGATTTTGGTGTCGCGATCGCGGAAAGTGTCCATTTTGATGCTACTATTTTGTTGGAAGAAGGTGGCGCAGACGGTAATGCTCAAGCTGCTGCGGAAAAAGCGGTTGAAGCCATGTTACTCGCTGCTCACGCTTTGCTGAAGATTCAAAATATTGATATCAAGAATGAGTCTGCTGTGGTGGTAAATGAGTTCCGTCGTTATTTCTACGAAACGCAGTTATTCTTCGATCCTTTTGCTAAGGGTAAGTTCGCTCACTATTTGTTTGGTGCTTATGATAAGCGTACTAAACCGATGACAATTGATGATGCGAAACAATTGATTGAGGAGTCACGCTTATTTATTGAAGCTGCTCATGAATGTAATTTCAGGATGCTAGAGTCAGGGATAAACAGCCCTAGTAGCTTCCAACAATGGCTGATTAATCGCGAGAAGACAGAATCTAACGTTTAAGTAAAGTTGGATTTGTCACAGTTACGGGTTGTATGATGGTGCAGCCCGTAATTTATTTTAGTTAAGACAGGAGAACACAGGTAAAAGTGAATTTAGAACGATTTTGTATTAAGTTTCTGGCAAAAGAAGCTAATTTAGGTGAGAGTGATGAGGCTAGTTTAATTCATATTTTCCAAGATTGGATTCGCGATCGCGCTCTCGATGGTGTCCTTATTGATGTCGCTGATTACAGTCATGTTCCCGAAGGTCCTGGAGTAATGTTAGTTAGCCATGAGATTAACTATGCGATGGATAAGTCTGAAGGACAAATTGGGGTATATGCTCAACTTAAAATTAATAACGCAGATAGCCATAAAGAAGCAATCTTAGATTTAGTCAAGAGTACCGCTAAGTTTGGTCAACTCTTAGAGTCAGATGAGCGCATTAAAGGAAAAATTAGTTTAGAAGGTGGTAAGTTCATCTATATGACCAATGACCGCCTCCGCGCTCCCAATAATGAGGAAACCTTCCAAGCTTTGAAACCAGACCTTGAGGCTGCTGCGACAAGCTTATATCCTGGGCAAACTGTAACGGTGACTCGCATCGAAAATGATCCGCGCGATCGTCTTAGTATCATGGTCGAAGCATCAGAACAAACTGATCTTGCAACCTTAGCAAAAGACAGCTAAAGCTACAAATATTAAGGGAGAATTAAAGCCGATAATTGAAGACGGGGACGTATTTTGATAGATACTCTCCGTTTTCTTTTGGCTTAAAGAGAGATAGTTTAGCAATAAGCTTGAGTTAATACCTCAACCTTGAGATAATGATGGGATATATTGAAACTAAATATTTCAGCTAAACTACAGTTAATTTATCGTAGCCTTAGCTGACTAAAGCGTAATGGAAGATCAACACCATTCCCCCGAACAGAAATTAGAAATTGAGCAACTGTTTCAATCAACAGCTTTTTTCCAAGGGCTACCTAATGAAAGTTTAACAAGAATTGCTCGTCATCTTGTTACTCGTAGCCATCCAGCTAATCAAGTTATTCTTCTAGAAAATGATTGGGGAGGATCAGTTTATTTTGTGATCGAAGGGTGGGTTAAAATCCGCACCTATAATGTCGATGGTAAAGAAGTTACCTTAAATATACTCGGTAAGGGCGAAATCTTTGGCGAAATGGCAGCCCTTGACGAAGCTACTCGTTCAACCGATGTCATTACCCTCACAGAAACGAGAATTACTAGTGTTCCTGCTCAAGATTTTGTCGCTGTGCTTGAATCAGATCCTCTAGCTGGAGTAAGATTAGCACAATTGATGGCAAAACGACTCCGCCAAGTCAACCGCAGACTGCGCTTACGTGAAGCGGATAGTATGTCACGAGTTGCTGATACAATTTTATTTCTCGCAGAAGGACAAGGTAAGAAGGTAGATGGGGTGTTGGAAATTCCTAATTTACCTCATCGAGAGTTAAGCAGTCTCAGTGGATTAGCACGGGAAACGGTAACGCGGGTATTAACTAAGTTGGAAAAGAAAGGTTTAATTAAACGAGAACACGATGTTCTTTGTATTATTGATCTTGTTGGTTTAGAACGCGCTATTAATTAATTAATTGAGAATTGATAATGATAATAGAAGTTTCTCAACAACAGTTAGCACAAATTTATCAACACGCGGAAAATACTTATCCAGAGGAGTGTTGTGGTTTACTCTTGGGGTATCTCCAAGATGATTGCAAAATGGTTGTGGAAGTCTGGGAAACTAAGAATTGTTGGACAAAAGAAACAGAGATTGATTTAGCTGAAGATGTGCCGTTAGGGAGTAAACTTAATCGCTTCAGTATCGCCCCTGAGATGATGCTTAAGGCTCAAAAAGAATCGCGATCGCGCAATTTAAATATTATCGGTGTTTACCACTCTCATCCCCAAGGAAAGGCAATTCCGTCTGAAATTGATCGCGCGATCGCGTGGGAAGAGTATTCTTATCTTATCGTTGCCCTCACCACAGATCAAATTCTAGATACAAAAAGCTGGGTTCTTGATGATGAGAGAGTCTTTCAACCAGAAGCAATAATAACTATACCTTCTCCATCCAACGAATACACTTCTGTAACTCCTGTTGCATAGTATCCCCATCAGCATGATAGCGACGACCATGACCAGGTAACACCCATTCAAACTTATATTTGGTTAGCCTCTCCATTGACTGCTGTAAATCCGCCCAAGAATACCAACAGACACGACGGAAAGCGATCAACTGTTGAAGAGGGTCAGACCAAGCTAGATGATCCCCAGTGAAGAGAAACTTATCTTGATATAGTAGTGCGGTATGCCCTTTTGTATGACCAGGAACAGGGATAATTAGTAAATCTGGCGCAAGTTGCACCGTTTCAGTACCCTTTAGTTGCACTTCTACATCTTCAGTTTTAGCTGAAATTTCCTCTTGGTGCAAAACGCGATCGCAGCCAAAATGATCATGATACTTACGATGGTCAGCAACATCATCCTGATGGGTTAAATACAGAATATCAACCCCACCCATCTTCTCTAATTGCTTCACCAAAGGAGGCGTAAAACGAGGAGAATCTACCAAAATATTGCCTTCAGGACGTTGAATTAAGTAACTCGTTGCACCAAAAGAAGACTCCGCATGATATCCACAATGATAAACCGAATCCGCAATCAGAATCGGAAAGCTTTCCTGAGCTTTTTTAATATCCCTTGGTTTCTCCACCGTCCCAATCGAAGCAGTGGGACAAGCAAGTAAAGCTTGAAGAGATTTTAGTCTTTCAGTTTCATTCTCAGGTTGATGATAAACCGCAGACTGTCCCTCCTGTCGGTTAAA
>JBBQDV010000092.1:0-11501 GCA_038320005.1 Cyanophyceae cyanobacterium
CTTAACCATCCCCAAGCGAGTAAGATTGCTGCGGATGCCCCAATCATAGTATTGATGATATTAACAACCTCGTTAGTAAGCCAGTCAAACTTTTCTTGGAGGGTTGCACCAATGACACTTTCTAAGTTAGTAGCAATGAAGGCTGCAATAATACACCAGAACACCCCTAACAGGTCAATTAAACCGACTCCCCATCCCAAAAGGGCAATAACTATTGAAGCAACTATTCCCGCGATAGTGCCTTCTAGGCTGACTGCGCCTTCTGTCCCTCTGGGAACAGGCTGAAGAGTGGTAATTAGAAAGGTACTTTTACCATAAGCTTTACCCACTTCACTGGCAGTAGTGTCGGAAAGCTTAGTGCTAAAGCTGGCGACATAGGCGAGGAGTAAAAAGCTATATAGGGGTTCATTGACCCAAAGGCTAAGAATAGCGCAGATGCTGGCGATAAGAGCAGACCCCCAAACGTTTTCTGGACCTCTCGCCCCTGAACGCTTTTCCGCAATTCCCGCAGCTTCTTTTTCTGCCATGCCGATGCGAGTCACTGCTGACCCTACTATAAAATAAAACATCACAACAGCGTAACCTCGCCAGCCTAAAGTTCCCCAAAGAATCACCCCTAATATCCAGGCGTTGAGGAATCCAGTGGGGGTAAGGAGTTTCTTGGGCAAAAAAAACGCGATCGCGAGTAAAATACTATTGAGTATACCACCAAATAGCCAGGGATTCAGGTCAAAAATCGCCTCGAACATGATTTAGATCCCCTATTTTATTTGCACTTTAATCATTGCTATTTTGTACTTTGCGTGCCATATCTCGAAACATTCCCATACTCGGACCAGGACGACGGCGAGATTGACTTGGTGTGGGCATGAGATAATCCGTTGCAAAAGTGGTAGTCTTTTCTGGAAGAACTTTACTATTTTTGTTACTTTCTGGCTTCGCAGGAGTCGTTGTGGGTTGAGGTTGGGAAGGAGTTTTCACTTTAACTGCTTCAGGTTTAGCTTTTGCTGGCTCAGGTTTTGGCTGGATGGTAGTAGCAGGTTGGGTTGTAGTATTAGAATCTTCCTCTAGTTCTAGGTAATATTTACCTTTTTTTGATTTCTTACTACCGAAAAGACCTGTAATGAAATTGATAATACCTCTAAAAAGATTACCGAAAATATTAAACATTTAAATCACTCCTAAATTATTAATTTATTAATATAGTTAAACAAATAGCCATCAAACAAGTCAAGGAGAGTATCTCAGAAAGCTGAGAAGCTATTTACAATAATTAATTTTATCTGAAAATTTCAATCTTGTCTGTTAACAATCCCCACTTTAAAAAAATGGGAATTCTGATTTCACGGTGAAAACTTGCTCAAGTAGGTTTTCCCAAAGTAATCTAAAGCCAGATACTCAGTCGCCAATTTCAGATAACTCTCGCCCTCCAAAGATTGCTTCTGAGTGACAATAGTATTTAAATTCTATTAAATTGAAGAAGGGGTCTTCTAAAAAAAAAGTCAAGTGTTCCGTCAACTGACCCTCAAATCTCCGTTTAGATTCGAGATAAAATTTCAACTGCTTTGAATGCGCCCTTTCCCTCACTGTTTCCCAATCCGCTTCTGTCTTGAAAACTAAGCCAAAATGACGAGGATAAATACCGTTCTGTTGTCTAAGTGGGGGTTCAGTCACATGGGCGACCAGTTGATGGCTATAAAAATTGAAGATAACCGCATGAGTGGATTCTCTTCCTACAGCGCATCCTAAGCCATCACCATAGAAAGCCTTAGCCGAAAATACGTCACTGACGGGAATCGCAAGATGAAATAAGGGTTTCTCCATGAACCTTGTCGTAATATACAGCTAAAAACTAATTATCCTCATCCACTTCGATACTATCTTCTGAAGAAGATCTATAAAGAGCATCAAGTTGTTGACGAGCATCTTCGACATTGACAGACCGCATCACCAATAGGGGTTCATTAAAAGGCTGACCAGAATCATCAAGCAGTTCGGGGTGAATTGCTACTTGAGACGCAGAGTTACCTGTATAGCGATTAGAGAGACTTTTTCCTGGATAACTTCCGCTAGTATCGCTATTGATTGTAACTAGACTTTTAATTAGGTTACTGATCGCTAAAAAGGCAATAATTGTAAAAGTAAAAATGTAAATTAGATGTAACATAAACTTCTCCTTAGCTATTGTTAAGATTTGATAATAGTTCTCAGTTTTGCCTCTTCATCCCCTAATAAGCCTATCAAACCGAGGTTTTCTTGACCTCAGTCTCAAGTTAGTTAAACAGCGATCCCCAAAATTATTAGAGGTGGGATAAACGCCACTTTCGCGCAACTTGCCAACATTCAGTCAGGAGGGAATGCCAAGGAAACATAGCATTGGGGTCAATACCAACTTTTCCGTCGGTCGCCTGAAAGAGCATTTTAGAAGCCTGAACTTCTTGTTGAGCATTCTCAACTCGCTGGAGTAAATGCGCTTGCTCTGACTCAGAGAGAAAAGGCATATCTTCTGATTCTAATAAAGATCGCGACTTAGTGAACCAATATTCAAAATCTGCTAACAAGGGTTCAAGGACTGTTTTGAGAAGATCTTGCTCTGTAGGTCTAAAAGGGGACATAAAAATATTTTCTAAGCTAACTCTGGGTTTATTTTAACTTATTTTACAATTCTTAACAAAAGGAGAGAATAATTAAAGCGGATCAAATACAGCAAATATTACGTCCTTGAGCTTTCGCTTCATAAAGTTTATTGTCTGCTCGTTGAAGGACATCAAAAATTCCCTGATCATTTTTTTCGTAGGTAGCGACACCAATACTTACGGTCATTTGGAAAATTTCTTTCTCGGTGAGGATGAGCCTCTCAGCGATAGAAGAACGAATTCGATCAGCAGAGATTAAAGCTTGAGAGGGATATGTATCAGGTAGCAGCACCAAAAATTCTTCGCCCCCATATCGTCCAACTGTATCGATACTCCTTACAGAATCTGTAATCACTGAGGCGAGAGTAACTAAAGCGCGATCGCCAAGTAAATGCCCATAAGTATCATTAATTCGTTTAAAATGATCCACATCCAGAATTAACATTGAAAAGGTTGAGCCGTAGCGGGAAACTCGCTCAAATTCTTGTTGAGCAAGTTCTAAGAAAGTACGACGATTGAGAACAAAAGTCAGTGGATCAATTCGCGCTAAACTTTCAACTTCGGCTAATGCTCTTTTTAATTCATGAGTTGTATGCTTGAGCATTAAGTGAGTTTTAACACGCGCTAAGAGTTCGGGTTTATTAAAGGGTTTTGTGATGTAGTCAACTGCACCCAATTCAAAAGCTGTAATCAAAGGTTCTTGTTCATGACTAGCCGTAAGAAAAATAATTGGTATTTCTTGATAATCTGGCTCACTTTTAAACCGTTTACAAACTTCTAAGCCATTCATTTCTGGCATCATTAGATCTAGAAGTATGAGGTCAAATTCTGTCGTTTTTACCCGTTCTAAAGCTTGTTTCCCATTAGTTGCAAAAGTTGTTCTATAACCCACTTCGTTGAGCATATTACCAACAACTTTTAAGTTTTGTGGGGCATCGTCAATAATGAGAATTAGAAACTTTTCAGGGTCAATCACTAAATTATTCATGGGAAATCTTCTCTTAGCAGAGCTTCCAACGATGGAAAGATAGAGGGAAAGCTTTCAATAGTTTGAGGAAGTTTATCCCAGTCAAAATTATCTAATTGCTTTTTCAGAGAATTAACATAGTCTAATAAAATCTGACATTGATACTCTTTTCCCAAACGGTCTAGGTTATCTGCAAACTGATTAATATCCCGAAGTGTCAGAGTTACCCGTAAATTTGACCAGACTTCCTCTTGCTTCTGGATTTTAATTAAAAGCTCTGGGATATTAATAGTTTTTTTCAATGATACCACATCAGTTCTACTTGAAAAAACAGGTATTTCTTTTTCTTCTTCTGTAAAAATATTTAAATGTTTTTTTAGCTCTACAACTAATTGGCTACGACTGAAGGGTTTAGATAAGAATCCTTGCCAAAGTTGCTCAAATTTAGCTTCTTCTTCTATTTCAGATGAAGCTGTAACGAGAATAATTGGAATATTAGAGGTAAGTTTTTCTTTTTTAAGGAGTTGTGCCACTTCCCTTCCATTCATTCTCGGCATCCGTAAATCAAGTAAAATTAGATCGGGTTGGTAAATTTGGGCATAAGGAATTGCTTCTTCTCCATTTTCAGCAAGAATAACTGAATGATGGCTACCAGCTAAATAATCTCTAATTAGCTCTCGATTGGAACGAATATCATCAACGACTAAAAAGGTGCTGGGATGAAATTGATTAAGATTATGATCTCGATAAGATGAGGTGGAGATTTCTGTTACACAATCTACTGGTAGAATATCAGGGAAAATAAAATTAAAAATGCTCCCTTCTCCACTTTGACTCTGTAGAGTTACTGTTCCTCCCATCATCTCAGTTAGACGGCGGGTAATTGTCAGCCCTAAACCCGTACCACCGTATTTGCGATTACTTTGCCCAGAACTCTGTACAAAAGCCTCAAAAATCTTTTCTTGTTGGTCACGGGGGATGCCAATCCCCGTATCTTTAACTGAAACTTCAAGCCAAACTCTTTCGCCATTATTAGTAGAATAAGGTTGCCCACGGACGGAAATAGTAATACTACCTTCTTCCGTAAATTTGATCGCGTTACCGACTACATTGAATAAAATCTGGCGTAATCTAACTTCATCAATATATATTCTGGCAGGTAGCTGCTTAGAAATATCTATCTTTAAGGTTATATTTTTTTCTGCTGCTTTTTGAGAGAAAATTTGCTCAATTTCTTGAATTAATAACCGTAAATTAATTTCTTCGTGGTTTAGTTCTAGTTTATCCGCTTCAATTTTGGATAAATCGAGAATATCATTAATTAAGGCTAAAAGAGTGCGCCCGCTTGATGTGATTGCATCGAGATAAGATTTAGCTGGAGATTCAGTTACGATACCTTGCAGTAAGTCACTGAAACCTAAGATGGCGTTCATTGGTGTGCGAATTTCGTGACTCATATTTGCCAGAAACTCACTTTTAGATTTATTAGCAGCTTCTGCTTCCATTTTTGCTTGCTCTAAGGCAAGATTCTGGCTATTCAGTTCTTCTTGCGCCTGAGTATCTTTAAGAGCAATAGCCAAATACTGGGCAACTTCCTTTAAGACAGAGATTTCATGGTTTTCCCAAGAATAAGGAGTTGAGGAACAAAAAGACAATAAGCCTAATAATTCAAAAGAATGTTGTAAGGGCATAGCTAGGAAAGCATAAGCTTTATTTGCGAGCATTGCTTGACAAGAGGGGTTAGTCCGCTCATCTTTAGTTACATCATTAACGATCAAAGGAACACCATCTCGCAGAGACTGAAAATCACTAAAATCTGCTGTTATTCCGTTCAGTGAGGGCATATCCGCTGGCTCTGCGGAGTAAAGCACTTTCAATAGCCCCTGTTGATCAATAGTTGCGTAGGAAATACGAAACTGACTAAAATATTGATTAACTTGGTCAATACTATATTTAATAACCTGTTCAACGGTCATCTCTGCTGTAATTTTGGTTGAAATACTATTAAGTAAACTCAAACGCAATTGGCTTTGCGCTAGTGTAACCTCAGCCAGATTTTGCTGTGTTATATCCCGATATTGCCAAAGGTGTCCTTGATACTGACCATCTATAAAAATGGGAATGTAATCTCGTTCTAGAACTTGACCATTGGCTAGAGAAATCTCCTCTGCTGTAACTACCTCTTTAGCGGTGATGATTTGGTCAATAGTCTTCAATGTTTGCTTAGGATTGCTAAAGACTCCTTTTATCTCTTGGGCTATTTCTGCGCAGTTTATGCCGATGAGATTCTTAGAAGGAAGAGGTATTTCAAACAAATCACAAAATTGCTGATTGAGGAGAACAATTTGTCGGGTATGATCTTCAACTAATATACCTGCTTGTAAGTTTTCCAGTAATGCGGTCAGGCGTGAATTGGTTGTTTTTAGCTTTTGTTCTGCCTGCTTACGATCTGTAATATCCATAATTGTTCCCAGGTAGGACTCAATCTCACTGCTATGATTGCGGACAGCAACTGCTTGACTGGCTACCCAAATAATCTCGCCATTAGGTCGGCAAAAACGAAACTCCATTGAGAAGGGAATTTCTTGTTGACAAGCTTTTTCCCATTCTTGAAAAATAGCTTCTTTATCATCAGGATGAAGTAATTCTGCCCAACCTGTTCCCCATGCTTTTGAAATGGGTAGTCCTAAGCTTTCTGTCCAATAAGAATTCATATAGGTACAGTTTGTTAACCTATCCGCTTGAAAAATGCCGACAGGGGCGTGAGAGACTAAAATGCGGTAACGTTCCTCACTTTTTTGCAGTGCTGCTTGAGCCTGTTTTTGTTCAGTAATATCTTGGACTAAGGAGAGGAGAGAAATGAACTGACCAGATTCGTCAAAAAGTGCTGAGTTATGCCATTCGCATTCAATGATTGAGCAATCTTTAGTATAGTTTCGGTTATAGCAGATATTATGAGTTTTAGTTCCCTCGATAATTTCTTTAACCCTAGTATTGACCTGATCTAAATCAGGTTCAAAAACAAAAGCTAATTGGTCCCAATATTTTCCTACAATTTCTGCTTCAGTCCAACCAAAGATTTTTTCAGCTTGTTTTGACCAACGGGTAATCCGAAAATATTTGTCTGATTCAATTATTGCCAGGGGTGAGTTTTCAATGTGATATTTGAGTTCTTGAAATGAGCGTTGAATAATTTGTTCAGAGCGTTTGCGATCGCTAATATCTGTTACCATTGCTAACGCACCGATATATTCTCCTCTTTTGTCTGTAATCGTTTTAGTGGATAGTAAAGTCCAAACTTCAGAGCCATCCTTGCGAGAGAATTTAAAATCATGTTGCCCCCCTTCTCCTTGTTTTCGCCGTTCTAAAGTCTTTAAGGCGATTTCTTGCCCAGCTTCATCCATAAATGCAGTTAAGGGTTGACATAACATTTCTTCAACCTTGTAGCCGAGAAGTTCAGCCATTTTAGGATTAACAAAGCTGGTGTTGCCATCTGCGTCTAGCAACCAAATTCCTTCCTGGGCGGTTTCAACAATAGAGCGATAGAGGTCTTCATTCTGCTGGATCTCATCATCAATTAGTTCTACCTGACCCATCATCATCGGTGCTGCCTCATAAAAGCTCCGCAGTACATCATTTTTTTCTCTGAGTTCTTGTTGTAACTCCTGTACCTGCTTGTGTAAAGCTGTAACAGTATCATCTAATTCACTCATGGCAACTACCGATAAAATGGGGCTTTAGGTTAAGCTGAACAAAAAATCTCTAGGCTATAATTCTAATATAAAAACTTAAGTTCTGAGAAGAAAAGGTGAGATTTGCGCGATCGCGCTTCAAGATGAAACACCTAATCCTAGCGCACCAAGTAATGATAAAACACCACTTGATTTAGCTTTTAATTATGTAAAATAGAGCTTCGACCATTTATTTGATCCGCAGTAATTACCTCCCTAACGCCATTGCACGGGGTCTAACTGATAGTAACGTTGCAATAAACGATAAAGGTCTGGATGCTTTTTTTGAAGTCGCTGAGGTTTCTCAAAAAAAGTTTCCGTCGCCACTGCAAAAAACTCCGCTGGATTAGTTGCACCATAAGCATCAATTACTATTTTCCTACCCTGTGCCACATTCTGACAAAGTTGTTGATATTCTGAACTCATTACAATTGACCAATCGCGGTAATATTCAGATTGAGATAAAATTGGAACACCAGCAGTTTTTCCCTCTTCAGAATCTAACTGGTGGGTAAACTCATGTAAAACTAAATTGCGTCCATCTCGCCAGGAGTGGATATCTTGTTCTATATGTTGCCAAGAAAGCACTACTTGATCCCTTGACCAGGATTCCCCTAATCTTACCACCTGTCTTTCTTCCACCACTGAGGAAATGACCGCAGACCGTTGATTAGCAATATAAGCTCCAGGATAGACTAGAATTGTCCGCAAATTTGGAAAATAACTTCTGGTGTTATTCAGTAATAACAGACTAGCTTGCGCGGTAATTAGGACTTTCATTTCTTCTGTTATTTTCAACCCTCCACAGCCCAGAAATTGTTTCTCAGCGAGTAGAATCTGCACATTTCCTTGCAGTTGCTTTTGTTGGAAAGGGGAAAGCTGATGATAGGGCTTAATATTTTCTGCAATTAGCTTTAGCCAAGCAACAGGAAAGAGCTTTTTATTGAGGCGATTTCGTCTCCAAGCCGTGACAAGAGGACTAATTATAATTCCCGTAATGATTGCCAGCATTAGCAGTAAGATAATCAAAGCTTCTAGCATGGCAAAGGGGAAAACCTTGAATTCAAACTTCTTTAATTTTAATTCTTTTGAGGGTCTTTTTGTCCTAAGTTTGCCAATAAAGATAATTATTCCAGGCTTCATCAGTCCAGGCTAATTTCCGATTACTTATCTAGCAAGTCTTTTTCACTTACTTGTCCCTGTTTATACTGAGCAATAGAACGTTCTAAATGGGCAGCATTAGCAGGAGACTTTAATAGGTGGACAGTTTCTAGCAAACTGTTGAAATAATCTAGGGACATAACGACAGCGTCTTCAGCATCTCATCTAGTGATAATGGTGTAGTCTGCATCGTCCACGACTTGATCTAAAACAGCTTTTAGTTTATTTCTGGCTTCGCTAAAATTTACTACTTTCATTTGTCTTTTTGACTGTACAAGTCTATGATATCCAATTTGGGATAGCTTGGTGCTAAAGAAGATGGTAAAGTATCGGTTTTGAGACCTATAACCAGTAAAGAAATGCTTGGGACTAAAAATATGAATACTCGTTTAGTCCAAACGATCTTATTGCTGCTTGGTTATATTATCAACAAAATTCAGCAGAGATTGACCAAATCATTGATGAGGAAAATCATGTTTAACTTTTACTGACTACCTAGAAACCCAAGAAAGTTTGCAAAATTGCTTAATTCGGATTAAGAAAAAAACCAACCGAAATTAAGTAAACCCATATTTGTTGTTCAAAAATATTAATCTTTGAAAGCGATAGCGTAAAGATTGTAGCAATTCAAATAAACGGTTTAGTTTTTCGTAAATAACCGAAAATAAAGAGAGACAAAAAACTCTTTAATTGGAAAGACAAGATAAGTTAAAGGGTTAATCGTCACAATAATATTACGAAAATCTCGCACAGCTAAATTAACAATCACCTTAGCCACCCAATCCGCAGACATCACCCCAATCGGATTCAGATTGCTTTTGAAAGGACCTAAAACTATCTTGCGGACGATGCAGGGCGCGTCAAGACGTTTGAGAGTCACTAAGTCCCCTAATGTACGTTTACTGAGTTCGTAGAGGGGGCTGAAGGCTGGGGAAACTTCGGCTTCGGAGGTATTAACCCAAACTTCTTTGGTGGCTTTATCCTTATTGGTGCGAACGGTGGTGAGAAATAGTTCTAGGAATCGCCAGCTTGAGAAGGCGTTAACTTCATAGGAAAGCGCGATCGCGTTTTCACTCCTCTCACTATGCACATTTATGCCATGATTGATAATAAGAATATCTATCTTTTCTAACTCTCCCTCTAACTGACTTTCCTCGCCCGCTTTCCAGGTAAGGGTTTTAATTGGTTGATCATCAATTACCAATGGACTATCTTTCGAGGTAATCGCCACAACTTTTGCGCCTTTCTGTTGTAATTGCTTCAGTAAGCTTTTTCCTAATGTTCCTGATGCGCCTGTAACTGCAATGGTTTTACCTTTCAGAGAGAGGGCTGTTCCCATGAGTTTGTCAATGAGGGTAAATGTGCCACAATAATAAGCCTTTTGGTCATCAAAGTGGTGTCGCCAATGGTAAGGACGGTTAACAAACCAACGGGCAGGTAAACTGGTGAAATCCCCTGGACGATGGGTAATATCGGTGAGTTCGTGTGCGTAAGCGAGTCCACTTCCTCGCGCGATCGCGCTCAACAGATAAGTTAAGGTATATACTGAACCCACTAAAGCAGCCCAATGATGCCAAATCAGCCAAGGAAGAAAGCTTAAAACTAACATTACCAAGGATTCTGGAACATCATTATACCAGTGCGCTTGGCGATAAATAGTTTCATTGACTGGCGTTAGATCTTTGCGAAATACCCGATGATGCCAACCATGTAAACGATATAATGGCGACCAAGTATGAGAAAGGATATGGTAACTATCTCTTACCAACTCTACCCAAAAAACAGATCCAATTGTGAGCGCGATCGCGTTTATACCCATTGAGAAATTTGCATTGACCTATAGCTATACTGCTTCTGCAATATAAGCTAACAAGAAATATAGTTGATCTGCTAACTCCATCGGGATTATTCTCGTAGTTTGCCTGAATATAAGTATTTCTACTCGTTTTTTTCGCAGTAAATCAGGGTACTGAGCAAACTTAACTTGGCAAACCAAGCTGAAAGCGAGACAATGGGATCACTGTCTTCCTTTTTATATAAACCCTGTCGTGGATAAAGTTCGCACCCTTTCCGATACTAAACGAGAATTTTACGTTCATCATACTCGCCCCGTTAACTCAATTTTTCGGCGCGTTGTTGAAGAATTAATGGTGGAGATGCACTTACTAAAAGTCAGCGTTGACTTTCGCTATGATCCCATATATGCCCTTGGGGTTGTCACCGCTTATGATCGTTTTCTCGAAGCCTACCGCCCTGAGAAAGACCGAGATACTATCTTTGCTGCCCTCTGTAGGTCTATTGGCGATGATCCCCATCAGTACCGCCAAGATGCTGAAAGATTGCAGGGAGTCGCCCAGTCCCTCTCTGGGGAAGAAATGATAAATGTTTTGACAACTCAAGCCCCTGTGGATGGTGCGGAGGATTTGCCAGGAATTGTCAGCGCGATCGCGAATTACGATAAATTTAAATATAGTCGCCTCTTCGCCATTGGTTTATATACTCTTCTAGAGAAAAGTGATCCTGAGAAAGTTAAGGGAGAAACTAAACGTCAAGCAACCCTTAAGTTAATTAGTGATCCCCTTAAGTTACCCTTAGAGAAAATGGAAAAGGATCTAGATTTATATCAAACTAATCTAGAAAAGATGGAACAAGCCCGTAGTGCTATTGAAGATGCCCTTAAAGCCAGTCGTAAACAAAGAGAGAAACGCGCTGCTATATCTTTAGAAAAAGAGATAACCCCAGAACTAGAAGATAAAGCTTCTCCCTCACAAGAGTCTTGAATGCTAGAGTTGGCTTAACCAGAGAGGCGTATCAAGATTGCGTCTCTCCTTTAAGACTGATATCTGCGGTTTATTCATCGCAGAACATTACTTTCTCCGATACAACTTCTCATCGCAGCAGTAGGGGAAATATCTATTTGTCTGGTCAAACCAACAACGCAATCTGAGAAACGAGTAGGAATTAAGCTACGTTGGCAAAAATCTAGCACCGCAAGTTGATTAGGAT
>JBBQDV010000093.1:0-11395 GCA_038320005.1 Cyanophyceae cyanobacterium
ATAAAAATGGCTCGAGGCGGATTTGAACCGCCGACCTTGGGCTTATGAGTCCCCTGCTCTAACCAACTGAGCTACCAAGCCTAAATTTTTAAACGCCTTAGCCATTATAGCTCAAAAATAAGAGAGGAGTCAAGAGACTCCCCCAATGATTTTGAAATTTTGCTAAATACTTAACGTTTTGGTAAGCGAGCCATAGGATCTATCGCCCCACTTCCAGCAGGATGAAGCTCAAAATGTAAGTGAGGTCCTGTACTGAAACCAGTACTACCCATTTCAGCAATTTGCTGACCTTGCTCTACTTTTTGACCCTGACGAACTGAGATGCGATTGTTGTGAGCATAAAGAGTAATCGTACCATCATCGTGCTTCAGTCTCACCCAGTTGCCGTAGCCACCAGAGTTCCAGCCAGCAGTAATAACTTCTCCAGGAGCAGCAGCAACAATCGGAGTACCAACAGGTGCAGCAATATCAATACCTCGATGCATTCTTCCCCAACGCCGACCATAACCAGAAGTTAATACACCCTTAGCTGGCCAAACAAAACCGTTAAACCGTTGTGGGCTATCGGGAAGATATTGATCAGGGGATGAGAGAGAAGGTAAGTTTGGTGCAACCATTTCCCCAACTGGGGTTTGCAGCATTGGGTTATAGGCTTCTACCGATATTGGTGCTGCTGCAATTAACTCCTCTTGAGTCCGAGTCCTTGTCGGAGTTGCTTGACGAGTTTCTGTTGGACGTTGAGCAGGTTTGAAGTCATCTACTTGAAGGGGAACGTTATTTCTCGATGCTTCCCACTCAGGATTACTGACCGAGTTATCGGTGAAAGTCGAGTTTACGGCAATTTCAATAGTTTCAGGCTGAGATCTGCTAGAAACCGTTGAATTTTGACTTTGCTGTAAGGAGATAATATCTTCTCGAAGTCTTTCTAAGGAACGTTCTGTTTGTGATTCAAGTTGAGCATTAATACTCGGAACATTGTTAGCTTCAGCTTGGGGTCTAGAAGCATAGGTGTTAGTAGAATTTACCCCTGCGGAGGCAGGAATTTGCAGTTGTTGATCAACTTCAATTAAGTTAGGATTATTAAGCCTATTGGCTTGAACTATGTCACTGCGAGAAAGTCCGTAACGACGGGCAATACTATCAATAGTATCCCCTGGTTGAACTCGATAAACTGGTTGACCTGTAGCTCCAATTGTCTGGGGTTCAAGGCTTTGAGGCTGAATATAAGCCTCAACTGAGATTTCAGGAGTAACAAAGCCAGAAGGAGGTTGAACTACTACTGTATTAGAGTTCTCTTTTGCTTGCTCTTGTGAACTTAATACGGGAATTTCAATTACTGAACTATTGGTTTCAGATTGTCTTGAGTTTCCTGGCTGAGCAGCAATTTCTGGCGTGGGTAGGGAACGAGGTAATACATCTCTTGTTCCTTGTTGGTTCGTCTCTTGCTGTTCTCTTCTGGGAAGATTAAAGCCGTTTTCTTCTGAATATCTAGAATTAGAAGCTGAATTTACGGCTTCTGCTTGAATGGATAGGGTTGGTATTTCCAACTCTCTAACTACTGGAAGACTTTCGGGTACAGAAACTGGAATGACGATAGGTGCTTTTTCTTGAACAGTTTCCTTTTGAAATTGAGCTGACTCAGTTGGCTCTGTTGTTCCTCGGGCTGATAAGGTGGGAATTTCAGCTTCAGTGACTGATTGAGAAAATTCAGGTGCAGAAACAGAAACTGGAATAACAATTGCAGTGTTGACTGAATCAGATTCGGGGACGGAAGCAATTTCTTGAGTTGGGGTCGCAGACTTAACTGCATTAGCGGAACTTGGTGCTGAACTTGAAGGGATTTTGATGGATTGACCGACACTTAGAGTTGCTTCTGGCTCAATGTGGTTAGAGTTCGCGATCGCGTTTGCTTCAACCTGATAGTTTTGAGATAAATTCCAAAGGTTATCTCCTACCTCAATTTCGTGCTTAATCACAGGGGGAGAGATGACTGCAACCTCAACCTTGGGTGTATTTGTTGTCTCTAGTCCAACGCCTTCCCCTGCTATCACCTGATTTGTTGGTGTCTCGAAAGCGATTGTTGGAATAGTAACACTGCGATCTACTGGACTAGGTTCAGCAGCGACAACTTGACTATCTCTTTGGGAAAAAAGCATCCCAGTCGCGCTCATCGAGAGAGCCAAACCGATAACTGCTGCTGAAGTTTTAACTCTACGTTGTCCTTCACTAGCTATAACTGTCGTACTCATAAATTCTTTTTCTAAAGACTTATCCAACTTTTTATTTAAATTGGCTGGACACGAATTAATTAGTTTGACCAGATGTTCGCGTTTCAAATACAACCTCCTAGTGTGTGAAGAGCAGCTGACTGCTTAAAAACTAGAATTTGTTTCATATAATCTAGTACAGCCAAAGGCTACCTGTGAACAATCAAAAATCTATCGCCAAAATACATTGAGTCTAAATTACTGATTGTGAATATTCATTAAATTACCATTACCTTGGTCAGGTTAACCCAAATTGGCAATTGAGACAAGTCGAGTTTGGACATTTGTCTTCGCCCCATTAACACTAAACCGACTGAATCAATTGCCCAAAAATATTTCTGAAATTCACCTTTCTTTCTCCGTATTTCCTCTGTTCTTCAAGTCAGCGAGAAGCTTACTATAATGGGGTTTTTGGCAATTCCCAGCTTGTCGAGATCTTCCTGGGATAATCAGAGAATTATTACTCCTTAAATCCTCATTCAAGAGTTTTTTTCGCTTTCAGGATCTCCCTATATAAATTTCTTATCAGAGGTTTTATTCATTATTTACCTGACGACGAGCTTCAAAAAGTCCTAACGCAGTGCTAACGGAAAGATTAAGACTGCGAACATGAGGACTTGTAATTGGAATGTAGACAGTAGCTGCACACTGAGCAATAACATCGGTGGGAAGTCCACTAGTTTCTCTGCCGAAAAGTAACCAGTCCTCCTCGTGAAAGTCAAAATCTAGGTAATTGTTTTCCCCACGGACACTAAACCCTATTAATCGCCCTCCTCGTTGTTGCTGAGATACCTGAAATGTTTCCCAGTTACTATGATCATGAAGTTTGACATAAGGCCAATAGTCTAGCCCTGCTCGTTTAAGATAGCGATCGCTGATTTCAAAACCAAGAGGTCTAATCAAATGTAACTCAGTTTCTGTCGCAGCACAGGTACGGGCAATATTACCAGTATTGGGGGGGATTTGGGGTTGAAAAAGAACTACTTTGAGCATATTCAATTAAATGAAAACAATTTAAGACGGGGCTAAAGAACTCAGAGATTTTTCTCGTCCGCCTTTATACAGAGAAGATGAGACAATATATATATATATTTGTTATATCTGCACAAGGAGAGAAGCGCGTCATATACATATTTGTTATATCTCCACAAGGAGAGAGGCGCGTCACTTTTTTTTGCTGATTTTTTAGGAGTAATAACTAAACAACTAATGGCTGACAGATTTTATCTTCTAAATTTTGCTCTTGTTGCTCAGTCTCTGCAATTGCTTCCGTCAGTACCGTTTTGGCACTTTTCCCTTCGGCAACTTGAGATAACCATTGTTGGGCAGTATTCCCTTCGCGGAGAATTTTTTTCAGGGGTAAGAGAAAACAGCTAAAGCCATTATCTTTTGCAGTTTGCCAAACTTCAGTATACAGAGACTCTAGCCAATCTCGCGCCTGAATTGTCCGACCATCTTGCCAATGTTGCAGTTGCGCATCGAGACTATGGCGAGCGACTGCTTTTTCATTCTTGATAGTCAGGGCGACTAAATCTTGATTACGAGTGGCTGCACTAAGAGTGCTGAGTTCTAGGGGATCGAGGCGAGGGTTATCTAGCACTTGCAGTAAACGGGCTTCTAATAGGGCTGTGACCGCCAGTAAAGCAATCGGATCAACTACCAGGTCACAAATCCTCAATTCCAAACGATTGAGGTTATAAGGACGACGGTCGCCATTAGGTCTTACGGATGACCAGAGGTGACGGACATTTTGGAGCGAGCCTGTTTCTAGCTGCTGTTCTGTCCATTGAACATGATGCCTATAACTTTCAAATAAAGGTACATGGCTAGGATTTTGGGGGAAAACTTGCCAACGGGTCGAATGGTATCCAGTAGGACGAGCATCTAAAAAAGGTGAAGAAGCACTCAACGCGAGGTAGAGAGGAGCTTCCACTCTTACTAAGCGCACTGCTTGCATTAATTTTTCTGGATCACTAATGCCAAAATTAATATGCACACTAGCGGTAACGACATCAGTGTGGTAGGTTTTTTCAATATAGTCGTGATAGGGATTGTTGAGATCAGAACGGTCAAAATGATCGCTCCCTCCCAAAGAAAGGGTACTCCCTGGAATTAAAGTATAGTTTCCTAACTTCTTGAGGTAAGCCCGTAAATCTTGGCGAGGGCGTACTAAGGCGCAGAGCAAACGGTCATAGGAATAAAGGGGCGCAGTGGTATATTCCACATTACGCTTATCTGGCTCTCGAATAAAACCAGAAAGATTTTTGGTAATCTGGTCAGAAAAACCAACGATTTCTCCTTCTGGAGTTCCTGTATAAATCTCAATTTCAAATCCTTTTGATAGCAGCACAGTTTCTCCTTTGCTGGCAAAATGCTAATCTTAGCGTATCGTAAATGTTGCCGAAAGGACTTTTCCCTATCTGCTGTTTGATCTTTAGCTTCAATAAACAGAATTATCTCTGCATTTTTATCGACTAAAATGATAACGCGATCGCGCCAATCGCTAATTCTCTTTGCTTCAGTTACCACTTTATTGGTTTTGCCAACTACCCAACTCTACCTAATGGTAGGAAACTAGTATTCTTTTCACTATCAATAGGGGAGGATTCCTAGACCTTAAACTTTGTAGCGGATAAGAGAGAAATATCTGAAAATATCAAAGTATAAAAGCTGTATTTACCAAAGTCCCCGTTTCCCATTAGGCATTACCGTTAACCAATTCGTTTTTGCCTGAGCTAACTGTTCTTTTGTTACTTTTGCATTAGTTAAGTTTGCCCCACACAAATTAGCCCCTTTGAGAATGGCATGACTAAGGTAAGCATTACTAAGGTCTGCCCCACGCAAATCAGCAGACTCCAAATTAGTGCAGCTAAAATAAGCTCGGTTTAATTTAGAATCTCGTAAGTTCGCCAAACTTAGATTAGCTTTGCCAAAATCGGTATTTTCTAAATTCGCGCCTTGCAAATTAACTTTCTTTAGTTCAGATTGATGAAAAATTGCCTTTGCCAAATTAGCATTTTGGAGATTGAGCAAACTTAAATTTTGCTGACCATAATCCCGTTTTCCCTTAGCATAGGAACTAATAACCATGCTGGCATCTAGCTTACTTTGGTTTGGGGTTGTAGAAAATTGATTATTTTTTTTTGCTTTCTGTACCCAAGTTTCAGGGCTATTACTTGTACTTACTGCCATCGGTTCATAGCGACCTCCCCCAGTAGGTGCATTATTGGGGGTGCTTTGGGGCGGTTTACGACCTTTACGGCTGCGAATAGACTCCGCTAAATTAGACGTTGCCGAGGAAGGTTCTCCCAAATCAGGAGAATAATCATCTTGTTGAGAAGACCCCGTTGGCTTGACAATCATATCCTTTGCCAAGCTTTCTGCATAGGGTTCTAAATCAAGGGCATTCAAAACATCTTGACAAGTTTGATAGCGATGTCGTACGGAAACCTCCAATATTTTTCGCAGCACACTAGCAAAGTGAGGACTTATCTCAACATAATTTTCCCACAACACTTCTCCCGTAGTGGTACTGTAATCCATATCTTTGGGAGATTTCCCCGTCAGTAAATACAAACAAGTTACCCCAACCGCATAGATATCACTGGCATAAACTGGACGCATTGCCATTTGTTCGGGAGGTGCAAATCCAGGTGTTCCCACGGCAAAAGAAGTTAAAGCTGTTTGGTCTCTTGCTACGGCTGCAAGGTCAACTTGATTTTTAACCGCCCCAAAATCAATGAGAACTAACTTCTTGTCTTGTTCACGGCGAATCAAATTAGCTGGTTTAATATCACGGTGAATCACTTCTTTCGAGTGGATATATGCCACCATCGGTAGTACCTCACTCAAAAATTGTTTCGCCCCTGCTTCACTCACAGGTCCAAATCTTTTGACCTCTTGCTGAAGATTATGACCACCAACATATTCTTGAATTAGATAAAATTCCTTATTTTCCTCAAAGTAATCTAGTAACCGTGGTACTTGGGGATGATTACCCACTTTCCCTAAAGTTTCTGCTTCTCGCTGAAATAACTCTCGCGCCATCTCTAACACATGGGGAACCGTTGAAGAGAGGCGAAGTTGTTTAATGACACAGGGAGGACGACCTGGAAGGGACAAATCTATCGCCAGGAAGGTTGCGCCAAAACCACCTTGACCTAGCATTTTAATACTATGATAGCGATCGCGCAGGTTGATTTTGCTGTTACAAGCTTGACAAATAACAGCATTCTTGAGATTTTTGGGTTTGGGACAGTCGGGGTTTAAGCAATAGCTCATGAAGCTTTACCAGTTTTTCTGTGATCTGCGCTCAGGCGATGAATCGTCATAATTTCTACTCTAAATGAGAAATCTACCCTGAATTACTTATATTTACTTAGAGTTGCAGAAATTGGTGATACAAGACTTCACAATAGGATATCCCAATTTACTCTATATTAATAGACTATCTAAGCCTAACTCAATGTTTCGCAATATTTAAAAAATAACTTTCTTATTTAATATACTTTTCCCCTAGAGAGCGTTAGAATAGGCATTTGTTAGATTTTTTTTGCTAGGGGTCAATGCAAATTTCGCTTAAGTGGCTACGAGAATTAGTAGATTTCAAACTTTCACCAACTGAATTAGCAGAGAGTTTAACCTTTGCTGGCTTTGAGGTCGAAGAAATTATTGACCGTCGTTCCTGGGCGGACGGGGTGATTGTTGGTCAAGTTTTAGACAAATCTCCTCATCCGAACGCAGATAAATTGAGTGTTTGTCAGGTTGATATTGGACAGGAATCCCCTGCTAATATCGTCTGTGGCGCACCAAATGTTAGAGAGGGAATCTATGTCGCGGTAGCAACTTCGGGAACTTATTTACCAGCAATTAATTTGAAATTGAAGCCCACTAAATTAAGGGGTGTACCTTCAGAAGGGATGATTTGTTCCCTAGCGGAAGTGGGTTTAGCAAAGGACTCGGAAGGAATTCATATCTTTGGCGAAGTTGGGACAACAGATTTAGCAGTAGGAACAGATGTCCGTCCCCTCTTAGGACTCGATGATGTCATTTTAGATTTAACTACCACTGCTAACCGCGCTGATGCCCTTAGTATGGTGGGTGTGGCAAGGGAGGTGGCTGCCCTCACTGGCGCGTCTCTACATCTACCTGAGATACCGCAGCAGGAGTTTCCCCGTCAGCAAGAGAAGCTTAATTTAGATATTAGTGGAGATTCTGCTTGTCCAGCTTATATTGGGACAGTGATTGCAGGTCTGAAGATTGCACCTTCGCCAGATTGGTTGCAGTGGCGTTTACAATCTGCTGGGGTGCGTCCGATTAATAATGTCGTCGATGTCACTAACTATATTTTACTTGAGTGGGGACAACCTTTACACGCTTTTGATCGCGATCGTCTAGAAGCTGTTGCGGAGGGAAAAGATTTAACGATTGGAGTCCGTTTTGCCAAAGAAGGGGAGACACTACAAACCCTTGATGGACAAGAACGGCAACTTTCTCTTCAAAATCTCTTGATTACTGCTAACGATAAGCCTGTAGCATTAGGGGGAGTGATGGGAGGAGAAGCCACAGAAGTGCATCCTCAAACTACCAGTATTGTCCTTGAATCCGCTTTATTTGACCCTGTAGCAATTCGCCGTTCTGCCCGTAGCCAAAGCTTGCGGAGTGAGGCTTCTGCCCGTTATGAACGGGGGGTAAACCAAGCGGAGTTAGAATCTGCTTCTATCCGCGCTATCTTTCTTATTACTGAACTTGCAGGGGGGATGGTTGTGACTCAAGAAGTCGCTGATACTCGCCCTCACCCAGAAAACTGGAGTCGCCAGATTGAACTGCGCCTGAATCGCGTCTATGAAGTTCTAGGAAAGGTGAAGCAGGGGGATGAGACAGGATATATTGAAGCGGAAGAAATTGAGCGTATTTTGACTATCCTGGGCTGTCAGTTGAAAAGTAATGATACCAAGGCTAAAACTTGGACAGTCACCGTCCCTCCTTACCGCTATCGGGATTTAGAAAGAGAAATAGATTTAATTGAAGAAGTTGCCCGTTTATACGGCTATGACCGCTTCTGCGATACCTTACCTAGTAAGACTCAACCAGGGGTATTACCTCCCCATCTCCGCGCCAGGAATAACTTGCGGACGGCTTTACGGGGGATAGGATTAACGGAACTTGTGCAATATTCCTTGGTTAAACCAGTTAAGGATGAAGTTGTCTTAGCAAATCCCTTATTTAGTGAGTATTCTGCTTTACGGACAGATTTACTCGCTGGTTTAATTAACGCTTTTGAATATAATCTTTCTCAAGGTAATGGCTTTTTAAATGCCTTTGAAATTGGTCGTGCGTTTTACGCTGAGGGTGACAGCTATAAAGAACAGGATTGGGTTGCTGGTATTTTAGGGGGAGAATATGCCTCGCAAGGACGGTGGACAAAAAGCGGTCAAACTGAAGCGATGAGTTGGTATGAGGCGAAAGGACTTCTCGAAAGTGTCTTTGTTCATTTTGGTTTAGATGTAACTTATCAATCTAGTCAAGAAGATGAGAGATTACACCCTGGACGGACTGCAAGTTTAAGGTTAGAAGGTAAGCAATTGGGCTTATTTGGGCAACTCCATCCCCAACTGCGCCAAGAACGAGATTTACCTGATGCGGTTTACCTATTTAAGTTGGATCTAGAGGTGCTGCTATCGGCAATGACGCGAGAAAGAAGACAAACACCTCATTTTCAACCTTTTTCCACTTATCCTGCGGTAGAACGAGATTTAGCTTTTTTTGCGACCGTTGATTTAACCGTTGCGGATATCGAAAAAGTGATTGGGAAAGCTGCGGGGAAACTTCTCGATTCGGTACAGTTGTTTGATGAGTATCGGGGGGAGAATGTTCCAGAAGGACAAAGGAGTTTAGCGTTTAGTTTAGCTTATCGCGATCGCGAAAAAACTTTGACTGATAAGGAAATTGAACCTGTTCATCAAAAGGTGCGTGATACTTTAGTGAAGAAGTTCAAAGTTGACCTCAGAAGCTAGGATTATTAGGGAAAATAAGGAAAAGTTTATGCAAAGAATACAAAAGTTATTATTTATTTTTGGGATAGTCGCCCTCTTCCTATTTCCCCTTCCCTGCTATGCCCAAGCAAATACCTATTACAATCCGCCCCTTTCCTATAGTAATGCGGAGTTGACTGGACAAGATTTCTCTAGTCAAACTATCCAGGGGGCAGAGTTTTCCAACGCTAATATGGAGTTTACTAACTTTAGTAATTCCGATGTACGCGGATCAGTTTTTAGTGCTTCGGTGATGACAAAAGCAAATTTACAGGGGACTGATTTCACTTATGCTTTTGTTGACCAAGTTGACTTTACTGGCGCAGATTTAACTAATGCAATTTTAGCCGAAAGTATTCTTTTACGTTCTACCTTTGATGATGTCACCATCACTGGGGCAGATTTTACTGATGCTATTTTAGATGGACAACAAGTACAAATCTTGTGTAAGAAAGCAACAGGAGTTAACCCGAAAACTAAAGTGAACACTCGCGATTCTTTAGGCTGTGATTATTAGTTTGTCGATACTATCTCCCCACAATGAAACCATTTCTGCTTGAGTCTTATCGCCATATTTAGTGATTTAATAGGCTAAATCAAGGAAAGTTGTGGGTTCGTCTAATAAAAAGATATCTGTGTTTTGCGCGATAGCCGTAGGCTTAACTTCGTTATCGCGATTTTCTCAGAAACATTAGATGCAACCTGGAAAGATAACCTTCAAATCTACGCCCAAGCTGGACTTCCTCGCCCCCCTGTACAACAAAAAGCTGAATTTGCAGAAGATATCGGTTTAGAAAGTATTACTAACCTAGAAGCAGATCACCTTTTATGTTTGTTTTCTAGAAGTACTGATGGGGATACACATGGGAGTTTGAGTTACAGGATCAGCAATAATGCAACTGGTTAATCCAAAGACCTCCTGGATCATGGTTTCTGTCATTATGGTTTCTGGTGTACCGTGACTATAAATCTGCCCGTTTAACAGGGAAACAAGATAATCACCATAGCGACTGGCTTGGTTGAGGTCGTGGAGTACCATGACAATAGTTTTTTGTTGTTGCTGATTTAAGTTGGCGAGGAGATCGAGGACTTCGATTTGATAGGCTAAATCGAGGAAAGTTGTGGGTTCGTCTAACAAAAGGATATCTGTGTTTTGCGCGATCGCGATCGCGATCCAAGCCCTTTGTCTTTGTCCTCCTGAAAGAGTATCTAAATCCCGATTAGCCAACTCAGTCATTCCCGTTATTTCTAAGGCTTTTTCGACTTGATATTCATCTTCTTTTGACCATTGTTGCCACCAAGTTTGGTGAGGATAACGCCCTTGGGCAACTAAATCTTTTACAGTTAAACCTTCAGGGGCAGTAGGACTTTGGGGTAAAATCCCTAGTTGTTTTGCCACTGCTTGCGTTGAACATTTCGTAATCGCTTTCCCATCTAGATAGACCATACCCTGACGAGGTTTCAGTAAACGGGCAAGCCCTCGTAATAGGGTAGATTTTCCACAACCATTTGCCCCCACTAAAATAGTTATCTTTCCTGTCGGTATTTCTAAATTAAGATGACGAATAATTGCTTTTTTATCGTAAGCAAGGGTCAGTTCATTAGCAGAAAGTTGATTCATTTTTCTTGATTTTTATGAGTCAATAAATATAAGAAATAAGGCGCACCAATAATTGCTGTAATAATCCCACAGGGTAGTTCAATGGGGGCAAAAATTGAACGTCCGAGTAAATCAGCCCCAACCACTAAAACACCCCCAACTAAGGCGGAGGTAGGAAGTAAACCTGTGTGAGTGTTACCGACGAGGCGACGGGCGATATGGGGGGCGACCAAACCTACAAAACCGACAGATCCAGCGGTGGCGACAGATGCCCCAGCTAAAGCCACACTACTTAAGAGTAAAAGCCCTCTGCGGTATTCAATTTGCACCCCTAAACCGCAAGCTAGATCATCCCCTAAACTGAGGGTATTTAGTTCTTTACTCATTACCCAAGTCACCAGGCTGAATATGACTATCCAGGGTAATAAAGCAATAACTTGTTCCCAACTGCGTCCATAAACGCTTCCTGCTAACCAGACTAAAGCCTGAGATAC
>JBBQDV010000094.1:0-11394 GCA_038320005.1 Cyanophyceae cyanobacterium
AATTCTCAAGATTAACACCGGCATTGAGATCGCGATCTATCTCGATACCACATGAATTACATTTAAAGACCCTTTCGGATAAAGTTAATGTCTCCTTCTTCGTGCCACAGTTAGAGCAGATTTTAGAAGAAGGAAACCAGCGATCTGCAATGATTAACTTACTTCCGTAGAGGTCACACTTATAGGTTAGCTGTCGTCTGAACTCGTAGAAGCCCATATCCGCAATGGCTTTAGCTAGTTTATGATTTGCCATCATCCCAGAAACATTCAACTCCTCAATCACAATCTTACCGTGGTTCTTGGCAAGATAAGTTGTGAGCTTGTGTAGTGTATCTTTTCGGATGTTAGCTATCCGACGATGCAGCCTAGCAATCTGTATATTGGCTTTGTGCCAATTCTTAGACCCCCGTTCCTTGTTTCGATGCAGTCTTTGTAGTCTACTAAGTTTTGCTTCTGCTTTGCGGTAACTTTTTGCACCGACAAATACTTCACCTGTAGACAAAGTAGCTAATGATTTAACACCTAGATCTACACCAACTGCATCCCTAAGTTTAGGCGTTTCTATTTGTTCTACTTCTATTTTGAAGCTGATAAACCATCTATCTGCTTTGCGACTAATAGTTACGTTTTTCGGTCTAAGTCCTTGAGGTAAACGCTCAAAAGTTTTTAGCCAACCAATTCTCGGTACTTTAATTTGATGATGATGGACTTTGATTGACCCGTCTAGAGTGAAGCTGTCACTACGCCCTTTCTTCTTGAATTTAGGAACTCCTGCAACTTTTTGAAAGCACCTTTTCCAAGCTTGCGAAAGTGCTCTTAATGACCATTGGGGAGCACACTTAGAGCTTTCATAGTACCAAGGGTTTTCTGGTTTCACTAAAGCGACTAGCCATTTATGGAGGTCGATAGCACTCGGAAATTTAATCTTGTCCCCTGGGTTTTCTTGATTGTGAGTTAGGATCTGTTTTGTTAATCCCAGACCCCAATTCCAGGCATGGCGAGAAGTTCCCGCGTTTTGTGCCAATACAGTTCGCTGTTTGTTGTTTAAATTTAGTTCAGTCTTAAAGCCGAGTAGCAATTTCTCTAAGCTCCTCTACAATCTTTTTGTTGCTGCCTCTGATATAGATAACTTGCTCATATATCTAGATTAGCATATATTCTAGACAACTATGGGTAGGTTTGCGTATGTATCCTTGTTCAGTTGATAACCCCCTTTGCGCTGAAAACTTCTTTTGAGTAATTCTTATAGGGTTTCTAAATAACTAAGTAAATCTGCCATTTCCTGGGAGTTAGGTTGAAATTTTGGCATCGGTGGGGTTTTACCACTCACCACTTGTTGGATCAGGTCTATTCTCGACTTATGGTTAGAAACATTCTGAAGACTTGGACCGACACGACCATTACCATTAATACCGTGACACCCTGCACAGTTAATCTCAAAAATCGCATGACCCACCCCTGGATCTGCATTTAAGGTAAGGACATCCTGGGTATAAGGGTCGGACAAGTTATAAAAATATAACCCGAGAAAACCCAATAATAGGGTGATTACCATTGCTAAAATAACTAGGAATAGATGGGATCGAATATCTTTGGGTTGAAGAAGGTGATTATCCACGGTCTGAATCTGGGGCTTGGTCGGTGTGCGGTTTCTTGATAAGGTTGCCAAGGGTTTACTCTCTCGGTCTAAAGTAACAAAAGGTAAAGGTATTTTTAAAATGTCTCACATACTCAAGATAGCTTAAAATTCAGGACTTTGCTTGATTGCTCTTGATTTGCGGAGACAATGACGGGAAAGACCCTCATCAAGTAAAATGAATTTTAGGTAAACAAATATAACGAAGGAAATGCAAGACTATGATTGAGCCATTACTTTTGGGAATTGTGATCGGTTTAGTTCCCATTACTTTAGCTGGACTGTTTTTTGATGCTTGGACTCAATACAAGCGCGGAGATCAGTTAGGAATTAACAAGTAGAATCTCAGTTTTAGGGAAGGTGGATTTAAATTTACCTCCTTCCTACTGCTTAAACTCCACAGGTAGATAAAAGCTAATTGCACTCTTTCCATAGATCTTTTTGCGGTAAATCTCTAAACCTGGGACGCAAATATCTGGGCGTTGGGGGTCATGTTCAACCGCCAGTTCTCCTGTGGGAGTAAGGAGTTGGTATTGCGCGATCGCGCTAATCACTGGTTGATATAATTGACTTTGATAAGGAGGATCAAAATAAATCCGCTCAAATTTCTGCCCCGTCAGAGTTGGTAAAATTTTCTCTACATTCCCACGTAAAATCCGAAAATCTTGCCCAGGTTTAATGACTTTTTGCCAATTTTCTCTGATAATTTCACAAGCCAGAGGAGAATTATCAATCCCAACTACAAGTTTTGCGCCTCGACATAAGGCTTCGGTTGACATTGTGCCATTTCCTGCACAGATATCTAACCAGGTACAATTAATAATATCTCTTTGCCAAATTTGAAATAAAGCTTCTCTAACCCTGGCGGTCGTAGGGCGAGTCGTCAGTCCAGGTAAAGTTTTTAGTTGCCGATTGCCGTGAATTCTCATTATTTGCTGACAAGAAAGCTATTTTGCCTTATATCCTAATCCTAAGCTAACATCAAATTTTATTGGCTTTTGCCCTTGCTACTGCCATTATGAAAATCATCTATGTTGAAAAGCCTGATCCCGACAAAACTTAGAACTTGCGAGAATAAAAATAAAATAAAAATAAGATACGGTAGAACCCCAATATAGTTTACTCTTTAACAACTATCTGAACCTAACCGAAGCTATGGATCAACCTAAAGCCAACAAAATTGATTTAACTACTAATGGTCTGTCCAACGTTGATCTAGGTCAACGGGAAACGCAGATTGAAGAAAATATTGAAGAACATGATGGTCGCACAGGGCTTAGTGTTAAAAGCCTCAAGCGTTCCTTAGCGGAAAATCTCTACTACACTCAAGGGAAAGATGAATGCTTTGCTACTCCCCATGATTATTACATGGCGTTGGCTCACAGCATTCGCGATCGCCTCTTTCAACGTCGCATTGAAACAAAGAGAACTTATGCAGCCCAAGATGCAAAAACGGTTTACTATCTCTCAGCAGAATTTTTGATGGGGCGATACCTCAGTAATAATTTAATTAACTTGGGACTCTACGAGCGTATTTGTGAAGTTGCTCATGAATGTGGCATAGAATTAGACCATCTCCTCGAACGAGAAGAAGATCCAGGCTTAGGAAATGGAGGACTAGGACGTTTAGCTGCTTGTTTCCTTGACTCTCTTGCTACTTTAAATATTCCAGCGGTGGGTTACGGTATTCGTTACGAATATGGCATCTTTACGCAAGTCCTCAGTGATGGTTGGCAAGTCGAACTGCCAGATCGCTGGTTAAGATATGGGAATCCTTGGGAAATAGCCCGTTATGAATATGCTGCGGAAGTATATTTGGGCGGTCATACAGAAACCTACACAGATGAAGAAGGAAAAAGCCGAGTGCGTTGGTGTCCTGCGGAAATCATTCGGGGTATTCCCTATGATACTCCTATCCCTGGCTACGATACGGATAATGTTAATATTCTCCGACTCTGGAAAGCAGAAGCTAGTGAAGCCTTCAACTTAACAGCTTTTAATGCTGGTGACTATGTGGGTGCAGTGGCTGATAAAGTGTCTTCAGAAAATATCTCTAAGGTACTTTATCCTAATGATGATACACCTCAAGGGAAAGAGCTACGCTTACAACAGCAATATTTCTTCGTTACTTGCGCCCTTCAGGATGTTATTCGCCTCCATCTGCGCAGTAATCCTAATTTAGATAACTTGAGTGATAAGGCTGCAATTCAGCTTAATGATACGCATCCTTCGGTCGCGATCGCGGAATTAATGCGACTCTTGGTCGATATTTACGGCTATCGTTGGGCGCAAGCTTGGTCAATTGTCCAACGTACTTTTGGTTACACTAACCATACCTTGCTTCCTGAAGCTTTAGAAAAATGGTCAATTAGTCTCTTTGGTCGCCTCCTACCGAGGAATTTAGAGATTATTTATGAAATTAACCGACGCTTTTTAGAAGAAGTATCGATAATTTTCCCCAACGATCAAGAAAAGCTTTCTAGTCTATCCTTAATTGAAGAAGGACGCGATCGCAAAGTACGGATGGCTAATTTAGCCTGTGTGGGAAGTCATGCAATTAATGGGGTTGCAGCTTTGCATACTCAATTGTTGAAAGAGGATGTTCTCAAAGATTTCTTTACTCTTTATCCTGAGAAATTCAACAATAAAACCAACGGTGTTACCCCAAGACGCTGGCTGCTGATGAGTAATCCCTCCTTATCAGAGTTGATCACCGAAAAAATTGGTGCGTCTTGGGTGAAGCGTTTAACGGAATTAAAAGGGCTAGAAGCTTTCATTGAAGATCCCAGCTTCCGTCAGCGTTGGTATGAAATTAAGCAGAATAATAAAAAGGATTTAGCGCAATATATCCGCCAGCACAATAATATTGAAGTTAACGTTGAGTCAATTTTTGATATTCAGGTGAAGCGCATCCATGAGTATAAGCGTCAACTGCTTAATGCCCTGCATATTGTGGCATTATATCAGCGTATCAAACGCAATCCAGATATAGATATTACCCCGCGTACCTTTATCTTTGGCGGAAAAGCTGCTCCAGGCTATTATACCGCTAAGTTAATTGTCAAACTAATTAACTCTGTTGCTGAGGTGGTTAATAATGATCCTGATGTGCGCGACCGCATTAAAGTAGTTTATCTCGCTGACTTTAACGTTTCCCTTGGTCAACTGGTTTATCCCGCAGCAGACCTATCTGAACAAATTTCCACCGCTGGAAAAGAGGCTTCAGGGACAGGAAATATGAAATTTGCGCTCAATGGTTCACTGACGATTGGAACTCTCGATGGGGCGAATATTGAAATCCGCGAAGCAGTGGAAAAAGAAAACTTCTTCCTATTTGGCTTAACTGCTGCGGAAGTAATGGATCTCAAAGAAGAAGGCTATAAGCCTTGGGAAGTTTACAACTCCAACTCTGAACTAAAAGAGGTACTAGACGCGCTATCTTCTGGTGTCTTCTCTCCTGAAGATCCTCTTCGCTTCCAAACCTTGATTCGTTCTTTGATTGACCAAGATCCTTTCATGCTATTGGCTGATTATCAAGCCTATGCAGATTGTCAAGAAGAAGTAGATAGAGCTTATCGCGATCGCGATACTTGGACAAGGAAATCAATCTTAAACACCGCTCGCACTGGGGTCTTTTCCTCAGATCGTACCATTGAACAATATTGTGAAGATATTTGGGACGTTCAACCCGTTCCCGTTAAGCTAGATAAAAAGGAAAATGGTGGCTTAAACCTACTTTGCGACCTCCGTCGCATTCCCCATAAGTCTGACACACTCTAGCTTTTAGGAAATAATTTAGTTTTGTCGAGGTGTAGCTAAAGTTAACTACACCTCGATTTATTTTAAGTATCTAAGAGCTTAAAGCCTTACCTCTTGTCATTAACTGTTTACTGCTCGATTCCCCTGCTTTTTGCAATTGAAGCTGTAATTGTCGTCCAAACAAAATAAGCCCACTCCATTGTCCCAAGAGACTCAATAGAATTAGATTTGAACTTGCTGCTTCTATCCCTAGTAAAGGAATAGGAGAAAAGATCATAACAGCAGAGTCCCCTTCAAAAAATACAACGAAAAGAAAAAAGGGAAGAATCAAGATGAGGCTGGCTACACTTCCTGCTGCTAAAACCACTCGTTTCGGGCTTTTTGAAAATAGGCATAATTGAGCTACTATGGCGTAGAGCATCACTGAAGTAGCTTGGATTAACATTCCTCCAAGTACAACAAAGCGATAGCTTTCTAGGGGAGCAAGGAAAACAAAAGGTAGAATGATTGCTGAAGTGATAATTAGGTTAAGCGCGATCGCGATCACCGCTGGACTCTTCTCACCCCAAATTAAATCTTTAATTAAACTACGAGCATACCCCTTTTCCTGATGGCGATACCGCGCCCAATCTTGCAAAGTCTGGCGATGAGGACTCAAAGCTGCAATCAAAACCAACATCAGCAGTAATTCAAACCCCAACAGCAAACCGAAGTTAGCCATTAACACTGCTTCCACATTACTATCCCGTTGATTAACTTGAGAAACAAACCCCAAAACTACTAAAGTTAAACTACCAGAGAGCCAATAACTTTGGGACTTACTCCAAACTCCTGTCGAATTATTGTGAAAGCGACGCTTCAAACCTGCCCAAATCCAATGGTTTAACAAAGCGAAATTAGCAACTATGAAAAGAATCCCCCCAACAGCATTAAGCCATAAAGATTGTCCGAACCAGGAGATATTCGCTAGTTCCTCAACTCCTAAAAAATTAGAGTAATCTAGTCCAGTCGCTTCCACTAGATAAGGCAAAACTGAACCAGGATAAAGAAGAAGTAACCAACCGAAAGGAGTAGAACCATAACTCATAAATCTATATCCATCAGCGAAAAATTGGCTCAAGATTGTCATAAATAACAAAACAGCCCCACTTCCGAGCCAAGCTTGAAACCCACGTAATCCTTTGCTGACTAAAGCAAGCAAAAGAGAAGCACTATAAAAAAAGCTATAGCTTATTCCTAAAACTCCATAAAAAGCAAGCAGGAGAGATACAGGAATACCAGCTTGTAAAGCAGCACTAAAATGTAACGGTATAGCCAGCCCCACAAACCAATACAACAAGATAGGAACACCAAGAATCTTACCTATGAGGATGCTAGAAGCAGACTGAGGGCTAAGGCGAATAAAACCAAGAGTCCCCCGTTGTTCTTCTTTCGATAAGTCAGCAATTAACAGATAAACCCCAACTACTACTAGGACAATAATGCTAATCAAGCTAATCGCCATAAATAGATCTAACCACCATAATTGCCAGTTAATCGGCACATTTCCCAAAGCATCGGGAATACAGATTGTATAGATATCAGTTTCAGGTGATGCTCCTAAACAGTATTTATTTTCGGGATAGCTATAAGGGAAAGAGGAAACGACCTTTTCCAGAGACAAAGGCGGAAGAAAACTACGGAATAATAAATAAACCAGTCCTTGACCAAGTAAAGATGAGATAGTTGCGATAGTAATATTGCGCTGTATTAATCTTCCCTTCGCTTCTCGAAATAACTGCGGATTCAATTCCCAAAGTCGGTCTATCCATTGTGACAACATAGCTGTTTTTCCTTGTTTTTTAATCTTATTTGAACCCCGAATGCGAAACCCTTAACCCTAAGAAGCTTGCTTATGATCAAGTTTGAGAAAAATTGTTTCTAAATCCTCCTGGCGTGTATAAAATTCTGTAATCGGAATCTTGGCAGAAATTAGCGACTTCAACAACTCCGCCATTTCTGCTTCATTTCCTGAAAACTCAACCCGTACCTGGTTTGTCTTCGATAAAAACTCCCACTCTTTAACTTGGTTATACTGTTTCAACTCCGTTTTGAGAACATCCACAGACCCTAAAGTTGATAAATAAATATGTTGGCGACCTAAACGTTTATATAAATCCTGTAAAGCAATACTCTCAACCAGATAACCTAGTTCCATGATTCCAATTGAACTACAGAGTTCCCCTAAGTCGCTTAAAACATGAGACGATATTAGGATTGTCATACCAGCTTCTTGTAATACCTTCACAATCTCGCGAAACTGCATCCTTGCAATGGGGTCTAAACCAGAAACAGGTTCATCTAATAATAGGATAATCGGTTCATGGATAATAGTACGGGCGAGGCTGAGGCGTTGTTTCATCCCCCGTGACAAAGTATTAATCTGACTTTTATATTTATAGGTCAGTTGGACTAATTCCAGAACTTCGTGAATACGGCGACGGCGTTGAGAAGGGCGGAGATTATATAAACGGGCAAAATACTCTAAATAATCCCAAACATTGAGGTCTTCATAAAGGGGAAAATCATCAGGTAAATAACCAATCCGTTTCTTCATCGCTAGGTTATGCCCATCTTGTTCGAGACGTTCCCCATTGATGCGAATCTCCCCTGTCGTGGGTTGTTCCGCAGCAGCCAGCATCCGAATCAAGGTTGTTTTCCCTGCCCCATTTGGACCAATTAAACCATAGACTTCGCCACTTTTAATCTGTAAATCTAGATCATTAACTGCTAAATGACGATCATAACGCTTTGTAAGTCCCTTAGTGGATATAGCATCTAGCGTTTCTAATGATTCTGTAATTATTTCTTGCCCCATAGCCATTTTCCATTGAGCCAAAAGTTATTTCCAAGCATAACCTTAGTCTGTGCCAATTGTCAGGGTTGTTCCCAAAACTGTAACATGGGGGGAGATTTAGCTATTGTAAGTTAGGTGATAACTTCCTAATAGTTATTACTAATAGTCCCTATTGGTTTAGCTCAGAATCGTTATTGGGCAGTTGCATATTTTCTTCTAAATACTGAGTTCTTTTATTATTTTTTGATAAAGTTGACTCAGTTTCTGCTAAAATATTTTCCAATTCCATAACGCGCTTATTTTTTTGACTAATTTTCATTTCTCGCTTTACGATGGAAGGGAGCAAAACTAATAAGCCAATGATAACTCCTAATCCCAAAGTAAGGAAAAGAATTAAAGCAAGAGGGAAATCAAACTGCCAAGCAAAGAAATTAACTGCCGTTAAATCTGGATTTTGGAGGGCAAAAGTAGCTGCTAATATCGCAATTAATAAAGCACCAACTAAAGCACTAACTAAAATAAATCTCATCTTAATTTAAACCCTCTTAGTTACTATTTTTATCTTTATCTTTATCGTTAGGAGCAGTTTTTTCTTGCCAGATTTTCCCTAGTTGAGTTGCTCGCTTTTGCGCTTCACTCATTACATTACTAACATCTTTTCGCGTTTGTTCGTAATCTTCCTGTAGCGTACGCCTCGCTCCTTTGAACTCTTGCTGCATTCCCTCGCTATATAGCTTTGCACTTTCCACTGCACCTTCTAGGACAATAATCCTTTTTTCACCCACACTAGAAATTGCCACAGGTTCTAGTAAATATATGCCTTCAACAACACCTCGCGAGCCATTAGAAGCAAACAAATAGCCGACTATACCACTAGTATATGGGTTAAATAAATAATCTACGATTTTTCCGACTTTATTGCCAGTATTTGTCCAAAGTTCGTTACCAATCACAGTTTGTAAATCGGCTGGGTCTATAGTCTGCGCCTCACCTTTGACGAAAATTCCATCTTCGCCAAGAGTATCAACTTGATGCCAATTAAAATATTTTTTATCTCGTCCTAATAGTCCTGATTTACTAATTAGTCCTTGGACCTGATGAATTTGGGGGTCAAGCCAAAATTGAGCGAGATGACCTACAGTTTCTGTGGTTTGTCGATTGAGGACAAGACCATTAATTAGTTCACTCTGTTGTATAGTTTGGTTTGGTAAACTCATTGACACTAAATTATTTTCCGCAACATTGCCAACATTTTACTCAAAAATCTGTGGACTGATAAAAAAACCTGCTTCAAAGTTAAAGCAGGAAAAAACTTTTATTTTAATTTAATTTCACTCAACGCGAAATAGTAAAGCTCTTAGCTTTGGGGAACATCACTAGCAGTAGTAGGATGAACTCCGGCAGGAAATCCACCACTCATAACATCAGACTCTTTGACAAAACCTGCATAGGCTTCCATACCATGCTCACTAATATCCAAACCTGTCCATTCTTCTTCGGGGTGAACACGAATACCGATAGTTGCTTTTAGGGCAAACCAAACAATAGAACTAAAAGCAACGGTGAAGCCACCCACACTTAAGATACCGATAATTTGAGCAAGGAGTTGACCAAATCCACCGCCGAATAGTAAACCTCCATCAGTGGCGAATAAACCTACAGCCAAAGTTCCCCAAATACCACAGACGAGGTGAACTGAAGTTGCTCCTACTGGGTCATCAATTTTAATGCTATCAAAGAAAGCAACGGAGAAGACAACGAGGACTCCCGCGATCGCGCCAATAATTATCGCGCTAAAATAACCAACAGAAGCACAACCAGCGGTAATCCCCACTAACCCGGCTAACACACCGTTAATAATCATTGACAAATCAGGTTTACCACCCTTCGCCCAAGAAGTAGCTGTCGCCGTCACCGCACCCGCAGCAGCAGCCAAGTTAGTCGTTAAAGCAATATAAGGGACATTTGCCGTTGCAGCCAACTCAGAACCAGGGTTAAAGCCAAACCAGCCAATCCAGAGAATCAGACAACCAAGAGTTGCAATACTCATATTATGACCTGGGATTGCATTAGGTCTGCCTTCACGATACTTACCATCGCGAGCGCCAAGAATCGCTGCACCCATCAGGGCTGACCAACCGCCAACAGAGTGAACAATTGTCGAGCCAGCAAAATCAGAAAATCCGATACCCTCGCCTAGAAAATCTAGGCTAGATAGCCAACCCCCATCCCATAACCAATGTCCAGTAATAGGGTAAGAAATAGCAACAAGAAGAACGCTAAAAATCAAGAAAGCATCAAACCGAATTCGTTCGGCGACAGCGCCAGAAACAATCGTGGCTGCGGTAGCTGCAAAAGCAACTTGGAATAGGAAGGAAATTGCCTCTGGTACTGCGGTGGCAACCCTTAAATCATCTGCGACAACTTCAAAGGCTTCAGCCCCTGTATAAGGAACACTACTACCATTGAAGAACCAGCCAGAGTAACCGAAAAAGCCATTTCCGCCAATCCAGTTACCTAGATCATCCACGTAACCACCGTACATAATCGCATAGCCCACTGCCCAATACGCGATCGTCGCCACAGCAAAAACAATTAAGTTTTTCGCGAGAATGTTAACAGCATTTTTCTGACGACAGAAGCCAGTTTCGAGCATCGCAAAGCCCGCATTCATGAAGATGACCAAAATCGAGGCAACGAGTAAGAAAATCGAGTCAAGGACGATACCCAATTCTTCGGTTGTTGTTGGCGCACCGTAACCTTGTGCTACGGCAGAGGTATGCCAAACAACAACGATAAGGGCTGTTAGAGGAATACAGTAGAGCCAGGAGGGAGAAAATAATTTTGCGATCCCTTTTAAACTATCAAAGTCAGGAATACCCCCTAGCTTTTTCGAGTCAGTTGGTTGCCTCCTCTGTGGTTTATTTCTCAGTTTTTCTCTCATTGATCTAGATGTCATGATTTTGTTTTCCTAGTGTAAGCAAACTTATTTGAAGTTATTTAGCATAAATCAAGAGTGAGCGAAAACTCTTGCTTGCAGATCGATTTAATGACTGAAGTTTACGAATTTTGTATTTTCTTAACAGATTCTTTCTGTATAATACGATACACTTTTTGGGCATTTATATCTCAATCACTATTCCAGTAAAGGTTTCCAGGATTA
>JBBQDV010000095.1:0-11141 GCA_038320005.1 Cyanophyceae cyanobacterium
TCGGCACTACCCAGTCCACAAGCTGACACGGACGAACTGTCCGCCAAATTCTCAAGATTCTTACTGGCGTTGAACTGTGATTGAGCCGTCTAGAGTGAAGCTGTCATTACGCCCTTTCTTTTTGAATTTAGGGACTCCTGCCACTTTTTGAAAGCACCTTTTCCAGGCTTCTGCAAGTGCTTTTAACGCCCATTGGGGAGCGCACTTTGAGCTTTCGTAATACCAAGGGTTTTCTGGCTTCACTAAGGCGACTAGCCACTTATGTAAGTCAATAGCACTAGGAAACTTAATCTTCTCTTCTGGGTTATCTTTGTTGTGGTCTAGGATCTGTTTTGTTAGCCCCAAACCCCAATTCCAGGCGTGGCGAGAAGTCCCCGTGTGTCTTGCTAACAAAGTTCGCTGTTTGTTGTTTAACTTGAGTTCGGTCTTAAAGCCGAGTAGCGACATCTCTAAGCTCCTCTACAATCTTTTTATTTTTGTGGCTTCTTGATCCATGTTGAGAGTTCTTTCTGGTACTAATTTACCTTCTGCTTCCCAACGTCTTAAGGTTGAAGTGCTTACACCTTTTATTTTTGCTGCTTCTGATATGGATAAATTGCTCATCTGTCTAACTTAGCATATATTCTAGTCAACTATGGGTAGGTTTGCAGATATATCCTTGTTCAGTCCAACACCCTAATTACAGGGGTACTTTTCCAAATAGCTGCATTATAGAGATAATGAAGCAGACTTTAACAATAACAATAAAGGTTGGTTAATAATGAAAAAAATAATTAGCAAATTTAGCACACCGAAGCAGATTTTAGCGCAGATGTTCCTTCTCCTCTTGATCTTTTGCAGTTTAGGAATAACTCCCGTACAAGCCACAGGAATTTATGATCTCCCCAATCTTAGTGCAGGAGAACAAAACTGGATTATTGATTCTGCGGATATCATCAGCCGTATTAATAAAGGTCAATTGGGGAGTGATTTTCAAAAACTTGCTGAGGAAACAGGTCAAGAAGTAAGAATTGTCACCGTTCGTCATTTAGATTATGGTGAAACTATTGAAGACTTGACTAATAATTTATTTGAACGTTGGTTTCCTAGCCCCGAAGAACAAGAAAATCAGGTCTTAATCACCTTAGATACAATCACGAATAACGTTGGGGTTCGCCTCGGTGAGACCGCTCAAGGGTTGCTTCCCGAAGCCATTGCTCAAAGTATCATTAACGATACAATTGGTGTCCCAATTCGCCAGGAAAACAAATATAATCAAGCCTTATTGAATGCGCGCGATCGCGTTGTTGCAGTTATCTCTGGTCTAGAAGATCCTGGTGCGCCCGAAGTGCAAGATACCCTCAATATTGAAAGCACCTTCACCAGCGCGGAAGAAACAGATGACCGTAATGCTACGCTTTGGGTGATAATTCTCTTAATCGTAGCAACAGTAGTGCCAATGGCTACTTACTACTTCTATCAAAGCTTTTCTGGCTAATAGTTACAGTGGTAGAGATTTAGACGACTTATACAGAAGTTGTTTCTTCAACTTTAATTAAACCGCGCTCAAGGAGAAAATCTAACTGTTGCAAACAAGCCATTTCTGCTGGACTAAATTCTTTTGACCACAATAGCTGACTCAGTTCTTGCTCTATTCTCGGAGTCATCCGTTTGCTGGCGATAACTTTCTGACTAATGGTAACAAACTTGGACATGGGAAACAGTTTGAATTCGATATTTAAATTATTCCCTGCTTCCTCTATTCAGGATGTGATAGTAGCGAGTATAATTAAGTGTGTTTCATCAAGACTCAAAGTGAGTTGATTTACTAAATCTAAGTGATTTCAATCACTGCATTTGCGAGAATTTACGCTCCCTTGAAAACTCAAGCTCCAATAGTCTTCGCTCATGATTGCAATTTATCCTGGCAGCTTTGACCCCATTACTCTAGGACACCTCGACATCATTGAGCGAGGTTGTATCCTTTTTGAAAAGGTTATCGTCGCAGTTTTGTATAATCCGAGTAAGCAACCTCTTTTTGATGCTGAAAAACGAGTTGAACAGATTCGCCACTGTACTCACCATCTCTCTAACGTTGAAATAGATAGCTTTGTCGGTTTGACGGTTGAGTATGCCAAAATACGTCAAGCTGGAGTATTGTTAAGAGGGTTGAGGGTACTATCAGATTTTGAAAAAGAGTTGCAAATGGCACATACCAACCACACCTTAATGCAGTCTCTGGAAACAGTCTTTTTAGCAGCTTCTAACGAATATAGTTTTTTAAGTAGTAGCGTAGTAAAAGAGATTGCTAAATTTGGTGGTCCGGTCGATCACCTTGTTCCTAAAAACGTTGCTCTAGAGATATACCAATGTTACGAGAAAAAGCCAACCGTAGTGACCCCGAACGTAATGGACGCAAATCAAACGACTCCAAGAGCAAAGGTTCAGCCAAGTTTGATATTCAACAAGAACTTAGCCGACTTGGAGAAATGATTTTAGAGAGTCCCCAGATTCCCTTAATCAGAAAAACTTTAATAGATGAGGAGTTAGTCTTAGATCAACTTGACGAGATTCAAATTAACTTACCTAGCGCCTTTGCTAAAGCCTTAGATGTAATCCGCCAGCAGGAAGATATTCTTCTCGAAGCAGAAGCCTACGCTCAAGAGATTATTGATAAAGCGGAACAAGTAGCTGCTCAAATGTTGAATGAGACAGGTATTATTCAGCAAGCAGAACAGCAATCTGCGCAATTGCGACAACAGGTACAACAAGATTGTCAACAGTTACAACAGTCAACTTTAGCGGAAGTGCAGGAAATCCGTAAACAAGCCTCTGAGGAACTAGATAAGATGCGCCAAATAGCTTTTGCTGAGTGTCGCGATATTGAAAATGGTGCAGATGATTATGCAGATGCGGTGTTGACAAATATAGAAGATCAGTTGGTGACAATGTTACGGGTGATTCGGAACGGACGCAAACAGCTAGAAACGGAAATTCAACCCCAACAACCTTTGGAAAATCATCATTCTGATTGAGGAAATTTTGGCAATTTAATAATAATGATAAGTAGTTAACGATGGTTATAAACTTATGGGTTCTCAGTTTGATTTATTTGTGATTGGCGGTGGTTCAGGTGGAATTGCAGCAGCCAGACAAGCAGCTAAATATGGCGCAAAAGTGGGGTTGGCTGAGTTTAATCGTTTAGGTGGTACTTGTGTTAATCGTGGTTGTATCCCGAAAAAACTAATGGTTCATGCGTCCCATTTCTTTGCTCAAATGGAGGATGCAAGAGACTATGGTTGGGATGGTGGTGAACTTAGCTTTAATTGGCAAAAATTGTTGCAGATGGTTCATCAAGAGTTAAAACGCCTCAATGGTGTTTATTTGCAAATGTTAGCTAAGTCTGAGGTGGAGTTATTTCAAGGCTATGCTAAATTTGTTGATGACCATACCCTAGAGATAAATGGTCAGCAAATTAACGCAGATAAGATTTTGATTGCGGTGGGAGGACATCCAGCTAAACCTGGCTTTCCTGGTTCAAATTTAACGATTACCTCTGATGATATGTTTGACCTCAAAGAACAACCCCAACGCATTGCGATTATTGGGGGAGGCTATATCGGGGTAGAGTTTGCTTGTATTATGAATGGTTTGGGGTCAGAGGTGCAGCTTATTCATCGCCATGACCGCATTTTAGGAGGCTTTGACCGAGATATTCGCACGGGGGTTGAGGAAGCACTTAAGCAGCATGGTATTAAGGTTTGCTGCGGTAGTGAGGCGCAGAAGGTGGAGGAAACGCCAGGAGGATTAAAAGTTACGGTGGAGGGTACATATAATCAAACTTGTCTGGCGGATGTTGTCCTTTCCGCTACAGGTCGCAGACCTAATTTAGATAGGCTGGGTTTAGATTCCGCTGGGGTAGAACTTGATGAACTTCAAGTTGCGGTTAATAAGTACAATCAGACCAGTCAAGGGCATATTTATGCAGTGGGAGATTGTGCGAATAAGCTTAACCTTACTCCAGTCGCAATTAATGAGGGTCGTGCTTTTGCGGATACGGTCTTTGGTGGGAAGGATCGGGTGATGATTTATGAGAATGTTCCCACAGCGGTTTTTTCAACTCCTGAAGCTGCGTCGGTGGGGATGACGGAAACAGCAGCTTATGAGAAATATGGAAGAGGGATTAAAATTTATTCTACGAATTTTTGTCCGACTTACTACAGCCTGACTAGTCGTAAGGAACGGACGATGATCAAGTTAGTAGTTCATGGCGAAACGGATCAGGTCTTGGGGGTACATATGATTGGGGATAGTTCTGCGGAGATTGTTCAGACGATCGCGATCGCGATAAAAATGGGGGCGACTAAAGCGGATTTTGATGCGACGGTCGGACTCCATCCCACAATCGCAGAAGAGTTAGTTACCTTGCGCTAAGGATTAAGCTTCTCATCATAATAGTATTCAGGATGCTCTAAATCGGTTAAATTAGACAGGAAGTGATCATCTTTTCATAAAGTTGCTTTAATCTCAGTAAGTAGTCACGACGAAACTGAGTCACTTTCCTTTTTTTCCCTCAGCTTTCCTATTAAGAGTTTTTTTATGGCTTGGTCTAGAATCTTTAGTGGAATTATCGCGATCGCGCTGGCTTTGATAATGATCTTTGCTGGAGGAATCTTTTTTACCCTTGGTCTTGCTGTCATCGTCTTCTTAGGGCAATTAGAATATTTTCGCATGGTACGGGCTAAAGGCATTGAACCCGCAGGAAAAACAACCCTTGTGGTTTCCCAAGTCCTCCTGATCACTGCTGCTGTAGCCCCAACTTTAACAGATGCAATATTTCCTCTCGCTGGAACATTAGTTTGTTTTTACCTTCTCTTTCAGCCGAAAATGGCAACGATTGCCGATATTTCCACCTCAATTCTAGGCTTATTTTACGGAGGAGCATTACCGAGCTATTGGATTCGTCTACGAGTAGGTTTAGACCCTGCTATGGCTGCCCTATCCCCTGCTGAGACGAATATTAGCGATAGTCCTTTCTCATTCTTTAATTTCCCCATACCCTGGACAGAAATTAGACATCTTCCTCAAGCATTAACTATTACCTTTCTCGCTTTTGCTTGTATTTGGGCTGCGGATATTGGCGCATATACTATGGGGAAATTTTTTGGGCGCACAAAACTATCCCATATTAGTCCGAAAAAAACTGTAGAAGGGGCTATCTTCGGTTTAGCGGGTAGTATTATTGTCGCGGAGTTGGGAGCATGGTATCTTACTCTTCCATCTTGGCAAATTAGCGGTTTAATACTCGGAATTATCATCGGAGTTGCTAGTTTACTGGGCGATTTAACCGAATCAATGATGAAAAGAGACGCAGGAGTAAAAGATTCAGGACAACTTATCCCAGGACATGGGGGGATTCTAGACCGTACTGACAGCTATGTTTTTACCGCCCCTTTAGTTTATTACTTTGTCACCCTTTTCTTACCTTTATTACCCCTGTCTTTATAAGTTAAAAAAATGGAATTGAACTCACCCTTAACAATACGAGAAGCAGTCACCGAAGATATTGATCTCCTTTTTAAGCTAATTCAAGCCTTAGCAGAATACGAGAAATTGCCCCATTTAGTTTCAGGAAGTCCAGAAGCATTAAAACAGCATTTGTTTGGAAGCCGTATTTATGCTGAAGCCATCTTAGCGATTTGGCAAAATAAAGTTGTGGGGTTTGCTTTATTTTTTCCCAATTACTCTACCTTTTTGACAAAACCAGGAATTCATCTAGAAGACTTATTTGTTTTACCAGAGTATCGTCGTCGCGGAATTGGTAAAGCAATCCTCAATTATCTTGCTAAGTTAGCAGTAGAAAGAGATGCAGGGCGTTTAGAATGGAGTGTTTTAGATTGGAATGAATCTGCAATTAACTTTTATGAGCAAATGGGTGCTAAAATTCTCCCAGATTGGCGTACTTGTCGAGTCACAGGAAAAGCCCTAACTGATTTGGCGACTGCAAAAAGCGTCTATTGAGGAGGGAGAGTTTTTTCTTTAATCACCGTCGGAATATTCGCTAAGATTTCCGTTGCAATTTCTTCTGGGGTTTGGTCTGATTTAATAATAATATGAAGATCAGCTTGGGCGTAAAGATGTTTCCTCTCTGCAAGTAAATTAATCAGTTTCGTCTCGAGATCACTTTTTTGAAGGAGGGGACGAGTATCATCTTTTGCTAAACGTTCTACTAATAAATCTACAGGCGCATCTAGCCAGACAATTAAACCATTACGGAGGTAACTCCAGTTTAGTTGATGTAAAACAATTCCTCCCCCTGTCGCGATCGCGCTTTTCGTACAAGCAGATAACTCCTGTAATACCTGACTTTCTAACTGACGAAACTTCTTTTCCCCTTCCGTTACGAAAATCTCTGTAATGCTTTGTCTTGCTACCCGTTCAACGAGAATATCCGTATCAAAAAAACGGTAATTTAACTGCTGCGCCAGAACTTTCCCCACAGTCGTTTTCCCTGAACCCATCATCCCGATCAAAAATACATTTAGTCCTTGTAGTCCTTGTAAAGAATTACTCATCAATCCAATCTTCTTCCTCATCCTGTGGTAATGGTTCTTGAGAAGGAGGTCTAATTACCCGATATTTGGCATCATAAACCCCACTATCTTGTTTAGGCGTATTATTATTCCGCTCCCGATTTTCGCTATTTTCTGTTTGGGTAGCTTCTGAACCCAGAGAAGGTCTTGGGGGTGGTGTTTCCCGACGAACTTCTTCAAAGTTAAAGAAACTAGAATCTTCCAATGTCCTTTTAAACTTAGGAACTGTCGGCTTTTTGGGCGGTTTTTCCAAATCCCAATCTTCATCTTCGCTTTTGCGAGAAGTCCATTCTCCTTCTTCTGGAGTTCCAGATTTAGGGTCTTGTTCCCCTGATTCTGGTGTCCAACTTTCATTGTTATTTTCCCACTCCTTTTCCTTTTGAGAATTATAAGAGCGCGTTGACTTGCGTTTTTGGCGATAAGGACGAGGTGAAGCTGGTTGAGAAAACTGTTTAGATTTACTCCTCGCAAATCGCCGAGAGAGATAGTTGAGAAACTGTAAAATAGCACTAGTTAAAACTCCAGCCAACACAGCCAAGAGAATCCACATAGCCAGAGGTAACGCAGAAGTCCCCTGACCAAAAATAATCAGGGCTAAGACAGGCGACCAATTCTGAGCTAAAAGAATAAAGCCTCCACCCAAAATAGTAATGAGTAAAACTAGCCAAATCAAAGCCATGACAAATTCTAATAAATTCTCCCCATCACCCCATCACCGAATTACCCAAGAGGATTAACCGCTGAGGGACGACGGTCAATTACACGGTCAATCAAACCATATTCTTGAGCATCATGAGGAGACATAAAGAAATCTCGCTCTGTATCTGTTTCAATACGTTCTATGGGTTGACCAGTATGAGTTGCTAAATACTCATTAAGCTGTTGCTTCAAATAGAGGATTTCTCTGGCTTGAATTTCAATATCAATTGCTTGTCCCTGTGCGCCCCCTAGAGGTTGGTGAATCATAATGCGAGAATGGGGTAAACTCATGCGCTTCCCTTGCGCACCACCACTAAGCAGGAATGCACCCATACTTGCAGCCAGACCGATACAAATTGTCGAAACATCAGGACGGATTTGATTCATGGTGTCATAAATTCCTAGTCCTGCGGATACTGACCCCCCTGGAGAGTTAATATAGAGGTAAATATCTTTATCAGGGTCATCAGCTTCGAGGAATAACAACTGAGCCACAATCAGATTAGCTAAGTCACTGGTTACTTGTTGTCCAAGGAAAATTATGCGCTCCCGTAACAAGCGAGAATAAATATCAAAAGCGCGTTCACCGCGACCGGAGGTTTCAATAACTGTAGGAATCATGCTGTTGTCAAAGTCTTTCAATCTTTTCTATTTTCTATTGTAGAACTTAACTCGGAAGAAATTAATTGTCTTTCGATGGTATCAAGTAAAGTAGGATTAAAGCCTCTAGCACTTTGAGAGCGAATATCCAGCAAAAAGCTTCGAGAGGCACACGCAGTTCTGGACGTAGTTGTCGAAAACTACTGAAACGGTTGTCGGGGAAGGAAAAACGCTTTCAGAGTCATGTAAATCACTTTATTTTCTCGTGCTTCATTTAATGTGGGGATAACAATGGAAACGCTCATAAAAACTTAGTCAGCACTACCTACTATGAGGATTTGTGCGATTGTCCAGACTCCCCATAAAAGACCTGTACCGATTAAAAATAGCATGAGGGGGGCTAGACCAGCAAAGGGGGCTAAAATTAGGTTGAGCAGGAAAATAACTACGAGAATTTTGACAATTCTTTGATCCATTTTGATAGTGTTTTATTGTTCTACTTCCATTCTCCCCAATTTATGAGAAATGAGTGTATTGCTATGGAGGGAGATTAGGGTTGAGAAAATCTTTCCTTTAGTTTGAGCTACCTCAAGGACTTTTAGTTGAAACTCTGCCAAGATTACAGATATAGTGAAGAGGAAAGCGCAATGACAACGACCCGTTTGAATTATGAAAATGCACCAGGTCATCAAGTATTAGCTGCTGCGGGAAAGACAGTGCTGCGACCAGGGGGACGTGCTGCTACGGAACAGTTATTTACTTGGGCGAATTTTCAACCAGGAGAGACTGTTTTAGAGTTAGCTGCTAGTTTTGGTGAAAGCGCGATCGCGATGTCCAAACGTTTTGGTGTTCATGTGGTTGGGGTGGAAAAAAATCCTGACAGTGTACTCAAAGCGAGAGCAAATATTAAAGCTGCTGGTTTAGAAGATAAAGTTGAAATGATTGAGGGGGATATTCTTCATCTTAACCAGATTGATCGCCAGTTCGACTATGTTTTTGCAGAAGCTATTTTAACAATGCAGTCTCGTATCGGGAAGGAAAAAATTGCGCGATCGCTACAAGAAAAATTAAAACCTGGTGGTCAACTACTTTCTCAGGAAATGTTCACCCGTGGTGATGAAGATAAACTAAATAAAATTCTCGCTAATGCTATCCGTGTCAATTCTCAACCCTTATCTTTAGAAAATTGGACTAAACTTTGGCAAAATTCGGGTTTGGAAGTGGAAAAATCTACTACTGGTTCTTTTAAAATGCTCTCACTACCACAACTAATTGACGATGAAGGGTTAGGGGGAACGCTCCGCATTATCCGCAATGTTTTCACTAATTCTCAATTGCGAGCAAGGGTATTACAAATGCGTAAAACTTTTCTTGAACATCAAGAAGAGTTAGGTTATGTCGTTATCTGTGCAAGGCTTAATTAGTCTTGATTTACTCAGTTAAACATTCAATTATTAATTAAATACCAGGAACTTTTATTATGAGCGCGATTACTGATTCCACAACTGCCTTCAATACCAATTTTTCTGATTTAATTGAATATCCTCAAGATGGTGTTCTCAGTAAAGTTATCCTTAAAGATGATAACTGTCAATATACCCTATTTTGTTTGACCGCCCAAACAGATATCTCCGAGCATACTTCTAATCGCAATGCAGGAATTGTGGTGCTAGAAGGTCGGGGAACTTTAACTTTAGAAGGGAAAGAAATTCAACTCGAACCTGGAGTTTTCATTTTTATGCCCGCTCATGCTGCTCATGCATTAAAAGCTCAAGAAAATCTTGCTTTTCTGCTCACCTTTTCTGAAACTCGCTAAAAATATACTTGATTCTTCTATCTTTTTTGGAGATATTCTGTTGGGGGTTGCAAATTAGCAGAGATCGTTATGGCTTAAGAGCTTCGCATTCTTTTGCGTAAGGCTATCTTACTGCGCGATCGCGCTTTCACTCCTTCTCTAACTTAGATAATGCAACAAATATTTATCTAACTGTAAATTAAATCAACATAAGTTAATCAAGGTTCACGTTTTGCTTACTCCTGTACCAAAAAACTTGGGGGGGTCAGTGAGGGTATAGATTTTCGTTTCCTGCGCGATCGCGCGACGAATATGAGCAGGAGTTTGCAATAATCCAAGTAGGGTTCTCCCATCTAAAAAGCGCAAACCTCCAGCCGTTTCTGTTGCTAATAAGCGATCAATCTCTTCAGGTTCAGGGCGAGTATTAATTGCTTCCCTAGAAGCTAACGCAAAGCCCCAGGGAGAGGCATAGCTAGGCACATGGGAGGTATAAGACAAAACTTGGGGAAACACGGTGCTGAGAGTCTTTACCAAGCGAGCATGGAGAGTTATTGCCACAGGCGTAACGGGTCCAGCTTGAACAACAAAATACCCCCCAGGAGAGAGGACTTTTTGCACTTTTTGAAAATACTCTTGAGTAAATAAAGCAAAGGAAGGTCCTGATTCAATTGGATCAGAAAGATCTGAGATGACAATATCCCACTGTTGATCTGTGTGATCTAAAACCTCTAAAGCATCACCAATAATTAATTCTGTGCGCGGATCTTCAAAAGCGTTTTGGTGCATTTCTGGTAAGTGTTCTCGACAAGCAGCAACGACATCGCCATCGATATCCACCATCATTACTTTTTCGACACTCTTCCAGCGCAAAATTTCCCGTATTGTCGCCCCTTCTCCCCCACCTAAGACTAAAACATTCTTAGGACTACGATGAGCAATCATCCCTGGATGGACTAAAGCTTCATGATAAAGAAATTCATCCCCTGTACAAGATTGCCATTTACCATCTAAAACTAAAGCCTTACCATAAGCCCCTGTTTCGACAATATACATTTCCTGAAAGGCAGTCTTTTGATAAGCGAGAACTTTTGTAATCCCGTGACTATAGATATCCCAGGGGGTAATATATTCATTAATCCACAGATCTGCTTTAACTTCACTTCCTGCCATAAAAAACACTCTTTCCTTGTTTTATCAAGTCTCTACTGATGACAAAGTAGAATATCTTATCACCTTTAAAGCATAAAATGTTACTTCTAACTAAAAGAAGTGGTTAAGTAAAGTTGATAATCCCAGAAATCCTGTTGGTGCTGGTAACATTTCTCCGCGAAAATCAAGAATCTGGACGAATACTAAATAAGCAACTGCAATTAAGATCGAAATTGTTCCAGTAATAATGGCAACTATTTTTTCTCTGGTCATAAGCTTGATGATTTAGGCAATATGGCTCTGCCTTTAAGTGTAATATTTGAAGG
>JBBQDV010000096.1:0-11000 GCA_038320005.1 Cyanophyceae cyanobacterium
ACTCCGCTTTAATGCTCCTCCGTTGGTTGATTTGACATTAACTATAAACCCATTCGCATTGTCTGATTTGATATTTACTTTGCCAATTAAGGTATTGGGCAATGCAGTATTAGGAATCAGGTCAACAGGTGGCGAGATGGCTGTGGATGTGAAAGCGATCGAGTTGACCTGAGAGAATGCTGGCAAGATTGGCAAATAGTATTGTTCTATAAGGAAAAAGCAAGCAACTGATAATTGTTTCAGCATAAGCTCATTTGTTTTTAAAAGCTACACAGGAAACATCTTAACTATATTATGAGACAAAGAAAAGATTGGTAAGCTGACAAGCATTTAAATTGGTATTTTTGTCGCCTAGCCCCTTTGATACATGGAGGTCAGAACAAAAAACTAAATGAATAACAGCTTATACGCACCAATCTTTTCTTTGTCAACTTCTTGATGTTCTAGTACTTAATTCAGAGATTAAGAACCAGCTATAGTTAGAGTAACAGTCTCGCTAAACGTGCCAGCGCGTAATTTTTGGAAGTTTACAGTTGAAGCGACTGTTAGGTCAAGATTCATATTATCCTTAGCTTCTGTTGCTGAACCTGTATAGAAAGTAGCTGGTGTCCCACTAACTGCTGTTGCTGTCGCAGAACCAGTTCCTGTGCCAACCGCCAGAGTATATGAAGCTACATCACCATTGGAGCCTGTCAAAGAACCAGTTCCTGAAGCTTTAATGACAAAAACATCATTAGAACTGACATTCAATGAACCAACTACAGCGTTCACACCTGATGCAGTAGCAACAGGAGCAGTTGCAGCTGTCGTGTAGGAATTAATATTCCTGAAAACTGGGTTAGTTACAATTAACTCTTCAGCCTTTACAGAAGGAGTCAGAGCCAACAATGTAGCAGAAGTCAAACCGATCGCAAGAATTGCACGTCCAGAAATCGAAGCCATGTAGCGAAGTGTAGTGTGTACCATAATCTTATTCACTCTTTCTGAATTACTTCAGAATATTTTTTTGAATTAGGAATGGATAGACCATCTATCCTGTTTCCCTGAACTATCGAAGTTTCGGAGATCATTGTTCGGAGATCACTGTAGGGCTTGTTGTTCTCTACTTTCTATCTTGTGCTTCCGTTTCTTTGAGGTCTCTTTGTTCCTCGATGTATTTAATATATCGCTAATATCTCAGCCTATACATCGGGGTATTACCTGATATTTTCGCAAATCTACTTCTTAAGAAGGATGACTACTAAAGTAATCTCAGCCTTTACATCAGGGTATTACCTGATATTTTCGTTGCTATTTATTAGTCAGCGTAAATGTCAATGTATCTGAATAATATCCCGCAGGCTTACTCTGCACCTCAGACTGCGAAATTGCAATTTTCACATCGCGATCGCATCCCAAATCATCAGCACAGTCACTAATTACCGCCCCATTATTTTCTACTACATTCGTTATCGTGATTTGCCCCTGTTCAACATTATTGTAATTTAATGTATAAGCCATGCCTTGCCCCGTCTCCCGTTTCAGCAACCCATTATTAGTAGACTGCACCTCCACATTAAATCCCCCGTAGCTATTTGACTTTACACTCACATTACCAACACTAGTTAAAGGCAGAGCCGTATTCGCCGTCAGAGGGATTGCCGTCCCCGTTGTACCTCGGCTTGGCGTGAAAACTATGGAATTGAGGGTCGATAGTTCCCCATAGACATTATCTGCTTGGGCAAGATCTGGAAATAGCGCGATCGTCATACCCAAATAGCCCAAAGCTAAAAACCGCTTCAAAAAGATGTGCATAAATTTCATACATCAAGGTTGGGGGACATCTTCCCATCAGAATAGCAGCAAAACTATCTTAGCCCTTCAAAAATTTAGAGAGGTCGTAGGGATGCCCCCAAATAAATTACAGTCTAGCAAATATCTCTGTACAAAAATATTAGGGTTCTCCCTGATATTTTGCAATCTGAACCTATGACTGCAACGCAAGTTTTACAAGCCTATTTTTCATCTAAATTGATTAGACCCACACGAATCGCATAGCGAACTAATCCTGCAAGATCGTGAATATTTAAGCGTTCCATTAATTGACCTCGATGGGTTTCAACAGTTTTGACACTAATAAATAATGTTTCTGCAATTTTCTTTGTTGTCATTCCGTTGGCTACCAATGCCAAAACTTCGCGTTGGCGTGGAGTTAAATTATCACTGTGAGTAGAATTAGGATCTGCATGAGGAGATGCTGTTGCTGAGAGATGCTCCTGTTGATTTTCTTGGGAAAAGCGATTATTGAGTTTAATCGCAATATCTTGCAAGATAGTTGCTACATCTAAACGCACAGAAAGTTCTTTAGCAATTTCACTAGTGAGTTTGCCTTGATTCACTAATCCCAGAATGTGCTTCTGTCTTGGGGTAAGCTTAAGTTGTTCAGAAACGTGTTTATCTGTTTTTGAGGGCAGTTGTTGCTCTGTAATAGTATTGTGGATATGGGTTTCATGTCTCTTGAGTCTTATCGAAATCGCTGCTAATAGATCATCTATTTGTAGAGGTTTGGTGAGATAGTCATCCGCTCCAAGGTTCATGCCCTTTCGCAAATTTTTCATACTAGATGTAGCGCTTAAGAAAATGAAGGGAATATCTTCAAACTCTGGATTTTGGCGCAATGTTTTTAAGACATCATAGCCATTTAATTCAGGCATATCAATGTCACATAAAATTAAATCAGGATGGAATTTTTTCGCTAATTGCAAGCCAATATGACCGCTACTCGCCCCCTTAGTGATAAAACCTTTGCTTTTTAAAATATCAATGGTTGCATCTTTAATTTCATCTTCATCGTCAATGACTAAAATGCGTTGCATGATTAATGACAAGGCTTACAGCATTACCATTATATTATATAACTAATACCAATTCTTTGAAATTTAGTCGCACTTCAAAGCAGGGCGATCGCAAAGTACATTAAGTTCGACTTGCCAAATTAACGCGATCGCTTAACTGTCGTAACATTTGGTTGATATGAGGATCACTTTTAGACAGTTGCCTAATTTTATCACAGCTATACATGACCGTTGTGTGGTCTTTTCCCCCAAATTCCTCGCCAATTCTCGGTAAACTCAACTCCGTATGCTGACGCATCAAATACATTCCTACCTGTCGGGCTAAACTGATTTCTCTTTTAAACGCTCTAAGACTTGAACCCAAAGCTCTTGTGGGGTCGTATCCACGGGAATCTCCTCTGAATTGTTTGGTGTCTTTCTGGGTTAGTTCCGCCAGAATAGGAATAGCTTGTTTATCTCTCTTGAAGTGACAGACCGATATTTCATTATGACTGAAAGTTTGGAAATTTCTTGTTTGGGTGATCCGATTTTACGCAAAACTACCAAATTTGTCGCAGATGTTCATAATATCCCCAAGATTATGACAAAATAGAAAAGAAGCAGTTGTAATTAAAAAGGTTACGGTTGCTAGTAATCAGCAGGATAATGGGTAAATCTCGTCTTAACTTTTCTCGTAATAACCACCATCAGCACAAGCGACAACAAGTCGTACTCAATAGCATTATTGGACTTAGTATCTTTTTCTTGCTAGTAGGAGCAATAGTTGTTAGCAAACCAGGAGGAAGACTTATTTCTAGCTGGGTGTGGAGTTGGCCATTTCAAAATGAAGAGATTTCGCCCATTGAGCCAGAATTGGAACAACTGTTAACTAAATCCCCCTCCCAGAGACAATCTGCTTTAGAAGCAATGGCACAAGGGAAACAGTCCCTGAAACGCGCCCGCGCCCGTTATCTTCTCGCCTCAGATTTAGTTGCCCAAGGAGAAGGAGAAGAAGCCCTAAAATGGCTAGAAGGTTTAGAAAACCGCTATTCAGTCTTAGGTGGTTATGTCGTCTTGCTCCGCGCTCAAGCCTATGAACTTATCGAAGATAGAGAAAAAGCCTCCCAGACTTGGCAGCATTTACTTGAAGTTTATACCAATGAACCAGTAGCAGCCCATGCTCTCTTTGCCTTTTTAAGAGAAGATTCTCCCTATAGAGAAAGTGCCACAGAACAAGTGCCTGATCAGACTAACTTTCTTGATCGAGTGCAAAACATCTATACCTTCTCCGCGGATAACCCCCTTTACTTCGATACCGCCCTCGAAAACTATCCATCCCATCCCCTGATCATCGAATTAATTCGGCAACAGATCGTTGAAAGTCCCAATGATTCCTCCCTGATGTTGTACCTAGCCCGTCACGCCTATGATCAGCCAGAAACCATTCCCGTCCTTGATCGCTTAGTTAGTTTCTATCGTCCTGCGATTGGACAAGAAGAATATGCGACCATTCAGTCCAAAGATTGGGAATTTATTGCCCGAGGCTATTGGAACGACCTAAAATATGGTCAAGCTAGTGCTGCCTACCAAAACGCAGAACATACTCCCCGTAATATCTATCTCGCTGCTTTAGGGCTGCAATACTCCCGTCAGCAGAATCAAGCAGAACGTGCCTACAAAGACCTGATCGAAGAATTCCCCGAAGCAGCAGAAAGTGCTAATGCCCTCTTTAACCTAGCTTCCCTTCAGCCCGACCTCGAATCTGTTCCCTATTTAGATCGCATCGTCAAAGATTTTCCTAAACGAGCTGGAGAAGCCTTGCTGACCAAAGCTAATACCCTCGAACGTCTAGGTAGCCAAGCTGGGGCAGATCAAACTAGTAAGAAATTGCTCACCGACTATAACGATAGTGATGCTGCTGCGGAGTATCGCTGGCAATCTGCCCGAGAAAAAGCGGAAGCTGGGGATAAACAATCTGCCCTTAGTTGGGTTGAACCTATTCGTCAAAATAATTTAGAGAGTGAAACTGCCCGTGAAGCTGTTTTTTGGGAAGGAAAATGGGCGAAGGATTTGGGGAAACAGCAACAAGCGGAAGAAGCTTTTAAAGCAGTTCTCGCCAATTATCCTTGGTCTTATTATGCTTGGCGTTCAGCAGTCCATTTAGGGCTAGATGTCGGAGATTTTGATCAGATTCGTTCCCTCAGCCCTGAAATCAAACTCCCTTCCCGTCCCACTTTACCTACTGGCTCTACTGCCCTGAAAGAACTCTACCGACTTGGACAAAACGAAGAAGCTTGGAGACTTTGGCAAGTAGAATTTCAAGACACCCAAGACCCAACAACAGCAGAACAAATTACTGATGGTCTACTACATCAAGCAAATGGTGACTATTTAAATGGTATTGCTCTGCTCTGGGAACTAGAACAGAAAGATAGTAAAGAAGAAAAAGCCAAATATCAACAGGTTAAACAGCAAGAGGACTATTGGCAAGGAATCTATCCATTTCCCTATAGTGAAATGGTTATTAAATATGGAAAGGAGCAAAAACTTAATCCTCTCTTGAGTATTTCGATTATGCGTCAAGAATCTCGCTTCGACCCTGATGTTGTTTCTAGTGCAGATGCCTTAGGATTAATGCAGATTATTCCTAGTACTGCGGAATGGGCTGCGAAAAATATTGGGCGAGAAGACTATGATCTGCGTGAACCAGATGATAATATTGCTCTAGGAACTTGGTTTTTGGCGCAACTTCATCAATCTTATCAGGATGATTCTCTGTCAGCGGTAGCGAGTTACAATGCTGGTCAGGGGAATGTTGGCTCTTGGATCTCAGAAAGGGGTTCTCTTGATGATGATGAGTTTGTCGAATCGATTCCTTTTGATGAAACTCGCGATTATGTCAAGCAGGTCTTTGGCAACTATTGGAATTATCTCCAACTCTACGACCCTGAAGTAAGAAACTATTTGGGTGTAAATGAAACGAACCCTGAAAATTGAACCACACGAAACAACTGGGGTATTAAATCTAAAATTGAAAATTAGCTAAGAATTAAATTTATTATGCGTATTGCTCAAAGTACAACAGAATTGATTGGTCGCACGCCAATGGTCTTTTTAAATCGTATTCCTCGCGCTGAAGGCTGTCTAGCTAAAATAGCAGTCAAATTAGAAGGGATGAATCCATCTGCCTCGGTAAAAGATCGGATTGCGGTGAATATGATTGAAACTGCGGAAGGGGAAGGGTTGATTACCCCAGGCAAAACCCTACTGGTTGAACCAACGTCAGGAAATACGGGAATTGCTTTGGCAATGGTGTCAGCAGCCAAGGGATATAAGCTCATTTTAACGATGCCAGATACGATGAGTAGCGAGCGTAGAGCGATGTTAAGGGCTTATGGGGCGCAGCTAGAACTTACGCCAGGAATTTCTGGTATGAATGGCTGTATCCAACGGGCGCAGGAAATAGTTAATTCTACTCCTGATGCTTATATGTTGCAGCAGTTTAATAATCCCGCTAATCCTGAGATTCACCGTAATACTACAGCCCAAGAGATTTGGGAGGATACGGATGGAGAGATTGATTTTTTGGTTGCTGGTGTGGGGACTGGTGGGACAATTACAGGAACGGCGGAAGTTATTAAGGCAAGGAAACCGAGTTTTAAAGCGATCGCGGTTGAACCAATAACCAGCCCTGTCCTTTCTGGTGGTCGCCCTGGATTTCATAAGATTCAAGGGATTGGCGCAGGATTTATTCCAGAGGTACTGAAGGTGGAATTGATTGATGAAGTGATTCTGGTGAGCGATGAGGAGGCAATTTTTTATGGTCGCCGTTTAGCGAGGGAAGAGGGGTTACTATCGGGGATTTCTACGGGGGCAGCCCTCAGCGCAGCTATTCAAGTGGGCAAACGCCAGGGTAATGAGGATAAGCTTATTGTGATGATTCAACCGAGTTTTGGGGAACGTTATTTAAGTACGCCTTTGTTCCAAGATTTGGAAATTGCTGCTCCTATGACTTTAAGATAATTTTTTCTAGATAGCTATGATAGCCATGTTCACGACTAACTACTATGAAGTATTGGCGGTGAGTCCCCAGGCATCTCAACAGACAATTAAGCAAGCTTACCGAGGTTTGGTAAAACGGTTTCATCCTGATAGCCATTGTCAAGAAGCAGATCGCGATCGCATTATTTTGATCAATGCTGCTTATGAGGTTTTACGAGATCCATCTCATCGTCGTTGTTATGACCAGCAGTTAACGCAAGGATATGTTCAGGGTTCGGTTAAACGGCAAACTCGTACCGCCAAGGCTCAAAGCTACTATCAGCAAAAGCAGAAAAGCCAACGTCATCCTGAAATTGATCTCGAACAATGGTTACAAGAGGTTTATCAGCCTGTAAGTTATTTAGTCAGGGAAATAATCGAACCCTTGGAAGTTCAGCTTGATGAGTTATCTGCTGATCCTTTTGATGATCAATTGATGGATGGGTTTCAAAGTTATCTGGAACAATGCCGAGAGTATTTAGAGAAGGCGCATTATACCTTTAAATCTCAGCCGAATCCTGCCAAAGTGGGCGCGATCGCAGCGAAGCTATACTATTGCTTAAATCATCTTGGCGATGGCTTAGATGAGTTTGAATGGTTTACCCTTAACTATGAGGAAAGTTACCTTCATACTGGACATGAAATGTTCAGAATTGCCAATCATTTCCATTGTGAAGCTCAAGCTGTGTCTCAAGTCGGTTAATCTAAACTAACAGTTTGCTATTGGGGAAAAGGAAAGAAGTAATGACCACCGCGCCATCAAAGATAACTATCGGTATCGCCCAATTGAATTATACTGTTGGCGACCTCTCTGGGAATGCGGAGAAAATTCTTGCAGTTGCTCAAAAAGCAGCAGATTCAGGGGTTGACCTGTTACTTACCTCAGAACTTTCCTTATGTGGCTATCCTCCTCGCGATTTATTGCTTAATCCTGGTTTTATTATCGCAATTGAAGTAGAGTTGCAGAAATTAGCAGCAAAATTACCTCGCGCGATCGCGGTTTTAGTTGGTTTCGTCGCAGCAAATCCCCACGCAGACGACAAAGGACACAAACCCTTATTCAATAGTGTCGCCCTCCTCCAACAAGGTAAAGTCCAGCAAACCTTCCACAAACGTCTCCTTCCCACCTACGATGTCTTTGACGAACAACGTTATTTTGAACCTGGCAACCAAAGCGATTACTTCCAACTCCCAGGAGATAACCCCCTCAAAATTGGCGTAACAGTTTGTGAAGATCTTTGGAATGATGAGCAGTTTTGGGGTAAGCGCAACTATACCCTCAACCCCCTCGCAGACTTAGCCCTAGTTAACGTAGATTTAGTCGTTAACCTTTCCGCCTCCCCTTACAGCCTTGGTAAACAGAAAATGCGAGAAGCGATGTTAAGCCATAGTGCTAGTCGCTATCATCTCCCCATTATCTACGCCAATCAAGTTGGGGGTAATGATGACCTTCTCTTCGATGGTAGCAGCGTCGCCTTTAACCGTGAGGGTAAAACCGTTTGTCGTGCCAAATCCTTCCATACCGACTTTATCACCCTAGAATTTGACCCCGAAAAGAAAGAACTCCTCCCCGCAAAAATCACCCCGATTATCACCTCAGAAACAGAACAAATCTGGCTCGCCTTAGTATTAGGATTACAAGACTATGCCCATAAATGCGGCTTTCAAAAAGGGCTAATTGGCTTAAGCGGAGGTATTGATTCTGCCCTTGTCGCTGCGGTTGCAACAGAAGCCCTGGGCGCAGAGAATATTATGGGAATTCTCATGCCATCTCCCTATAGTTCCGACCACTCCGTGACTGACGCAGAAGCCTTAGTAAAAAACTTGGGCATAAAAAGCGAGAAACTTCCCATTGAACCAGCCATGAAAGCCTATGACGCTATTCTAGAACCCCTCTTTGCAGGTACAGAATTTGGTATTGCCGAAGAAAATATTCAAGCCAGGATTCGCGGTAACTTATTAATGGCAATTGCTAATAAATTTGGCTATCTCCTCCTTTCCACAGGAAACAAATCAGAAATGGCAGTGGGTTACTGTACCCTTTACGGTGATATGAGTGGGGGTTTCTCCGTCATCGCGGATGTACCAAAAACCAAAGTCTTTGCTATCTGTCAATGGTTGAATCGCAATCAAGAACTTATTCCTGCCAATATAATCGCCAAACCCCCTAGTGCGGAACTCAAACCTAATCAAACCGACCAAGACAGTCTTCCTCCCTATGATATCCTTGACGATATCTTGCACCGCATCATCGTTGAGAACCAATCTATCAGCCAAATTAGTGAAGCTGGACATGACCTGGAAACAGTGCAAAAAGTCATGAAAATGTTATCGCGTGCTGAATTCAAACGCCGTCAATCGCCCCCAGGCTTAAAGATTACCGAACGGGCTTTTGGGACAGGTTGGCGGATGCCCATTGCGAGTAATTGGACAAGAAGCTAAACTTGCCTAAACTTAGCTAGATGTTAAAGCTATTCTCGAAGCTGAAATTATAATAAATAAAAACAGTTTCAATGTTCGAGTTATCCAGTAGCCGTTTATAATTCGAGGATGGCTTAAGGTATGAAAGAGAATCGTTGCAAATTATGTAACAAACTCTTTCTAAAGTCGAATTTGTGAGTTAATATACATAGCACAACTTTTTTAGCCAAAAATAATGGGTTTAACGTTGTTGAGTAAAGCCTAATTCCCTTTAGATTATTAGTGGAAGGGGCATTTCAGTGCTTATATCCTCTACAATATAGCGATCAGAAGACAAATTACTTTTTTGCCGAGAGAGTTTCTCGCCCTCAAGAGATTAGATGACTTTTTCTGAGACTAGTATTTCGGAAGATAGAGTCTGAAACTGAGTTACTGATCTAACCTTAAAGTCCGGCTATCTTCCCATGAACCAACCCTCACTCCCATAGATAATCTATTTAGCCCCAAGAGGTGAAAGCTATGATGCCCCCTGTAACCTATTCTCGATTTCTTCGCTTTTTACAAGAAGACTTACTAATTTCAAAGGATTCAATTCAAACGGCTGAACGGCGTGTTGATAAGTCATCTGGAAGTTTGCCAATGATTCTGTGGCAGTATGGCTTAGTTACGATTGAGCAGCTAGACCGTATTTTTGACTGGCTTGAGACAGCACAAGGTTAAAGATATTGCTGATTGTCTTGAGGCGAAAACGCGATAAAAGTAACAGCAATTATCTACTGATGTCTTCTTTAAGCTGTTGCTTGCTTATATTTAAATACTAATTGCGAGGGCGAGTTGAAATACTCGCTCTTTTTGCTGAGATTTTTAACTAAAAAAATGTACTACTAAGAAAGCAGCACATTCAAGAAGTTACTAAGATTAAAAAAAGATATTAAAAAGGTTTTTCGCGTCTATCAATAGGCTTTAGTCACGAGCTAAATTATTTCTTCACTACTTGAGCAACTTCTAAAGCAGAACGGTTAACAGCATATTCCAAATCTAGAGAATGCTCTAAATGGACGATTTCTTGTCCAAGAATTTCTTGATAACTTAAAAAGGCAGGGACTTTCAGAGAACAAGCCTTCCAACTTCCTTGAACCAGAACACCGAGTTGCTGACACATTCCGCCCCTGTGACCTTCAGGTTCATAATGACGACAATACCGACAAGCGGAAGTTTTATAAGGTGTAGTTTTCATAAAATTTATTTGTAATTCTTTTTTTATTTTGGTCTTACTATTAATTATCCCTTGCTCCCATTTGTGTATTTGTCAATCAGACACCATATCCTATATAGAAAACAGTGATCCCCAGCCCTATTTTAACTTTATTGTTTCTTAATTATTGCGCTATATTCGGAAACATAGAGAGCGAGTTGTTACTTTTTTTTGATTAAGTTTGATTGATCTAACCTCCCTCATTAGAGTGAAAAAATAACCCTAAGAAAAGAGCGGGTTTTTAAAAACACGAAAAGGATTAACTAATGTCGCTAGTTTTCGTTGACACTCCCCTGCCTAAAGGCGAGGGGATTCTTCATTCATAGACTCAACTTGCCCAAGCAGGATTGCTCCAACTAAAGTAGAGGTCAAATCTCCTGAAGCGTTCGGATCTAAGATCCAAGTTCCGCTATGCCCTAGCGTACTCAAGGCGATTTTCAGAATATTAATAGCTGCGTTCCAATCCCTAT
>JBBQDV010000097.1:0-10911 GCA_038320005.1 Cyanophyceae cyanobacterium
CCTCGTAGAGCATCAATACTATCACGAATTAGTAAAGGGATATATGCCCCAACGCCATTAGCGATGAATAAAGCGAAAACCCCGATCAGCATAGGTTTCCAATGGGGGCGTAGGTAGTTGCCGATTTTGCGTATTCTTGAATTTGCCATGTAACAAATGTAACAAATCTTGGCAAAAAACTGTACTGAGAAAGTACAAAAAATCCCCAACTATAACTTCAAATTGAGTTGGGGATTGTCTGAAATCTAGAAATTAATTTCCTTTGCTTTCCCGACTTGCTGTTTGAATATACAGAATCAAGAGAAAAACCGAGGGAATTAGCACGAAAAGAAGACTAGCGACAAATCCAAGTTGATTAACTTCCATTTTTAACCTTGCCTTAAGGGTTCAATAGCAACAATCATATCCCTTCTAGGATACCATTTTCTCCAATATTTCTGAACCATGCGTCATTATCAGGCAAACTTTTTGCAGCTAACAGCTAAATATGTCAAGGCTTAGTTTTAACACTAACAGAACCATTAACGAGAGTTTGACAAGCTAGACGGTAACTATTGGGTTTCTTCTTCAGCTTGCTTTTTTCTGCATCTGTCCGTTCTGAGAGATTTTCCATCCCCTCAACCACTTCGACAATGCAAGTTCCACATTGACCGTAGCCACCACAGTTCATCATCTTACCCATAAAGGTGTAGAGTTCAATACCATTTTCAAGAGCTTTTTCTCTTAAATTTGCCCCATCAGCAGCCACCACTTCTTTATTCTCGTCAACAAAATTAATATTAGCCATGTACTCTCCTTACGAGCTACCTCCTTCTATTCTATTCACAAAGGTGCATCCCCGTACTTCAGCGCAGGTTTTTACCACGCCATGTTTTGAAAAACTTGATAAACTTAACTGATCGCACAACAATAATTTAATTTTAAATTTGATATGACTAAAGGACAAGGATTTGGTTTCGGTTTGGGCAAAATGAAAGAACTTGCTGAAGCATTTAAAAAAGCTCAAGAAGTTCAACAGGGTGCTCAACTTCTTCAAGAAGAATTAGAGCAAATGGAAATTGAAGGTAAAAGCACAGATGGTACAGTAACAGTTGTTCTCAGTGGAAACCAAGAACCTCGTCGTGTGGAAATTGACCCTGCTGCTGTCGAGAAGGGTGCAGAATCTCTTTCACAGACCGTAACAGAAGCAATGCAGGATGCCTATCAAAAATCCACAGAAACCATGCGTGAACGGATGGAAACCCTCACCAGTGGGTTGAATTTGCCAGGGATGTAGAAGGTGCAACTAAGATGGGGGGAGTTGGCTAGTGGTCTAGGTTCACCCACTGGTCAACTCCAATTTTTTCTAACTGTGAGCATCGCCACGATTCAGTTGCGAGAGATTTTAAGCTAGTTATCTTTGCTCTTTCTCGTCCGCAAATTATCCTAAAGTCTCCTTTGGGCTATGCTTAAGTCAAGAGAGCCTACCGAAACAATAGACCATTATGGCAAATAATAAACAATCAAACCAAAGTTGGGCGATTGAAGAGTTACCTGGCTTAGATGCTCAGATGGCTGCTAGTTTAAAAAAAGATGAGATTTGCACCACCCTAGATTTATTACGAAAGGCATCTCTACCCCAGTCACAACAAGAACTTGCGAATAAGCTAAAAGTTAAGACCCAACTTGTTACTAAATGGGTAGCGATGGCGGATTTATCCCGTATTCCAGGGGTAGGTTGTCAATATTGTGGTTTATTACTCCATGCTGGTATTGCCACAATTCCCCAAATGGCAAATGCTCGCTCTGTTAAATTACACCATCATATGTTGCGCTTGCAGGTAAAAATGATGCAACGGCGAGATCTCTGTCCAACGGTAAATATGATACAACAATGGATTCATCAAGCTCGTTATCTAATGTCTTAGACTGATGGAAACGAGTTTAATTAAGATTAATAAAATGAACGAAGCTGTCAATATAGAACTTTCTCTGGAATTAGCTCAAAGAATTAAACCCCCAACTCGTAACTGTTTTGAGAGAGTCTATCAAGCCAGTTTATTGACGGAAGGATCGCTATATGTACAAGGGTTCTTAGTGCTTCCCCATCCGCCTTATGTCCCAATAGAATATAGCTGGATTACGCTAGAAGAAAGTATTATCGATCTAACTAAAAAACATTTAAAAAATTCTCAGGAACATTATTATTTTCCAGCCCAGTCTCTAACAAGGAAGGAACTAAAATCCTCGGTAGAAGAAGCTGTTGAAGATTATCCAGAAGATGAACCTTTGCCTATTTATGGTGAAACACCCTATTGCTATTACGGAGAAGTTATGCTAGGTGGAGAAGCCTATAAAAATGCTTATGAAAAAGCTCTTGCCAAATGTCGAGAACTGAAGCGAAAACAACTAAAAATAAAGCCAAAATAAAGATAGAATTGCAGACTTTAACAGGTTTATTAGCATGGAATTGCAGACTTTAACAGGTTTACTAGCATGGAATTGCAGACTTTAATAGGTTTACTAGCAGGAACTTTAACGACTATTGCTTTTTTACCCCAAGTCCTGAAAACTTGGCAAAGTAAATCTGCTAAGGATATTTCTCTGGGGATGTTTTTGACTTTCTGTGCAGGGGTTCTATTATGGATTATTTATGGAGCTTGGTCGCGAGATTTGCCTGTTTTCGCAACTAATGTGGCAACTTTTGTCCTCGCTTTTACGATTTTAGTATTTAAGTTGAGATATCGCTAAATTGATCTTTCTTTGTCGAGTCTAATCAGGAGTGAATATTAGCAGAAATAGAGAAGGATTAGTAAACTAAAGGTTGGACTCAAGCAAATTGAATATAGATTAGTATTTGTAAGGGTTTGCTTCGGTTCGAGACGAGTCTATGAGTAAAAAACGATCAGTTGATCTTAATATCCGTTCAGCTTCGGATAAAAATAAGCCTTCTCCTCGACCTATTCAACCTTGGTGGATTCGTCGCATCCGTTATTTGTGGAAACGATTTTTAAGATTACCTGGTAGTGAACATAAAATAGCACGAGGAATTGCTGTTGGTATTTTTGCTGGAATGTTTCCTTTCTTCGGCTTTCAATCCATTATTGGGGTCATTTTAGCAATTCTTGTCCGAGGAAATAAATTTGCTGCCCTTGCTGCTACCTGGATTAGTAACCCCCTTACCTATGTTCCCATTTTCGCAGCAAATCTTCAGATTGGAAGCTGGTTAATTCGGGGAGAAGAATTCCCTCTTGAGGATCTCAACTTCACCTCAACTACGGAATTATTATCATTAGGCGCAGTTTTTATGAGAACCTTGCTGCTTGGTTGCTTAGTAACAGGAACAATCGTTAGTTTTTGTAGTTATTTTATTTTTGTGCGAGTATTGCGGAAGTTTCGTCATCGTGATTGAGATTGGAGTTTCTTCCGCACCATTTCTTGATAGAAGTTGTGAAATTTAATTAAACTAACGGTAGGGAAAAGCGGAAGGTGCTGCCAATGCCTACTTGGCTTTCGACTTCAATCTGTCCCCTTTGTAATTCTACTAAACGCTTGGTGATGGCTAAACCAATTCCTGTCCCTCCAGTGTGTTGGTTACGAGACTTTTCTGCCCGCCAAAATCTTTCAAATACATGGGGTAAGTCTTCTGCTGTAATTCCCACACCTGTATCTTCTACTGCAATCTGGAGATGGGGGAATATTACCCAAGCACGAACAGTTATTTGCCCTGTCTCTGTATATTTTATGGCATTGCCGATCAAATTAACGAGAATTTGTTCAACGCGATCGCGATCGCCAATCACCTTGGGTAAATTCTCTGCACATTCCAACTTTAACGTTGTTTCTAATAATTGGTCTGCAAAGCGTTCGACTAATTTTTCTAATAGAGGGCGAATATCAATAGCTTCTAATCTAATCGGTAAATAACCAGCCTCAGCCTTGGATAGTTCTTGTAGATCATTAATTAACCGTTCTAAGCGACGAGTTTCTTGTACTAACTTTAAATAAACTTCTGGTGTCGCTTCAATTTGTCCAGTTGCGAGTTCTTCTAAATACCCTCGCATCACCGTAATGGGGGTGCGTAATTCATGACTCAAATCACTGACTAACTCTCTACGTCGTTGTTCCACATCTTGTAAACTCTCCGCCATACGGTTAAAACTCCGTGCTAGTTGGTCAATTTCGGGAATCTCACTCGCTGGTAAACGTTCCTGTAACTGTCCTGCTGCAAAATCTTTAGTAATTTGTTCAATTTGGGTTAAGGGTTCAACAATACGCTGAGAAAGCCAATAACTAAAGCCTCCTGCTGCAATTGTTCCCGCAATCACTGACCAAAAGGTACTGCGATTCCAAGCAGTTTCAAACCCTTGTACTAAGTAGGTTTTAGCATAATCTAAACTAAAGCCCCGTCCTTCTAAACGTTGTAAGTGGAGAACAAAAAAGCGAGGAGATGAAAGTTTACCGATAATGACTAAGCTAGTCACCCCCACAATCATCGCTAATAGGTGGGTGAAAAAGAGGCGTGAGGCTAGGGAAAATGGTTTATTTTTACGACCCATAAATAGTGATCATGCTTTCGGAATGGGATTGAATGCTTCTGACTTTCTTCTAGTATGAACGAGGTTGAGGAGAACGCGATCGCGCTAAGACAAATCTATTTTCTATCTACCAAAATTACTAGTTTCCACTAATTTCAACTAATGCTTCACCTGTTCGTAAAAGTTCTAGCGCATTCGGCAGAGTTACCATTAAGATCTCTTTTAATCGAGCATTTGAAGTATTTCCACAAGTCAACCAAATAATTTGTGGTGGCGATTTAAAACGATCAACAAGTTCAACAAAGTCGCCGTCTTTGGTTATAAAGATAACTCCCTGAGACTTTGCTGCCTCAAAAATATCAAGGTCTTCAGCATCTCTTAAGCCAAGATCTCGTAATCCTAATGCTGTTATATCAAAAGTATTAGTAATCCAGGTTGCAATTGCAGGGGATAAGTGAGCATCTACCCAAATCACCATGCGACTAAAACTGGATGGTTTAGCTTCCGTGAAGCATAGAAAAGTGCTGCTTTTAAATCATCTGCCTCAAGATCAGGCATTTCTGCTAATATTTCTTCAGCACTAAGTCCCGCTGCAAACAGATCTAAAACATCTGATACGCGAATTCTCATTCCTCGAATACAGGGACGACCGCCACATTGCTTAGGATTGATGGTTATTCTTTCTAGTAAGGCTGACATTAAAAATAGCTCCTGGATCACTTTCTTTTAGTATGAACGAGGTTGAGTAGAATGCGATAACCTTTGGTTTAGCGTAGCTATCGCGCTAAGACAAATCTATTTTCTATTATCCTTTCGTTTACAATAAGCTCATACCAGCACAGCGAAGAAGAGTTAAATGAGATCATTAGTCTTTGATGGTAACACTTGGCGGGTTTATGAACGGTACTTAAACAATGCAAAACCAACTGATTACTTCTGCTGAATGGTTAGCCCAAAACCTAGATCAACCTTCCCTCGTTATAGTTGACTGTCGCTTCGTCTTAGCTGACCCCCAGTTAGGACACCAACAATATTTAGAAAATCATATTCCATCCGCATATTACCTAGATCTCAATCATGACCTCTCCTCACCAGTCCAGAAACACGGGGGACGACATCCCCTTCCAGATATAGATCAGTTCGCGACCAAGTTATCCGCAATGGGTATAACCCCAGAAACTCAGGTAGTGGCTTACGATGACTCCCGTTTTGCTTCTGCTGCGCGGTTGTGGTGGTTGCTACGTTACCTGGGACATGACCGAGTAGGGGTTTTAGACGGCGGTTGGACAAATTGGCAAAAGAATGGTTATCCAGTCTCTAATGAAGTCCCTGCGCCCAAATTAGGAAACTTTACCCCGCATATTCGCACGGATTGGGTGGTGGATATTGAGCAGGTGAAACAGCAGAAAGATTTAGCTAATGTTGTGTTGGTGGATTCGCGCGATCGCGATCGTTATCTTGGTAAATATGAACCCATTGATCCCATTGCAGGACATATCCCTGGTGCAGTAAACTATCCTTGGCAAACAGTCACCGATGCCCAAGGTTATCTAATCTCAGACCAAAAGAAACGTTGGGCGCAACTTTCCAACCCAGAGCAAATTATCGTTTATTGTGGTTCAGGCGTAACCGCTTGTGTCAATCTCCTATCTTTAGAAATAGCGCAAATTCTTCACGCGCAACTGTATCCTGGTAGTTGGAGCGATTGGTGTTCATATTAGACATTTGAGAAAATAGTATACAACTTATTTAACCAAACCAACATGGGTGTTTTTGACCAAATCATAGCAACGGCACAAAGTCCAAAAAATCTTCTTAAAAAATATGTTGAAGAATATATAGGTTTTAGTCCAGAATCGAAACATTTGACATTGAAAGAGAAAACTGTTTTGCTCCTTTGTCAACAAGCTGAATCTAAAGTTGAAAAATTGAACAGCCTAGAACCCGATGCTGAGGAAGGGCTGATTGCGACAATCGAACATAAAAAAATCTTAGCAAAGGTTCATTTCACCCCTGAGCAAATAACCCTTAAGGAAGATTGCATTGAAGGACAGCTTCGTTTATTGAATCCCCCTGAGTTTGAGACAGACTCACTCGTTTACCGTCATCTCATCGCAGGTTGGAAAACATTTCTAGGCGGTAAAATTCCAAACGGGTCTTTACCCGAAGGAGTGAGAATTGATGGTGACAAAATTTACTATACTTTCTCCCGAAATCAGGTGAAGCTTATTGATACCCTTTTTTCTGGTCTAGAAAATGATTCCGTATTGACAACTAGCCTCAAACAGGGCGAACTAACGATCAAAACTGCTGTCGCTTTGAACTGGAAGGATTTTAAGTTTCAAAATCTATTGAAACTGATCAACACTCAACAAAGCTAAAGATAACCAAAGGGTAAAAACTCAGCAATGCGCTATATATATCCCTAAGCTTGAAAAGCATTGCTGTTTTCCTGCGGTTGACTTGAAATATCCAAAAATACTATATAAATTGTCTCTTGTCCTACTTTTAGTAGTGTCTCAAGTTTTCGCAACGATAAAACGTATATACATCAAACAAACCGACTACAAAACTAAACGTTCCGCCAATAACAATCATACCCTCTAGAGAAGAACCACTGCCAAAAGTTCCGAGGAAACTTTCAATAGAATGGAGAGTAATATGTCCAACCTGCTCAAAGCCAGGAATAACGCTCACTCCTGCAAACATTCCCCAAATTCCGCCCACAAACAAGAACGCAGCACTAAAACTGAGAAGAGTTGCTAAGAATAAGGAACGAAAAAGCCGAGTTATAGAAGTCATAGTTAGAAAAGCTGTACTGAATATTCAGTAGAGTCCAATAAAATATTGCTCACTAATAACCATAGCTCGAATTTTGCCTAGCAGGTATTGATTGTTTTAAATCTTAAATCTTTATTAAAAAACTTTGTGAAGATATGTAAAATTTCTGAAGGGGGGACTAGTAGATAGACTCGAATCCCTTAAGAATGGAAAAATATCGGTGTAACCATTCCGCAGCTATCCCTTTAAATGATAAGCTATACAATGGTCAACTCGACTATTTTCAATTATTTGTTACACAAAGTCGCTAACTTAGATAAATATTAAGCATGGTTACCACCACAGAAAAGACAAATCTAGGAAGAATCACCCAGGTCATTGGACCAGTCATTGATATCGAATTTCCGAGCGGTAAGCTTCCCCAAATTTATAATGCTTTAAAAATAGAAGGCAAAAACGAAGCTGGAAACGATATTTCTGTTACCTGTGAAGTTCAACAGCTTCTTGGTGATAAGCAAGTTCGCACTGTTGCTATGAGTGGTACAGATGGATTAGTACGCGGAATGTCTGTCGAAGATACTGGCGCAGCGATTACCGTACCTGTCGGAACAGCTACCCTGGGAAGGATTTTCAACGTTTTGGGAGAGCCTGTTGATAACAAAGGACCTGTGAACGCTGAAGATCATTTTCCTATTCACCGTCCTGCGCCTAAATTCACTGATTTAGAAACCAAACCCCAGGTTTTTGAAACTGGAATTAAAGTAATTGACCTCTTAACTCCTTACCGTCGTGGCGGAAAAATTGGTCTATTTGGTGGTGCTGGTGTTGGTAAAACCGTTATTATGATGGAATTGATCAACAACATCGCAATTAAGCACGGTGGTGTATCTGTGTTTGGTGGTGTAGGAGAACGTACCCGTGAAGGGAATGACCTCTACAACGAGATGATTGAATCTAATGTTATCAATGCAGATAACTTGAGTGAGTCAAAAATTGCCCTTGTTTACGGTCAAATGAACGAGCCACCTGGAGCAAGAATGCGTGTGGGTCTATCTGCTTTGACTATGGCGGAATTTTTCCGTGATGTTAACAAGCAAGACGTACTTCTGTTCATCGACAATATCTTCCGCTTCGTTCAAGCTGGTGCTGAAGTATCTGCACTCCTCGGTCGTATGCCTTCTGCGGTAGGATATCAGCCTACTCTCGGTACAGACATGGGTGATTTGCAAGAACGGATTACTTCGACAAAAGAAGGTTCTATTACTTCTATTCAAGCGGTTTATGTACCTGCGGATGATTTAACTGACCCTGCACCTGCGACTACTTTCGCTCACCTTGATGGAACTACAGTATTATCTCGTGGTCTAGCTTCCAAAGGTATTTACCCAGCAGTTGATCCTTTAGATTCTAGCAGCACCATGTTACAACCTGGTATTGTTAGTGATGCTCACTACCAAACTGCTCGTGATGTCCAAGAAACTCTCCAACGTTATAAAGAGCTTCAAGATATTATTGCGATTCTCGGTTTGGATGAATTGTCTGAAGATGACCGTCGCGTTGTTGACCGCGCCCGTAAGATTGAGCGTTTCTTATCTCAACCTTTCTTTGTTGCAGAAGTCTTTACTGGTTCTCCTGGTCAGTATGTGACTTTAGAAGATACTATCAAGGGTTTCCGCATGATTCTCGAAGGTGAATTAGATGATTTACCTGAGCAAGCTTTCTACTTAGTGGGTGACATTAAGCAAGTTCAAGAGAAAGCTGCAAAAATGAAGCAAGGCTAAACACCAACAGGCTGAAGCCTATGGCTAGTCGAGCAAAGTCCGCCTGCGCGGAATATAAGAAGACTAGGGTGAAAGATGTGAGTAGAGCTAACACCTGAGCAGTTATCAGCTTTTTAGCTGCAAAATATGGATTTGCTTCAAATGGGGGTTGACAGAACAGGGATTTTAGGGTGAGGCTCTAGTTTTTGTTCTGTACTCCTTTGTAAAAATAGAGAAATTTCTGAAACGATTTAATTAATAGAAATATGACTTTAACTGTACGGGTTATTACCCCAGATCAAACTGTCTGGGATGCAGAGGCGGAAGAAATTGTTCTTCCGAGTACCACAGGACAATTAGGTATTTTAAGCGGTCACGCGCCTTTACTCACTGCTTTAGATACTGGGGTGATGAGAGTTCGTTCTGGTAAGAATTGGGAAAGTATTGCTGTCTTTGGTGGCTTTGCAGAAGTAGAGGAAAATGAAGTAACTATTCTTGTCAATGGTGCTGAAGAAGGATCTAAAATCGAGAAAGAAGCTGCGAAAACTGCTTTAGATGAGGCTCAAAGCCGTTTTGACCAAGCAGCAGAGAAAGATGATCGCCAAGAGAAGCTTCAAGCGGAACAAGCTCTTAAACGCGATCGCGCTCGCTTTCAAGCTGCGGGTGGCATGGTTTAGAGTTACAAAAAAGTGGGCAGTCCATTCGGGTTAGACTGCCCTTGAGCAAAGTTTTTTGTCTTAGTTGCTACCGACAAAAAGCACTTCAGGAAATTTGGTTTGGGCTACTGTCATGGAAGTTTTTTTGCCATGTTCTTGCCAGTAGTTAATCACTTCGGTGGCTTTGTTGAGCAGTTCAATGCGCTCATTTTCGCCAATCCAGTTTTTTGATTCTAATTCATTTTTGATCTGTTCCCAAGCATCGTTACGAGGCCAGAAAAAGTAAGAGGTGAGGGGGCTTGTTCCTTTTCCTACGATTTGATCTACCGCGATCGCGACATTTTCATCTAGCCATAAAATTTTCAGCAGAAACCTTGCTCCTGACTCTAAAATCGCCTCTGGCACATCATCTACAGACATAATTTTCCAATATATTATTTACTTAAATAAGCACTTTATTCTAACGTATTCTCTAACTCTTAATCAATCTATGCAAGCAATTGTAATTTTCGATATTGACGGTGTGCTTCGAGATGTGGCTGGTTCTTACCGTCGCGCTTTAGCAGATACGGTTGAACACTTTACCGGAGGGGCTTATCGACCTAGTTCTGAAGATATTGATGCCCTTAAAGCAGAGGGAACTTGGAATAACGACTGGGAAGGCTCACAGGAATTTGTTTATCGTTATTTTGAGGAACAGGGAGAAAATAGAGAAGAGATTACCCTAGACTATTCTGCTTTGGTGGCTTTCTTCCAATCCCGTTATCGGGGCGTTAATCCCCATAAATGGGACGGCTATATTACTTCTGAACCTTTATTAGTAAACTCTGGTTATTTTGAAGAACTAACCGCAAATGAGCTTGCTTGGGGCTTCTTTAGCGGTGCTACTCGCCTTTCTGCTGAATATGTCCTGAAGGAGCGTTTAGGGTTAGAGAATCCTCTCCTGATTGCGATGGAAGATGCACCAGGAAAGCCTGACCCCACTGGTTTATTTGGAGTAATTGACCAACTAAAAGTTTTTGAGGATGTCCCTGTAATTTATGTTGGGGATACGGTGGCTGATATGTACACCATTAAAAAGGCGAAGGAAGAAAAGCCTGAACGACCTTGGTTTGCAGTCGGAATTTTACCGCCCCACGTTCAAGGTGAACCTAATCGGAAAGCGGATTATGAGGAAACGTTAAGGAAAGCTGGCGC
>JBBQDV010000098.1:0-10815 GCA_038320005.1 Cyanophyceae cyanobacterium
ACAATTCCAGCCATCTTCATCAGAATTAGTTTCGGTTTCAGATTCAATGGTAATTTGATATTTTTGATTTGGAGTTAGGCTTAAAGGTGTTTCGGGAAGTAAGACTTGTCCATCAAAGACAACAGTAATAGTTTCACTCATGATTTTATTGAAAAATGAATTTTATAACAAGTGTAACACTGCTTTCATGGGGTCTTTTTTCTGATTAGATAATTGGTTTTTGCACGAATCCGATTATTTCATAGTCTAGATGCTATCTTTTTCTTGTACAGAAATGGCAAACGACAAATAACTCGTATCCGCGTAAGGCTTGCGCCCGATAATTATAAGCCCTCTTGGAAAAGCTGACTCAAAGCCCCTGAAACTAAGGACAAAACCAAAGAACCGAATAAAGCAGGGAAAAAGCCTTGTACCGTAAAGCCAGGGGTAAAATAGCCAGCGAGGGAAAACGCGATCGCGTTCACCACAAATAAAAATAACCCAAGTGTTAAAATTGTCAAGGGCAAAGTAAAGAAAATTAATATTGGCTTTATAATTGCATTCACCAATCCTAAAACAACTGCTGCAATCAGCGCAGCGGTAAGTCCAGCAACAGCAATACCTGGAACAAGCCAGGCTGTAATCATCACGGAAATTGCTGTAACCAGCCAAGTCAGGAAAAATTGAAGCATCTTTAAATTTTGAATAATAAGGGTAATATATAACTATCTTAAAACCAGAAAAGGCTTATTTTGCTTGAATTTAATAATAGTTTCCAAATACCTGGGGAAACTACTTCTTACCAGAGATACGCTTTTCCTTTGCAATCATTCTTGCAGCTAAACCACCACCAACGAAGCCAAATAAGTGTCCTTCCCAAGAAATACCCGCACTAGCAGGGAGAACACCCCAAACTAAGCCACCGTAAAGGAAGAAGACTAGGACTGAAAGCAGAATTGAAGCCATATTGCGTTGAAAATAGCCTCGCAGCAACATAAAACCTAAATAACCAAAGACTAAGCCACTCGCCCCAAGATGAACCCCAGTCGAACCGAATAGCCAAGTTCCTAAGCCACTGACAATCATCGTAACGATGGTGACAATGAAAAAATCACTGGTTTCTTGTAGCATCACAAACCAGCCGAGAATTAAGAAAGGGATGCTGTTACTAATTAAATGAGGTAAACCAGCGTGCAGAAAGGGTGCAAATAAAATTCCCCGTAGTCCAATGATGTTACGAGGTACAATGCCAAAACGGTCTAAATATTGGTTGAAGATGAAAATATCTGCTAGTTCTAATACCCAGAAAACACTAACAAGACTAATTAAAATAGTAGCTTGAGTCTTGACGGTTTGCGCGATCGCGTTATTCTTACTCATATCAGTTCTATCCTCAGTGGATTCTTCCTCCAAAATAACAATAATTAGCGAATTTCGTCATCTAATTAGCCAATCAGGATATATTAAACTATGCTACATTTCCAATATTCCAGTCTAATCAACGCCCCTGTGGAGGTTGTGTGGCAATTCCACGAACGCAAAGACGTTTTACAACTTCTAACCCCTCCTTGGCAACCTGTTGAGGTGGTAAGGCGAGAGGGCGGTCTAGGAGTTTCTGCAATAACTGAATTTAATATTTACCTGGGACTGATTCCCGTGCGGTGGTTAGCGCAACATATCGAGTGTGAACCCTACTCCTATTTTACCGATGAGCAAATTGACGGACCTGTGCAATCTTGGGTACACCGTCACCAATTCACCCCTGAAAATGGTCAGACTCGCCTCACAGACTCCATTGACTTTGAACTTCCTGGGGGGGAATTAGTCGAGACTCTCCTCAACTGGTGGGTTCAAGAGAGACTTCGCGATATGTTTCGCTATCGCCACGAAGTTACGCAACGAGAATGTAAAAGTTAATTTTGCACATAGGAAGGAAGCTCAGTATGAGATTTTGGTGTAGTCTCCAAAAAGACACCGATATTACGGAATTTCTGGTAACGTAACTCTTGACGTTGGTGAGGAGTCATCGCCATTAGATCTTTCAAGTTAGCCAATAAAGCATCTTTGAGGAAATTAGAAGCACCCAGAGGATCAGTATGAACTCCCCCCACAGGTTCAGATAAAATCTGATCAATAATTCCCAACTCCTTGAGATCCTTCGCAGTAATCTTCAAAGCAGCAGCAGCCTTATCCGATTGTTTTGCATCCTTCCAGAGAATCGCTGCACAAGCTTCAGGAGTCGCTACCGTATAAACCGCGTGTTCAAACATTAAAATGCGATCGCCAACACCAATCCCTAAAGCCCCTCCCGAACCACCTTCACCAATAACAGTGCAGATAATCGGTACTTCAAAGCCAAACATTTCCCGTAAATTACGAGCAATTGCTTCTCCTTGTCCTTTCTTCTCCGCCTCTACCCCTGCCCAAGCCCCAGGTGTATCAATAAAGGTTAAAATTGGCATTCCGAAGCGATTAGCGTGTTCCATTAAGCGCAGAGCCTTGCGGTAGCCCCCAGGAGATGCCATGCCGAAGTTACGAGCAACATTATCTTTCGTATCCCGCCCCTTTTGATGTCCAAGAATAACAACAGGAATCCCTGCTACACGGGCAATTCCAGCTACTAAAGCGGGATCATCACTTTCAACGCGATCGCCATGAAACTCTAGCCATTCATCGGTAATTGCTTGAATATAGTCTAAGGTACTAGGGCGACGGGGATGACGAGCAAGTTGTAGTCTTTGGGACGAGGTAAGATTGCTGAAGATTTCTTGGCGTAGTTGTACTAAACGATCTTCTAGCTGACGGATTTCTTCCGAGACATCAACATCATTTTCCTGAGCAAGTTCCCGAATTTGCTCAATCCGTTCTTCTAACTCAGAAATAGGTTTCTCGAAGTTCAATAAAATTTTACGTTCACTCATGATTAGATAAGCTCACTCATGGCTAAATAATTGGTTATGAATAAGGAACTTTGAAGGATAAATTATAAATAGGGATATTAACCAAATTAGCTAAATTCAGATACACTTCTTTATTCCCTACCATAATCTGTTAGCATCTTTTTTTCAAAGTTTCGCAGCTAAAAAATCAATAAGGGTTTAAAGCCATGCTTGAGAGAAGCTTTCCCAATTTGCTCCATTTTTTCCACAGTGATTTGGTTTCGACCCCAAGAGAAGTTAGTGTACCATTTTTCAAACTCCAGGAGCATCGCTTCAGCAAAGCAAGCAAATAACTGACGGTTGGGTATATCCATATTGACAATATTCATGATTTTCCAATCAATATCAAGAGAATGTTCCACAATCCCCCCATTGAGAACAAAGACATTGGGGTTTTGTAATTGCGTCCCCAAGTTCTTCGGATAACCGCCATCGACTAAAAGACAAGGGTTTTTTAATTCCAAGGTGCTAATATCAACTCCTTTCGGCATACTCGCGACCCAAACGACGATATCAGCCTGGGGGATAGCATCTTCAAGTCCAACAATTTGACCCCGTCCTAGTTCTTCTTGGAGGTTTTGGAGACGTTCTTGATTACGGGCGACGAGTAATAACTCCGCGGTATCAGTTCGTTCACTCAACCAGCGACAGACAGCACTACCAATATCTCCCGTTGCGCCACAAATAGCAACCGTTGCTTTAGAAAGCTCTATACCGAGTTTTGCTGCTCCTGATTCTACCTGACGACAAATAATATAGGCAGTATGGGTGTTTCCTGTGGTGAAGCGTTCATAATCAAACTCCACATTGCGGACACGGTTAGTTTGCTTGAGGTTGAAATTTTCAAAAATTATCGAGGAAAACCCCCCGAGAGCGGTAATATCCAAGCCTTGCTTTTGCGCATGAGCCATAGCATTGAGGATTTTCCGCATTGCTGCTTTGATGCGTCGATTAGTCAGCATTTCGGGCAAAAAACAGGACTCGACATATTTGCCTTCAATAACCTGTCCCGTGATACTGGTAACTTTGATATGATCAACGATTTGAGGCGGTGCAGAACACCAAAAGTCTAACCCTTGATCTGCGTACTCAGGATAACCGAGATCTTTGGCAACGGATTGGGCGTGTTCGAGACTGGTAAGATGACCGATAAGACCAAACATGAATTAATTGTACTGTTAAATATAAGTAAAAATACTAAGAAAAAAAGATAACATATTTCTATATTCATAATTGAGATATAGAGTATTAGTTAGCCTCTCGCCAATGAACTAAGATAATAATAAGACTCTTACAGAGTATTAGAAAAAATTGTCGCCCCTGGAGAGCGACAGAAAAAATAAACTCTCAATTTGCTCAGGATACGGCAAGATTTACCGCACCCTCTAACTGTTAGCAACGTTAATCTACATAGCGGTTAAGCCATAGGCGGACATTCTCATGATTTCCCCAGTAGTAAAGCCAATGTTGTTCAGGGCTTCTCCATAAGCGATCATGAAATCTTCAATCAAGGCTTCTTTTTCCATTGCTAAGACTCGCGCATCTTTTGTCACCTGATTGAGCATTTTCCAAACCAGGGGTAAGTTTTGGCGGTTAGCGGATTGTAATTCTTCTTTAGATGTTTCAAAGTGTTCTTTGAGCCAAACTTCGCCGAAGTTAAGATGGGTATATTCATCTTTGACGACTCCTTCAGTTATTTTCCGAGCGAAGGGATCTGCTACAGGGATATAAATATTGTAAGCAGCAATAGCAAAGGCTTCAATAATTAGGGATTGGATTAATAAACAGGTGACAACTTTATCTTCTGCAAAAGCAGTTTGGAAGTTGTTGTGTAAAGGTTCAAAGTATTTTTGAGCAAATTCCATATCGGGAGTGACACCAAGGTTACGCCCACAGGCTTGAAAACCTTTCTTGTGTCGGTCTTCCATTTTAGCAAGCCGTTTTAAATCATCCTCGTGATCTGGGAGAAGTTGAGTCAGGGAAATATAATTTTCGTGAGCTTCTTGTTCTCCTTCAATTACGATCGCGTTAATGCGACTATAAGCATCTTTGTAAGTTTCGCTACTATAATCAAGGGTTGAAGTAGTCGTCAGTTGCATATTTTAAATTCTCTCCTGTTTCTTTTAAATTTAACAATAGAATCAAGTTAATCCCACCTCACTGGTGGAGATTCTTCAAGTCAATAGTTAATTTTTTTATAGAATTAAGCACAATACCCACAATGGGCGGTTATTATTCCTTAGTCTTTACCAATTGTAACTTAGTTCCCTTTAGTGTTATCGCTTTTGTAGATTTTTGCGCCTATGACACTTACTTGTTGAGACAAGGAAGGTTTAATCTGTCAAAACTTTTCCCAGTCGATAATTGCTTTTTCTGACCACAGCCATTCTTGGCTTAAACTCTCAGGACGAAACTTTAAGGGATCTTGCTTCATGACTGTATTGTACATTTTCACCCCTTGCGCACGAGCTATTTCCCCTTGTCTTCCTTGAGTCTCCTCTGCTAACTGCTGTAGTCCTAATGCTAATCCAGCATAGATTGTACGAGTTTGAGGATTTTCTGTTTCCTCTGCTGAGACAATTCTGATCGCATCATACCAAGTATCTATTGCTCTGCTATATTGTCCTTCTTCGTAGTAAGCAAAGCCTAAAGCAGTAACATAATCAAGGCGTGGTTCGCTTTCTACGGCTAGTTCCCAGAAGCGACGCGCATCATCGGGTTCGGGGTAGTTTTGGTGTCCTTGGAGATAATATTCCCAAGCAGAACGTCCTTTGAGAAACATAACTTCTGCGTTATTTGTCGCGTCGATGGGGATAGTGTTTAAGGCATTTTCTGCATAAGGGATTGCGCCCCGCTCAAGTAAGACTTCGATTCCCTCTAAAGCCCTCTCTAAATTTCCTGTCCTGATCTCGGCGAGGATAATATTGAAAAGAGTTTCGGTTTCTACATTGGGGCTAATTCCTGTTTCTGGGAATTCCTCTGTAACTTGGACTTGAGAGACTCGCTGGGTTTGTTCTATATTACTCAGGAGAATTGTCATAAACGCGATCGCGATCGTAATTGCCGTTACTAACAAAGGTTTTTTGGGCAAAATCTGCCAACGGCGTTGCCAATCTTCAGGAGATTCTACCTGATGATTTTCTGCTGTTTCGTCCCCTAAGTGATCTCGATCATTTTCAACCGCAACCACTTCTCCTGGGGGTTCTAAGGCTAGGGAAGCCTCTTCATTGGTAAAATCGGCAAAAACTTCTCTAATAAACGCCTCTGCCCCATCCTCTGCTTCTGAAAAATCCGACTCTAACCCTTGATCATGGAGATAAGCAGACGGCACAAAATCAACTCTTTCTTCTTCCTCTCCTCGATTTGGAAACGGTAAAAATTCCTCCTCTTCAGGACTAAGAAACTCTCTAGAAAAAGATTGTTCTTCTTTCTTCTTACGCAGGAGGATACCATCAAAATCAGGGTGAAGATACAGGACAGGTAACGCCCAATAGAACTGTTTAGAACCATAGGTAGAAATTAACCCTTGTCGCGCCCGACTCAAACTCAAATCGATAGGATAGCCTAAATTAAGATTGCGGTAAAACAGCCGAAATAATGTTAAAGCCACCTCATCGGGAATTTGTTCCGCCATTGCCAAAACTGCGGGAATTTCATGTTTAATTAACGCCTGAGTAAGACTGTGTTGAGAACTTAGGCTAGAGTCTTCTAAAACCGTATCTGTACTACGACAAGAATTAAAAACAGCTAGTTGAATGCCATTATTGCGTAATAGCCCAACCAAGTCATACCCTGGCATAGTTTCCGTCAAACCCGTTTTGCGATTGACTAAATAAAGATCTCCCCCCGCGTCCCCTAAGTTACTATGACCAGCATAGTGAAAAATCTTATACTTTCCTTGTTCAAGAGTTTGGGTTAATTCTTCTCGTCCAGGTTGTTTGAGAACTTCCAACTTTAAATCTGAGTTTTTCAGTTCTGTTTCTAGATGCTTGACTTCTTCCAGCAACGCCAGACTTTCTAAATCCTCTGGTCCAGCAATAATCATCAAAATTTTAATCGGTGTTTTCGTCACAGAGATAGCATTTACTTGGTTATTGCGCTTACTTTTAACTGGATAAGATTAAAACCTTGAGAGTTCCTTATTTAGCAAGATTTTTGCAAATTATCCTGATCATGAGATAGTAACCAGGAAGTAAAGAGCAGGTAGATACACCCTGATAAAGCTTCTCTGGCTAATATTTTAGTCGGAGGCTTTTTTATTTTTACCTCTCTTCAAAGATAACGACAAACTTAGGTATTTAGGACAATCGGCAAGTTCTAGGCTACTCTAGAAAAAGTACGGATAACAGATCAGGATAAAGCTTGTGGGTTTTAAGATTGGTTTACTGGGATTAGGAACGGTTGGCACGGGAACAGCGGAGATTTTGCTTAACCCAGAAGGCAGACATCCCTTGTTAAACGAAATAGAAATTGGGCGCGTTGGGGTGAAGTCTCTAGAGAAAGAAAGGCAGGTGCAATTTGCTGAAGGAGTCTTGACGACAGACTTAGAGGCTATTGTTACTGACCCCGAAATTGAGATTGTGGTGGAATTGTTGGGGGGATTAGAACCTGCGAGATCTCTAATTCTAAACGCGATCGCCCATGGTAAACATATCGTCACGGCAAATAAGGCGGTGGTGTCTCGCTATGGGGATGAAATCTATACCGCAGCGAAAAAAGCAGGAGTCTATGTCTTAATTGAGGCTGCTGTCGCTGGGGGAATCCCGATTATCAAGCCCCTCAAGGAAGCTCTAGGGGTCAATCGCATTCAAAGTGTAACGGGGATCATTAATGGCACAACGAACTACATCCTGACGCGCATGAGTGCTGAAGGGGTGGGATTTGAGGAGGTCTTGAAGCAAGCGCAAGATTTGGGCTATGCAGAGGCTGATCCCACCGCAGATGTGGATGGTTTAGATGCTGCGGATAAGATTGCAATTATCGCTTCGATTGCTTTTGGGGAAAGGATTCACTTAGATCAGATTCATTGTGAGGGGATTCGCCAAGTTAGTTCTGCGGATATTAACTATGCGGAAAGATTAGGCTTTGTAATTAAGTTAATCGCGATGGCTTCGCGGACCCGTTCGGGTATCGCGAAAAAATTGGGAGATTTCCCGTCTAATAATCTCCAAGTTAGCGTTTATCCTGCTCTCCTACCCAAGAATCATCCCCTCGCTAATGTAGATGGGGTTTATAACGCTATTTTAGTAGCAGGAGATCCGATTGGGGAAGTGATGTTTTTCGGACAGGGTGCGGGTTCAGGTCCAACAGCTAGTGCGGTAGCTTCTGATCTGCTTAATCTGGTCAGTTTACTTAAAAGTGGCGGTGAAAATGCTGCATTAAATCCGCTTTTGAGTTGTTCCCATCAAAATTTTGGTACGATTACTCCAATTGAGAAAACAGTTAGTCGTTTTTATGCCCGTTTCTTATGTCGCGATCGTTCTGGGGTGATTGGTCAGCTAGGAATGTGTTTTGGCAAGCATCAGGTCAGTTTAGAGTCAGTGGTACAAACTGGATTCCAAGGGGACTTAGCAGAGATTGTCGTGGTCACTCACGATGTTTTTGAGGGAGACTTCCGCAAGGCGTTAGCTGAAATTGAAACTTTTGAGGCGGTGGAGAAAGTTCCGAGTTTATTACGAGTTCTGTGAACTACGCGATGCTGAACAAAAGCAACTGAAAGCTCAGGGGTATTATTTTGTCATGATACCAAGTAATAAAAATAGGGTGAGCATTTGCCCACCCCACCTTCATAAATTCCGAAAACTCAGCTTAAACCTTAGCTTTTTCTTGCACAAGCTTCTCCCAACCCAAATCTTTGAGGTTGTTATTGCGACGCAGAGGACGAGTAGCCAACTCTAAAACATCCCGTGCATTAGTAAATCCGTGGATTTGAGCAAAGGTAAACTCAACAGACCACTTAGTATTAATACCTCGCGCTTCTAATGGATTAGCATGAGCCATACCAGTAATCACTAAATCAGGCTGGGTTTCTTCAATACGGCGTAACTGTCGATAGTTATCGGGTTTTTCAACAATTACTGGTAAAGGAACACCCATCTCATCACAGGTTTTCGCGAGAAGGTCTAATTCTGCTTTTTGGTAACGTTTATCCATATAAGGAATACCAATTTCAGGACAAGTCATTCCACAGCGAATGAAGAAACGAGCAAGAGAGATTTCTAAAAGGTTATCTCCCATAAAGAAGACAGACTTACCGCGCAAGATAGAGACATAATCTTCTAAACCTTCCCAAATACTAGCTTCTCTTTCCTCTAAACCTTTAGGTTCGATACCAAAGACAGAACACATTTTTTCAATCCAAGCGCGAGTTCCATCAGGACCAATGGGGAATGGTGCGCCAATTAGCTTACACTTACGACGACGCATCAAAGTTGTCGCAGTACGGGATAGGAAAGGATTTACCCCTGCGACATAATAGCCTTCTTCGAGAACAGGTAACTCGGTATAACGCTTAGAAGGAAGCCAACCAGAAACTTTAATTCCTTGCTTCTTCAACTCTAGGGTTAGGTTAGTAACAACAGGGTCAGGAAGTGAGCCAAATAAGACTAAAGGAGGATGTTTTGCATACTCTGATTCCTCTTTGCTAACATCTTCTTTCTTTCTCCCGAAGCTAAGAAGTTGAGAAATAGCATTGCGTTCCTGTTTTTCTTCTTCACCGACAGGAGACTTAGTTGGACACTTATGCGCCATCGCAGCTAATACGGTATCTTCCCCTTGAGTGAAAGCATAGTCTAAACCATTTGCTCTCGCCGTAACAATAGGGATACCTAGTTCTGCTTCTAGTCTGGGGGCTAACCCTTCGAGATCCATTTTGATGATTTCAGTGGTACAAGTACCAATCCAAACGATTACACTAGGATTACGATCGCGTTTAATTTGCACACACAATCTTTTTAGTTCTTCATAATCGTTTAACTGTGCGGAAATATCTCCTTCTTCGAGTTCCGCCATCGCATAGCGAGGTTCAGCGAAAATCATTACTCCCATCGCGTTTTGGAGGAAGTAACCGCAAGTTTTTGTTCCAATTACGAGAAAGAAGCTATCTTCAATCTTTTGGTATAGCCACGCAACGCAGCTAATGGGGCAAAATGTGTGGTAATTACCAGTTTCGCATTCAAAACTTAGGGCGGTGCTATCTTGTGCTGTAGTCATTTTATTTATTCTCCTCTCTTATTTTGTTTAAATATTCTACTTCAGGATCAATAGATGAATTAGTTAACTGAACAGTATTAATTTTTGCTCTTTCTAATTCTCTTTTTTCAAGTTCTTTCTCTGGATCAAAGTGCAGTCCTAAAACTTCTATGATACGTTCATAATTATTTGAAACTATAAAAAAATAATTCAGCAGTTCACTTAATTTTGGATCTAAAGCAGCAATTGCTCCTATGATCATTTCTGAACGAGGGCGACGACCACTTTCTGGTGTTCCAGTATAATGTTTATACTCGTTCATTAGTGGATAAATCCAAACTTGATTAGCTTGGTAATAGTCCAACCATTTATCTTTTAAACTTGGCTTTAATTCCTCAAGCAGTAACATTTTTGCCTTCTGAATGTGAATATAAGAAACTAATTACTAATCAGTACAAACACAGCTTAAACTAATTATTAATTTAGTTTTAATTTCAATGTGTTAATAACCGTCTCGCTAAATTTATAGCTGTATTTCTGCTCTAATTTTATTCAAATATTCGGAATCCACATCAGGGTTTAAAGAATGAGGTTTAGTCTCCTGAACAGAGGCTACTGTAGCTTTCTGTTTATCTAATTCAACTCTCCGACTTTTAAGTTCTTTTTCAGGATCTAAATTTAGTCCTAAAGTATCTACAATTTTGTC
>JBBQDV010000099.1:0-10635 GCA_038320005.1 Cyanophyceae cyanobacterium
CCACCAATCGCCATATAAGCGCAGGGGAAGAGTAGTAAACCTGACCAACCGATAAAAACAAAACGATCGCGCTTGAGCCAGTCATCAAGGACATCAAATAATCCTCGCTCCTGTTGGGCGCGTCCGACTGCAATAGTCATAAACGCAAATCTCCGTATATATAAGAACTAAAAAAAGTTATTCCTAAATATTTTTCCAACCTTTATTTGCCACATAGCAAAAGATTAGTCAAAAATGAGGATAGTTTACTTTTCTTTACTTCTCTATCATAAAAGAAATTTTGAGAGATTTCCACCCCAATCATTAACAAAATCTAAAAATTGGAGCTAAAACTCTTTTATTAGTACGGAGGACAAAAACCTTGTCAGACAAGCAGACCAAGATGATCAGGCTTAGATTCTTGTCGTTGACAGATTAAAATTAATGATTAAATCTTGGTTTCTAAAGACTTGAGATATTCCGTATTAACTCCCAACTCACGCACCAGAGCAATCTTACCAGTACGAGCAATTTCACGGACTCCGAACTTATTTAACATTTTGGCTAAAGCAACCAATTTACCAGGATCACCCACTACTTCTAAAGTTAGAGTTTCTTCAGAAATGTCAACTACTCGCGCCCGAAAGACTTGCGCTAACTGGATTACCTCCGCTCGGTTCGAGGTTGTCGCCTTCACTTTAATGAGCATTAGTTCTCGTTCAATACAAGGAGTATTAGTAATCTCATTTACTTTGAGAACATTAATCAGCTTATAAAGTTGTTTTGTAAGTTGCTCAATACTGCGGTCATCCCCGAAAACAACCATCGTAATCCGAGAGATACCAGTTTGTTCGGCGGGTCCAACTGCTAAACTTTCAATATTAAAGCCACGACGGGCAAATAAACCAGCTATGCGAGTGAGTACGCCTGCTTCGTCTTCTACTAAAACTGAGAGGGTGTGTTTCATTTGTTAACTTAGATTACGGATTTCGCGATCGCGCTTTGGCTTAACTGCGTTATCGCGATGGTGTAAAAGAACTTTGTTGAGTGATATATCTTACCGCGATCCTGTTTTCCTGACCAGAGTTGAGCAGAGCAGACTGAAAAAATAAACCCCAATTTGCAAAAATACCTTCTAAGACAGATGCCTCTTTACCCAAAGAAGCAGATAATTAGCAAAGTTCTAATAACTCAATAAATAAGGATTGAATTTAACATGGGTTGGTTAAAAAGAATATTTGGACAGGATAAACCCGCGAAGGCACAGTCTCACCGTTCCTCAAAAGCAACAACCACACAAAGCAAGAGTGCTTCCCGACCTGCTTCTACAGGGACACCCACAGAGACAACAGCAAAGACAGTACCCCCAGAAAGAGTCGGTTTGAATGGTGAATATGACGAAAGTGGACTCGCCAAGCGTGTCGCCCTAGCCTTTGACGAAGAGCCTCAACTCACTGATATTGACACCCTTTGGATTGCCCAAACAAGTACTACCGTTGTCCTTAAAGGGAAAGTACCCAGTCAAAATGACTTAAAGAAAATGGTCGAGGTTGCGAGGGAAGTTGATGGCGCGACTCAGGTAGATACTAAACAAGTAGAAGTTGGGTGACATCCTCCAGACGTTGAAACTAAAAGCATACAACGCTGGCTTCTCAAAATTACTTCTGATTAAAGACAGAGTTCCTTTGACCAGTCAGGGTTTCCTCGCCCTGAGCGACATTTATATTGTCTTCCGACCCAAACAATTTCCCAATTGTTACCCACTGCAACTAATTCCACCCGATAGCGGAATCCAGCAACAGAATCATCTAGTAATCCAGTTTGGGTGAAGGTGACAACTGCTTCTTCTGAACTGGGATACTCTACCTCAATCTCCTCCTGTAGTAACTTTTCCTCTTCCGACTCTGGAAACTTTGTAACACGGTAACTAAAAAGCTTAAGCACCATATCTTCTGGATCATTTCCAGTAAGATATTCATCCTTATTAAGGTCAGGTTGGGGGTTTCGCTGACCAATTTTATCTAGAGGTACACTTTCATAGTCAGCACGATTATTGTCAGAAAGATCTTCCTCTCGGATAATAATTGTGCTAGAGGTTTCACTACCAGTTCGCCAAAGACGAATAATTGGCTCAGGAAAAGTAGGGGGTTTACCAGTCCAAACCAAAGTTTTGTTATCAGGGCTAAAAGCTAAAGCATCAGCGACTCCTTGCTGTCTGACAGTAATCCCATGCTTGACTTCCTCCCCCGTTTCCAGGTTACGGAGAAACCCCCCTGTGAAATCCCCAGCAATTAATTGACTATCGGGACTAAGGTTAAAAGAAGCACGCTCAGGGTTACTACTATATCCTGATAGGGTTTGCTTTTCTTGACCAGTTTGCCAATCCCAAACTTTGATTGTCTCGTCATAGCTGCTACTGACAAGAGATGAACCATCAGCAGTAAATGCTACCTTATCAATCTCAGCATTATGACCTTCTAGCGTCCGCAGAGGGCTTGCTGATGTCTCTGTTAATTCCCAGAGGCGAATAGAAGTGCTATCTTCCCCTGAACTTCCTCCTGTCGCATTAAGATCAACTGTAGCTAAAATCATTCCATCTTTGGCAAGTGCGTTACCCGAAGAATTCAGTAACGCGATCGCGCTCACCGAACGATCCTGATAAAATGTCAATAACTGTTCCCCCGTATTCCCATCCCAGACCTGTACACCCAAACCACAGGAACTAATTAACCTTTCCCCATCATCACTAAAAATAGCCTGATTACAACCCTCAGAACCAGCCAGACCCAGTATCTTCTCCCCAGTTTGGCTATCCCAAATAATTAACGAATCTTCCGCAGCAATTCCTTGACTCCAACTGCTACTTACTAACCGACTACCATCAGGACTAAAAGCCAAAGAAGTAATAGGTGCAGGAAATTCTCCCCTTGAAAGCCTTGCTGTATGTCCCTCTAAAACAGCTAAAGTTTCCCCTGTATCGGTATCCCAGACGATAATATCTAATTCATCACTACTAGCAAAATATTTACCATCCGCGCTAAAAGTTACCAGAGTGATGGGTTCAGTATGTCCCGAAAGGGTATGAACTAGCTCAACATTTTCCCAATCTTGAGCAGAAAGCTCCTCATTTTGAATAGCTCGAATACGAGAGATTTCGGAGACAGAAGTAGAATTTGATAAAGTGGCGGTAATCTCACTACAACTAGCAGTAGCAATTCCAATCGCAAGAGTGATATAAGTTAAAGTTCTCATTTTATTCAATTTGACTCTGTATGAATTCTTTTCTTATCTTAGTGGAGAGCATTTAAGATAAAAGATGCACTCTTGTCCCTTAGTAAAAAATACAAACCCCACTTAGCAAAATTGGGGGTTGCAGAAGAACCTGCTCCAACAAACCCGTAGAATATTGATATGGAAGATCTTTGGTTTCGTCCCCTAGTTTGGTTAGATTATCGCTTGGCTCTATTGATACTGGTATTTATTCCCATTACCCTATCAATTTGGTCATTATTCAAACAAACCCAAGCCGTCAATCGGCTTTTCACCATTTACTGGCGCGTAGCAAGTTTACTCGCAATTACTATCTATTTGCTGATTCCAGGCTGGCAAATTGGTTTTATCACTGGTATTATTGCCAAAATATTAATTCCCCTTTCCCTCTGGTTTTGGGTTGATATTAACGAAGAACTTGAAGACCTTCCTCAACGTTCCCTAAGACTCGCTGTGAACTCCTGGCGTTGGGCAGTAACAGTTTATTCTATTATCAGTATTTTCGGATTTATTCCCTTCCTTTCCTGTGCCTTTGTTCCTCAACCTGGAGAAATCGCAAACTGCGCTGTCTGGCTTGAACCACTTTTAATGTATAAAGATACTTTTCATCCTAATTCCACCCTCGGATTTTTAGGCTTTGTTGGAATGGTTGGACTGACTATTTATATTCTTTACTTTGTCTATTTCCTCTTAGGTCGCTTAGGAAGACAAGGACGTATTGCAATGCAACAATAGAGAATTTATCTGCATCATAACAGTAATTTTCTAAAAACGTAACTAATAAAAAGTGTTTAAAAATGGATATATTGACAATACTTCTTTCTGGTCTATTGGCAGGTCTTTCCGTAACTGGATTTTTTGTAGAATCAGCAGCAGAGAGAGCATTAAGAGCGCGTTTTGATAATATTGAAGAAATTCAAGTCCGCATCGATAACAAACCCAGTTACAAGCTTCTGGGAGGAGAAATAGACCGAGTTCGTATTGCTACTCGCGGTATAGAACTCGCACCTGGGATCAATATTGATACCCTGGAAATCGAAACTGACCCACTCAACGTTGACCTGGAAGAACTACGTGGGGGAGGAGGTGAAAACTTCAGATCAGCCTTCAGAGAACCTTTCCAAGCAGGGGTGCGTTTGGTTTTAACTGAAACCGACATCAACGAAGCTTTCCAGTCTCCTGCAATTCAAGCCCAACTTCAGCAAGTTGTAAACATGATTAGTTCTCAATTTCCAGCTGGTTCTGGACAAACCTATAAGTTATTGTCTCCTAATATCAAGTTTTTAGATACTGGCAGGATACAATTGGAAAGTCTTTTGCAAATCTCTAGTCTGGGTAATCAAGCCACCCAAGAGCTTCCCATTACAATGGAAACTGGTTTAGGGATTATTAATGGCGAACGTATTCAACTAATAGAACCTACTGTTGCTGTGGCTGGTACAAATTTGCCCCCCGTTTTCGTTAATAACTTTACCCGGGGTATCAGCGAGCGCCTTAATATCAGTATGTTAGCAGGTGAAGGGATACAAGCAAGACTGCTTGGCTTAGAAGTAACTGAGAATGAATTAGAAATAGCAACCTTTATTCGGGTCGAGGAAGGAAGCTAAATAAAGGAAAAGCCTTCCTTAATACTCTCCTAACCTGCTATATTTCGGAGTAAAGGGAATAATCATTCCCTTGTATATTTTTCTGCTTTCAAAAGGATATTGAGCATGCAAGAGGAATCCGTAGAAAAAACAAAGTATAAATCTGAAGTTCCTTCCCCCGTCATTTTTGGTATAGCTGGAAGTATTCTTGTGCTAGTCGGTGGCGCAAGTTATTGGGGTTGGGATTTACTTGTCTCTTCTAACACTTTTCTTGACCAGATTGTCTTTCCCACGGCTAGGTTAGAAAAATCTTCAGGAGAAAGAATGTCAGACAGCGTTTTAGTTTACTGGTTATCTGGTGAGACAGGAGCTTTAGAAATGGTGTCGCGACCCGTTACTGTTGAAAGTTCAGCCCATCCCCAGGATATGATTGAGGGTGCATTAAGACGTTTGTTAGCAGGGATAAATAACGAGGAAGTCAGCAGCACCATTCCCCCTGGAACTAAGCTAAACAGTGTCAGGCTCGGTCCTGAAGGCATTTTTGTCGATTTATCACCAGAGTTTGCACAAGAGGGAGAAAGGGAGTCTCTAACTCTCCGCCTTGGACAAATTCTTTACACCGCCACTAGTCTCAATCCTGAATCCCAGGTTTGGTTTGAAGTAGATGGTCAGGCTTTAGAGGAAATTGGTAATGAAAAGATAGCCATTGAGCAACCTCTAACTCGTGAGCGTTTTCAAACTAACTTCAACTTGGGAAATATAGCTCCAAGTGAGGCAGATTAGGGCAACTGCCTCCTTTGATATTTTAATCAGGGTTAACTCGCATTAGAGGTTGTCCATATTCAACAGGTTCACCATCTTCTACAAGAATTTCCATCACCTGCCCAGATACTTCCGTTTCAATTTCATTCATCAGCTTCATAGCTTCAATGATACAAACGGTTTGCCCTACTTTAATAGAATCGTTGGTATTAATAAAGGCTTCTTCTCCAGGGGCAGGGGAGAGGTAGAATGTACCTACCATAGGGGAAGTAACATCAACCCATTTTTGCTCAGAAGGGGGAGGTGAAGGAGCTTCTGTTTCTGATAGAGTCATTAATGTTGGTTTTGGGAAAGACACTGGTGATGCTAAGGGAACTGGGATGTCCCCCGTTACAGGCATATCTTTACGAACCGTTAGTTCAAAATCTTCACTTTTGAGAGTTAATTCGGCAATATCCATGTGGGAAATTGCTATTAAAAGTTCACGAATTTCCTTATAATCTATAGCCACAAACCATATATCCTCTTTTTTGACAACTGGTATCTGGTAAAAGGTCAAATGATGATAACCGATTACCTTAAATTATCCTATGATTAGGACAAATTATTCTCGACCCATATAACTATCGTTGCGAGTGTCGATCTTAATTCGTTCTCCGATGGAGATAAATAGAGGGACCATTATTTGCGCTCCAGTTTCAAGGGTAGCAGGTTTCGTGCCTCCAGTGGCGGTATCTCCTTTGACTCCTGGATCTGTTTCTGTGATTTGTAAAATAACTGTATTCGGGAGTTCGACTTCTAATGTCCGTCCTTCCCATTGTAGGACGTTGACTTCCATTCCTTCGGTAATGTATTTAACACCGTCGCCAATTTCTTCAGGACTGAGGGTTACTTCTTCAAAGGTTTCCATGTCCATAAGGATATATTGCGCTCCTTCTTTGTAGGTATGTTGCATTGTCCTTTTTTCGATAACTGCTTGGGGAACACTTTCTCCAGCTCGAAAAGTTCGTTCTATGACGCTACCACCTTGGACATTTTTTAATTTAGTCCTCACAAATGCAGAGCCTTTTCCTGGCTTAACGTGGAGGAATTCCACTACTCGCCAAACTGACCCATCTAATTCAATGCTGACACCTGTTCTGAAGTCATTACTTGAAATCATGACACTTTTTCTTTTTACTCACGCCTAACAACCAAGAATCTATTCTACCTCTCAGACTCCCTCGAATTTTATTATGTTAAAGCAAAAAAATAAGATTTGCGAGTTTTCGTGAGAATTTGCTGTATTTCTACTCGCGGATAGAAGTTAGGGAACGCGATCGCGATCTACGATGGGGTGGAAGTAGTTCAGTTACTCAGAATAAGCGTTATTGAGGATTTTCCCAGAGGAAGCTGAATAGAATATCAGCAAAAAGAAAGATGCAAGTATATTTATACGGAAGCATAAGCAGATTCACGGTCAGCGAAGATACTAATAGCCTGATCGATTTGGGTGAGTTCAAACAAGATCATGATCGAGGGACTCACCGAACATAAAAGCAAGAGATTCTCATGAGTTTTAGCCAATCTGAGCGTCCTCACTAGAACCATTAGACCCGCACTATCAAGAAATTCTACTTGCTCCATATCCACGAGCAGGTTTGTCTCAGGATAAGATTCAATCGTTGTTACTAATTGGGCTTCAAAGTTTTGAGCATTAGCAGCGTTAATGATACCGCAAGGCGCGATCGTGAAAATATTGGGTATTAAAGTGGAACTACGCATTAATTTTCCTAGCTTTAGATATCAATTTGTATTTCTTCAAATATATACGTAATTTCTCGTAATTGCCACCTTTCTGAGGAGTTTTTTTGAGAATCTTCCCAAAGTTAGAACTTGTTAATTGATAAAAGTTAGTTTTACTAAAAAATTGGAGAATCATCTATATAAACTGTAATATTAGTCACAACTTGCAGCGGAAGATAATGCTTAGTAAGTTGAATTTTTGTTTTAAATAAACAATTGTGATGTATGTCTTAAGGAGGGCGGTCAATAATCTATTAGGGATTATACTAAAAGCATAGGGAGATCTAAAGACTACTTTTCTTTATATCACATAAGCTAAGGTTCTAAGTAATTATCAACGAGATAAGGAAAAGCGAAGTTTCACCCGAAATCATGATTATATGTGATATAGATCTCTGCTAACCTCTAGTTGAGATCGTTGCTTTCAAAGGCAAATCAAGAGAAAGTGAGTATAGTCTAGTTAGGTTAAAATCCGTGAACACCAAACATATTATTCGCCTTTTAGTTGAAAAAGCTCTCTATATTAGACGCTTGACCCCCGATATAGAAAGAGGAATTAATGAAGAACTTACTCGTCTGGGTTATATTTCTGATATAGATTATGAGGCGCTAGAATTGCTCATGTCAGAAATGGATGCTGGTCGAATTCAGCTAGTTTCAAGAAGCTTGAGAATTTAGGCTGAATTCTGATATAGTTAGAGATATTCCCGTAGAAACGCATGATTTTGCGTCTCCACATTCACCTTCCCCCTGTAACTTACTTACTAATACCCAAAAGAGTACCCACAGAACGGGCAATATTTTCTGGTTGCATTGCATCAGTCGCTGCGGTAGGCTCATAGCCACAGTGAACCATACAGTCCGCACATTTAGGATTACCGCTCTTGTGACCGTAATTTTCCCAAACAGTCTTTTCTAGCAACTCTTGATAGGTGTCATAATACCCTTCTCCTAAAAGATAGCAAGGTTTTTGCCAACCAAAGACACTATAACTCGGACTTCCCCAAGGCGTACATTCATAGTCCTTATCCCCAATTAAAAAGTCAAGAAAGAGAGGATTGTGATTAAAATTCCACCGCTTTTTCCCTGTTTTATAAGGTGCAAGAATTTCACGGAAGAGATTTTTCGTTTGTTCTCGTTGTAAAAAATGTTCTTGGTCAGGGGCTTTCTCGTAGCTATAACCTGGGGAAATCATCATCCCATCAGTTCCTAGTTCCGTAAGGTAATCGAAGAACTCCTGCAATTGTTGAGGATTTGCACCTTCAAATACTGTTGTATTGGTGGTGACGCGAAATCCTTGCGCTTTGGCTGCGCGAATCGCACTAATGGCGATATCAAATACGCCTTTGCGGTCAACGCATTTATCGTGGTGTTCCTGTAACCCATCTAAGTGAATACTGAAGGTTAAATAGGGAGAAGGAGTAAACTTGTGTAGATGCTTTTCTAATAAAATTCCGTTTGTACAGAGATAAATAAACTTTTTACGCTCTATTAAACCCTTGACAATTTCAGCCATCTGTGGATGTAACAAGGGTTCACCCCCAGGAATAGATACAACGGGCGCACCGCATTCTTCGACCGCTGCAAAACAGTCTTCAGGGGATAGATTTTGCTTGAGAATTTCTTTTGGGTGTTGGATTTTACCGCAACCTGGACAGGCTAAGTTGCAGCGAAATAGGGGTTCTAACATTAGCACCAAAGGATAACGCTTGCGACCCTTTAACTTTTGTGAAACTAAGTACTTACCCACTTCGATTGCTTGCTGCATATGAACTACCATAAAATTCCTCTCACCCTTAGATTGGTACAACTAGAATAACCAAAAACTGTATCTGGCGTTATCCTCCTCCTGAAAGAAGTCGATAAAAATAATACGCCTTTTTTGTTCATCATGCCTTAAAAAAGGTAGTTCTGCCCAGAAATTCATGGTTAAGGCTTAATTTTTGCCTTACCTGATATAACCGTGATTAGTAAACCAATCAACAGCTTTTTGCAAAGATTTCTGTATCGGTGTTTGGGGCAAATCCAGTTCTTGTATGGCTTTGGACGGGTCGTAATACATTTGCTGTTGTGCCATGCGTACCCCATCGAGGGGAACTGAGGGAGATTTACCGCAGGGGGTCAATAGTTTTTCATCCACCCAGGCGATGCTGAGGGGCAACCAGGGGGGGATTTCTCGTTGGGGGGCAGCCAGACCCGTAATGCTTGCCAATTCGCTAAGGAGGGCTTTTAGGGAGAGATTTTGATGACCTAGTATATAGCGTTCTCCAGTTCTGCCTTTTTCTAGGGCTAAAAGGTGTCCCTTGGCGACATCTTCTACATCAATGAGGTTTAAGCCTGTGTTGAGATAGGCGGGCATTTTTCGGCGTAGAAAGCGGAGGATAATATCACCAGTGGGAGTTGGTTTAATATCCCAAGCCCCGATAGGGGTACTAGGATTTACAATGACGATATCTTGACCTTGTTGGGCTGCTTTAAGGGCTTCCTGTTCTGCGTAATATTTCGATTTTTTATAGTGACCGATGAGTTTAGCAGGGGGACTCTGATGGGTTTCGTCTACGAGGTTGCCATTTTTTCCTACACCAATCGCAGCAACGGAACTTGTATAAATGGTTCTTTCTATTCCTGCTTGACGGGCAGCGGTGAGAATGTTAATTGTGCCAGAAACGTTACTCTGATATAAAGCCTCTTTATCTTTTTGCCAAAGGGAGTAAAGGGCAGCTACATGGAATAAGATATTACTGCCTTTAATTTTGTCTGCTAAGTTGGTGTCGTTTAAATCTCCTGCGACTATTTCTATGTCTAAGTTTTGCAAGTTATTTAAGCAACTACTCGGACGCACTAAAGCCCTGACTTTATAGCCGTCTTGTAATAGTAGGCGTATTAAGTTCGCCCCAATAAATCCTGTTCCTCCTGTGACAAAAGCGTTTTTATCCATGTTGTTTTTACCAAAAAGAAAGGGTCAAAAGCCCCGTCTTTTTAGGACGGCTTTTCTAGTTTTGGGTTATACTTAGAAAACATCAGTTCATTTCCTAAAGATGATAACCCTTAACTACCAGTACAAGCTCATATTAACAGCAGAACAGGTATCCACTATCAATAATTGGCTGCAAACCTGTCGCTCTGTCTATAACTATGCGCTTCGTGAACGGAAGGATTGGGTTAATTCTAGATCATGCCGAATAGACCGATGCTCCATTAGGGGCGAGTACATCATCCCTGTAGATAGGCAAAGACCAACTTATGCCAGCCA
>JBBQDV010000100.1:0-10580 GCA_038320005.1 Cyanophyceae cyanobacterium
CTGAATCAACTCAGGAAACTAAAGCAAAAGCTTCCCCGACAGAGAATTATACTCGCCGTGCTAAACAGTATATTGAAGATGGTGAATTTGCCAAAGCAACTTTAGAATTACGAGAAGGTTTAAAGCTAAATACTAATGATAGTACCTGTCATGCTTTACTTGGATGGGCATATATTAAGCAAAAGCAATATAAAATGGCGCAGATTCATATTAGAAAGGCTTTAGAAGCTAATCCTCATGAAGAATTGGCAAAAAAAATTAAGGTCGCACTAGATAAACAGATTGAAGAAAAATCGGGTAAAAAGAGTGTTCCTGCATCTGATTCTCCTAAACAAGGTGGTGGAATTTTAGGGGGATTCTTTAAGGGTAAAAAGAAAAAATGAAAGATTAGTATAATTCATCTTTAAAATTAATAGGAGTGACAAAAATGTCTATTTTTGCTAAGGTGAATAGTGCAAATGCTTTAGTCGTTGGTGCAAGCCAAGGAATTGGTTTAGGATGGATACAAATACTATTAAAAGATGACCGCTTTAAAACAATATATGGAACTTATCGCAAGTCAGAGACAGCCTCAAAATTACTAGACTTGGAAAAGCAGCATTCAACACGATTACGCTGTGTTGTGATGGATATTACCGATGAGGAAGAGATTGCTGAAGGAATTAGGAAAATAGGTCAGGAAGTTGATAAGTTACACTTTGTGATTTACTGCGTTGGTGTACTTCACGCTGGAGAGTTACAGCCAGAAAAGAGACTGGAACAAGTTAACGCGGATAATCTCCTTCATTACTTCCGGGTTAATAGCATTGGCGCAGTTTTGCTGGCGAAATATCTTGTACCTCTGTTGAAACATCAAGAGGGAAGTGTTTTTGCGAGTATCTCTGCTAAGGTGGGTAGCATTGGGGATAACTATCTGGGGGGATGGTATGGCTATCGCGGGTCAAAAACGGCTTTAAATATGTTCATGCGGACTGTAGCGATTGAATATAAGCGGAAATGTCCGCAGACGATTGTTGTTAGTCTCCACCCAGGAACAACAGCTACCCGTTTGTCAAGCCCTTTTCAAAAAAATGTTCCTCCTGAAAAACTCTTTTCTGTCGAAAAAACTGTATTCCTACTCTGGAAAGTGATTGAGAATTTAACGTTAGAAGATAGTGGCGAATTTTTCTCCTGGGATGGAAGTCAGCTACCTTGGTAAAATATTAGTATGGGAAATAGAAGAAAAAAGGAGAAGAGATGGAAAAGTTTGATTTAATTAATCTAGCAATCGGTGGAATAGCCGTTATTTTAATGATTTGTGCATTTTTGATGATGTATACAACCGCTTTTACGACCAAGAAGTAATCCTTATTAAGTAATATTTATTTTCTTGACAATTACCTTTAGTTGTGATTTTACTGCTAGGGGTTTTCTTTACTCTAATTATATTTAAAAATAATATGTCTTTTGTTGGTTTACACGTTCATAGTGATTATAGTTTACTCGATGGTGCGTCTCAATTAACCACGATGATTGACCGTACAGTGGAATTGGGCATGAACGCGATCGCGCTGACGGATCATGGTGTAATGTATGGGGCAGTAGACTTAATCAAAACTTGTCAAAAAAAGGGAGTCAAGCCCATTATCGGTAATGAGATGTACGTCATTAACGGTAATGTTGAAGAACAAAAGCGTTGTCGTCGTTACCATCAAGTCGTATTAGCAAAAGATACCCAAGGTTATAAAAATTTAGTCAAACTGACTACTATTTCTCACCTCAAAGGTTATCAAGGAAAAGGTATTTTTGCCCGTCCTTGTATTAACAAAGAATTGTTAGAACAATATAAAGAAGGTTTAATAGTTACTAGCGCTTGTTTAGGGGGAGAAATACCCCAAGCAATCTTAGCAGGAGACTATAAAAGGGCGAGAGAACTGGCAAAATGGTATAAGAAAGTATTCGGAGATGATTATTATTTAGAAATTCAAGATCATGGTTCTCGCGAAGATAGAATAGTTAACTGTGAAATTGTTAATATTGCTCGTAAATTAGATATTAAAATTATTGCCACAAATGACTCTCATTTTATTTCTTGTAATGATGTCGAAGCCCATGACGCTTTACTCTGTATCTTAACAGGGAAAAAGATTGTTGAAGATAAACGTTTACGGTATAGCGGAACGGAATATCTTAAAGGCGCGGAGGAGATGAAACTGCTATTTCGAGATCATTTAGAAGAAGATACTATAGCAGAAGCAATTGCTAACACCTGTGAAGTAGCAGATAAGGTCAAAGCTTATAAAATTATGGGAGAACCTCGCATTCCCCATTACCCTGTTCCTGCTGGACACACCCCCGATACATATTTAGAATCTTTAACCTGGGACGGATTACTAGAACGCCTCAAATGTCGCGCCCGTACAGAGATTTCTCCTGAGTATAAAGAACGCTTAGAATCAGAACTAAAAGTCATGCAACAAATGGGTTTTTCCACCTATTTTTTAGTTGTTTGGGATTATATTAAATACGCCAGAGATAATGGTATTCCCGTTGGACCTGGACGCGGTTCAGCAGCAGGTTCTTTAGTTGCTTATGCCTTAAAAATTACCAATATTGATCCAGTTCATCACGGTCTTTTGTTCGAGCGTTTTCTCAATCCAGAACGTAAATCAATGCCTGATATTGATACGGATTTTTGTATTGAAAGAAGGGACGAAGTTATTCAATATGTAACTAAAAGATATGGGGAAGATAGAGTTGCACAAATTATCACCTTTAACCGCATGACCTCCAAAGCGGTATTAAAAGATGTCGCTAGGGTACTAGATATTCCCTATGCTGAATCTGACCGCATGGCGAAAATGATTCCCGTAGCGCGAGGAAAGCCTGCAAAATTAGCCGTAATGATTTCCGAGGGAACTCCTAGTCCTGAGTTTAAAGAACGCTACGATAACGACCCCCAAACTCATCATTGGTTAGATATGGCAATTCGTATTGAAGGAACTAATAAAACCTTTGGTGTTCATGCAGCAGGAGTGGTCATTTCTGCTGACCCTTTGGATGAGATTGTGCCTTTACAAAAAAATAATGAAGGCGCAGTTATTACGCAATATTCTATGGAGGATTTAGAATCTTTAGGACTATTGAAAATGGACTTTTTGGGTTTAAAAAACCTCACTACCTTACAGAAAGCAGCGGAATTAATTAAGAAGCATCAAAATATTGATATAGATTTAGATCAACTTCCCATTGATGAAAGAAAGGCTTTACAAATCCGTGATAAAGGCGAAATCAAAAAGTTACCAATTGATATTCAGAAAACTCATAAGTTACTCGAAGATGGCTTATTAGAAGGTATATTTCAGTTAGAATCTTCGGGAATGCGTCAAGTTGTCCGAGACTTAAAACCATCAGGAATTGAAGATATTTCTTCTATTTTGGCACTCTATCGCCCAGGTCCTCTCGATGCAGGACTCATTCCTAAGTTTATTGACCGCAAGCATGGACGAGAAGAGGTCATTTATGAACATCCTTTACTCGAACCTATTTTAAAAGAAACCTATGCGGTCATGGTCTATCAAGAGCAAATTATGAAAATCGCTCAAGACCTTGCTGGTTATACTTTAGGAGAAGCTGACTTATTGCGAAGGGCGATGGGTAAAAAGAAAATTGCTGAGATGGAAAAACATCGGCAAATTTTCATTGACGGGTCAACTAAAAATGGAATTAGGAAAGAGTTGGCTAATTCTTTATTTGACCAGATGGTATTATTTGCAGAATATTGTTTGAGTTACGATACGGAGATTCAAACTGTCGAATATGGCGCATTACCGATTGGAAAGATAGTAACAGAAAGGATTGAATGTAGTGTTTATAGTGTTGATACAAATGGTTTAATTTACACTCAACAAATCGCCCAGTGGCATAATCGCGGTGAACAAGAAATATTTGAGTACGAATTAGAAGATGGGCGGAAAATTAGGGCGACAAAAGATCATAAATTTAGAACAACTAGAGGCGATATGTTATCAATTGAGGCGATATTTCAGCAGGGATTAGATTTAGAAATAGCGAAAATTCCAATTAGTTGTATTTAATATATGCGAGTGAATCCTTTGGCGCGAATTGGACGTGTTTAATTGATTAAAGCCTGTTCTTGGGGTGTTAAATCTGTTTTCTCGATATCTCTGCGTAATACCCAACCATTATGACCCACAATCAGACGAGGGAGGTTTTGCTGATCAATTAACTCCATTGTACGCATATCATAGGTTGTGTAATCTATAGCTGCGGTGGTGGGATTAATATCAAGAATTGTCATAGTCTTATTGGGAGGTAAATCACTGTTGACCAATTGACGCGGACCTGCTCCTAAAACGCCAGCGTGAAGAAGGTCTAATTTACCCCGATGTCCTGGATAATAGACATGCTGATGACCACTAATGTAAGTATGAACATTATATTTTTCCAGCAGGGAACGCAATTGTTCGGGGGAGTGTAAGACTTCTCCTGGTTTATCTCGTCCAATCGCCACACCATAGAGGGGTAAATGTCCAATTGCGATTCTCAGTTTCGCATTCTGGGCTTCGGGACTTGCTAAACTCCTTTCTACCCAAGCAAGTTGTGTCGGAGTAATCCTAGCGGTAGAGGCATCCCAAACTAGGTAAAAGATATCATTTTGGGAAAAACTGTAATAGAAGGGGAAATTGCCCTTATCAACAAAATTTAGACCAGAATCGTGGTTGGGGTCTTGCCAATATTGAGACGCGATCGCGCGATCGCGATTAAAGATATAATTCCCTTCAGGAGATAATGCGGAAGATGCGTCATGATTCCCCATCGTGAACCCCATGGGAATCTTAGCGTCTCGTAACGGTTTACCGATATGTTGATCAAAGCCTGACCACATCGCCCTAATTTGGCTTTCTGTTAAATCCCGTTTTTGACCTGCAACCATATCTCCCCCTGATAATACTAAATCAGGTTTGAGTTTTGGGATAAGCGCGATCGCGTTTTTCACCTCTGGTTCATATTCCGTCGAACCATACTGACTATTCAAATCACTAATTACCACAATCCTAATGGGTTCAGATGCAGCCTCCACCGCGATGAGAACACCCTCTGGTTGACTCCAAACCTGATGGCTAAAAATCGCCAGACTTAAACCGATAATTAGACTAAATAGAAAGAAATGACGTTTCATTATATTAACTCGGAGAATATATTTTATTAATTTCGTGACTACGTTTAACTTCCACCACCAAATCCACCCAATCCCGATTACGAATCAAAGGAGGAAGAAAAATATCAGGATGTAACGCCTTCCAAAAATACTCGACAAACCTTTCAATCTCAACATCACTCATCCCCGAACGCCCTTGCGCCCTCATTTTAGCTTCCGCTTCCTGTCGCCACTGCAACGACCAGCGATAATCTTGAGGTAGCATTACCAGCAAACTATCTAACTTCTCCCATAAAGGTAAATAATCCTCTAACTGGCGGTTCATATCCCTCGCAAATTGCACATCTTCAGGAGTATTAAGAAAAGGGGAAGCATCATCAAAAACCGCCTCATTCACCGTCCTTAGCCCCACAAACCAACCTTCAAACAAAATTACATCTGCCGAAGCAATAACTTCCGAATCTTCCCTTTCTCCTGCCCCACCATAAGCAGACTTATCAAAACGAGGAATAGCAACCCCTTGATCCCCTCGTCGTAATTGTTCCAATACATTTATGCCTAACTGAATATCATGAGTACCTGGGGGACCTCTCCAAATAAGACGGGGATCAACCTCCTGAAGTTGCTGCCTTTGGGCATAAGTTTTATACAAATCATCTAGGGAAATACTGACACAACGGCAACCGAGATGGGAAAGAATCAACTGCACCACTTCCCCCAAGGTCGTTTTACCCGTTCCTTGACCTCCCAGAACCCCTTGAACCAGAGGACGACCCAATTTTTGCTGTTTTTGGTGTAATTGCAAGCTAAAAGGCAGCCAGAAACGCCATAGAGTTAAGATCAAATTCTCTTGAATAGCAATTCCTTGACTTTGGCAAAGTTCGACCACCTCTGGATATAATCTTTGGAAATAGGAGCATTTCCTCTGCAAGTTCACTAAAGTATTGTCCCAAAGTGAATCAGGATAGAACTGTTCTAACTGTTGATAATCTTCCTGAGTAGGAGAACGACCAGCTAACCACCCTTGCAATATTGCGAAAGCCTTTGAGTCCATATCAGCAAAAGAAACGACTCTCAATATTAAATAAATAGCACTTAAGCAAGTCCCCCTTGTTAAGGGGGATTTAGGAGAATCTTAATTAATTGTGAGTAAGTCCTGACCCATCTTAATTAGTAATTAGAAGGAGTTTCAGGGTGTACCGATTCCTTGTGCATCTCTGCTGAAGGTTGGATTTTTTGGAACTCATCAAATAAATGATCTGCCCAACGCTGAACATCATATTCAATCACGGTTTTATACATCTTCTCCATCCGTTCCTTTTTCTCTGCATCAGACATCGCCAAAGCCTTATCAATCGCTTGATTCATGCGGTCAATAGAATAAGGATTCGTTAAAATTGCTTCAGGTAACTCGACAGCAGCCCCGACAAACTCAGACAATACTAACGCCCCAATTTCGCCTTTCTTAGCAACGATATACTCTTTAGCCACTAAGTTTAAGCCATCTCGTAGGGGAGTTGTCCAGCAAATATCTGCACAATTGAAATAACACATCAAATCTGCATAAGGGACAGGCTGAGTATAGAGTCGGATGGGAATCCAATCAAATTGAGCAAAACGCCCATTAATATTCCCCACCATTTGCTCAATCTCACTTTGAGCGGTTTCATAAATCCGCATCCCCGCAGCGGGTGCAACCGCAGTCAGTACTAAACTAACTTTCCCAATCAACTCAGGACGGCGTTCAAACAAGCTTCCATAGGTGTTGAGTAATTCACTCGTTCCTTTAACGTAATCAATGCGCCCAGCGGAGAAAATAAGAGTTTGTCCCTCCATCGCCGACTTAATTTCTTTCAGCCGTGCTTGAGTTTCGGGTTTATCGAGAACGCTAGTAATATGCTGCGGATTTGTGCCGACAGGAAACGCATCAATCCTAACTAATTGGTCTTTGTAACGCAACTGTGTAACCATTTCTGGTTCAGCTAAAGCCATACCGACAGGCGTAATATTTTCAGGAACAGGCTCGATTTTAACAATTTCTACTTTTCGTAAACTACGGGCAACATTAACAAAGTTTTGTGAGTAACGGGGAATATGGAAACCGACGATATCACAGCAAAGTAAACTATCAGCAATCTCTTCACGCCAGGGCAAAATATTGAAGATATCAACAGAGGGGAAAGGCGTATGATGGAAGAAGGCAATCCGAGCATTAGGCTTGAGTTGGCGAATATAGTGAGGCGCAAGCCAAAGGTTATAGTCGTGAACCCAAATCAAGGCATCATCCGCAGCTTCTTCACAAGCAGCTTCCGCGAATTTACGGTTAATATTATGGAAGTTTTCCCAATCTGAGGTTTCTGAAGTGAAGTGGTAAGGGAAAGAGTGAAGAATGGGCCAAAATGCTTCTTTCGAGGTGATGTGATAGAAATGCTTAACTTCCTCCGCACTCAAACCAATACGCCGAACACTATAGTTTGCTGCTTCTTCAGGAACAACCCGTTCTTCAAAGTCTTTCTGTGCATCCTCTTCAACTTCTTTCCAAGCTACCCAAGTACCTTGATTAACCCCAGCGAAAAAACTCTTCAGGGTGGGGACAATCCCGTTAGGGCTTTTTTTAGAAAGATATTTGGTTTTACCATCCACAACCACTTCATCGAAAGGCTGGCGGTGATAGAGAATTACTAGAGATGATTTCATCTTTTCCTCAATTTTTGAGATTTACAATTTTGCTAACCATAGCAGTTTAGCTAATGGTGGGAATTTCAGGTAGTGCTAAAGAAGTAGCTTACCTGTAGATCTGATTGCTAGGGCTTGTCAACTAAATCACCGCACAGTAGAATAGGTCTTAATATGTTAATTTAATATGTCTTACCACGTTATCTATGATGATCAATGTAACTTCTGCGTTACTGCGGTTGATATCTTAAAAAAACTTGATAATGAATCGCGTTTCGACTATCTACCCATGTCTGATAAAGTAGTCTTGGAACAGTTTAATGTTACTCTAGCTAGTTGTGCAGAAGGCATGTACTTGATTGATGCCCAAAATCCAACCCGTCGTTGGCAAGGAAGTGATGCTATCGAAGAAATCACCCGTTTGCTGCCTACAGGAGATTTTCTAATTAATCTATATCACGCGATTCCTGGGGCAAAATGGCTAGGGGATCAAGTTTACGAGCAAATTCGCGACCATCGTTATGAATGGTTTGGGAAACGAAGTTAGTTATAATGGAGGTGAAGGCACTTTTTGAGCAAGAGGGGGATTTATTCTCAAACAACTAATGAGTCTTGAAATACCGTTTAGCTGCTCCGCTTCCTGCCTAGATTTTTATCAAACAGCAGAACTAACAGCTCTATTTGAGTGTTATCGTAAAAACCAGAGGAAAAAAGAAAGATGATTGCTATTTCTCTGCGTCCACCCAAATGTGATTGGGGTATGATCAGTTTTGCCTCTACTCTCTATCTCTGCCCAATTCTTGACTTATTGATTGCGAAAATCCCCTCAGAATATCAACAAGAAGTCCGCTTAGGTTTACAGGAAGCCTTGGTTAATGCTGCTCGTCACGGTAATAATCTTGATCCCTGTAAGGCAATTGTAGTTCATTATTCAATTACTGATGAGCAATGTTCCTGGATTATTTCTGATAAAGGGGCAGGATTTAAGCCCGATTACTCTTGCTTGGAGTCTTTGAAAAAGTTACCCCCTGAAGAAGCAGAAAGTGGACGGGGTATGTGTATGCTTTACGGAATTTTTGATCAGGTGCATTGGAATAGTCAGGGGACTAAGTTACGCTTATGTAAACTGATTAACAAAAATAATGAATCTGTTTAGTCGCGCTGCAAATTGGTTAGAGTCTCATTGGTTAGTTCCGTCTTATGGGGGTGGGGTTTTAATCGCGATCGCGCTCTCGTTTTTTGCAGCTGCACTAAATACAATGGCAGGATGGCTTTATGTTATCAGTGGGACTATTTTCGCTCTATTAATTATTGCAGGCTACTTTGCGCGTCGTTCCCTGAAAAAGTTAGAAGTTAAGCGTTCAGAAATCTCTCCAGTTAGTGCTGGGGATCAGCTAACCATTGAAATCGCGATCGCGAATCCCACCCCCCAACCTCGTACCCTCCTCCAAGCGCAAGACTTGTTACCATTCGTTTTAGGTAAACCCGAAATCACTGGTATTGAAGTGATCCCCCCTCAAGGACTACATCGTTGGATTTATGACTATCCTACCCAAAAACGGGGGGTATATCGTTGGCAAGAAGTTCAGATTCGCTCTGGTAATCCCCTGGGTTTATTCTGGTGTCGTCGCAGTTGGGAAGTCCCCACAAAAGCAATTGTCTATCCTCCTGTTCTACCCCTTACTAATTGCCCAATCATTAATTCCGTAGGGATAGAAGACGATGCAGAGTTTGAACGCGACCAGTATCAGATGGCTGCAACAGAAGGGGTAACAAAATCCCTCCGCCCTTACCGCATCGGTGATCCCATTCGTTTAGTTCACTGGCGCAGCAGTGCTAAACTCGGAGAATTTCAAGTCCGCGAGTTAGAAATCTTCACTGGGGGACAAGAACTTATTATCGCTTTAGATAGTGGGACGATTTGGAAACAAGAAATTTTTGAACAGGGCGTAATTGCAGCAGCCTCCCTCTACTTCTACGCTTTGAAGCAAAAGATGAATGTTAAACTTTGGACAGCACGCACAGGATTGATACAGGGGAAGAAATCAGTTCTAGAAGCCCTTGCTGCAACGGATACAGAAGAAGATACACTCAGTAAATTAAAAGGTAATAGCCCCCTTATTTGGCTGACTGCAAACCCTCAAAGTCTGCAAGAATTACCAATAGCCAGTCGTTGGCTTTTATTCGCTGAAGCAAATTCAGGGCAGAAGTCGCCTTTCCCTGGTATTTTTGTGGATTTAGAAGAAACGCTACAATCCCAGTTGCAAAAGCCTTTGCGTTAATTAAGATTCAACCACTGAGAAAAATCTTGGCTAAATTGCTCAAGGGAAATTAACTCAATATCAGGATCTTTATCCGCACTTTCTCTTGCTTGCGGAGTGTTGTAACCCCAATCTGCTAAAAAGAGCTTAACTTGCTCTAAATCCGCTTTCTGGACTTTATAGAGACTTTCTAAACGATCTTCTACAAACCAAATATTTACTGGATTTGCTGCTGCGGTAATTAGTTGACGTAAAGTTTCAGACTTGGGACGTTGGGATTCTTTCCCGATAATCTTTTCTGTTGGGAAGTCAAGTTTTTCTTGTTGGAGGAGTTGCTTTACAAATCGCCCTTCTTTGGTGGTGACGATATATAAATCAGTGGGAGAGGCGAGTATTTCTTTGATACGGTTAATAACACCAGGATAGAAGCTGTGGAGATTTAACCAGTTTTCCAGATTGGTCTTGATCGCGCGATCGCGTTC